>NZ_CP077080.1:3904745-4205110 GCF_019141525.1 Pseudomonas alvandae
GTTCCAGCGCCATCGGCATGTACCTGATCACCGGCGTACTGCTGGGCGGCGCCTTGCTGGTGCTGCGCATTCCCGCCGCCCTGGTCAATCGTTAAGTCACCGGAGTTCCACCATGACTCGCTCGCTTTCATCTGCTTCATCCACGTCCCTGGCCGACCGCGCCCACAATATCCGTCGTCATGCACTGCGCATGGGTCAGGTCCAGGGACAAGGCTACGTCGGCCAAGCCCTGGGCGCCGCCGACCTGCTGGCAGTCGCGTACTTCCACGCCATGAACCATCGGCCTGAAGACCCTGAGTGGGAGCAACGTGATCGCTTCTATCTCTCCATCGGCCATTACGCGATCGCGTTGTACGCGGCCTTGATCGAGGCCCGGATCGTTCCCCTCGATGAGCTGGAAACCTATGGCGCGGACGACAGCCGGCTGCCCATGTCGGGCATGGCGACGTACACGCCGGGCATGGAAATCACCGGAGGCTCCCTCGGCCAAGGCCTGGGCATCGCCGTAGGTGCCTGCCTGGGCCTGAAGCGCAAAGGCTCGCCCGCCTTCATCTACAACCTGCTGTCGGACGGTGAATTGAACGAAGGCTCGACCTGGGAAGCCGTGATGTCGGCGTCGCACTGGAAGCTCGACAACCTGATTGCCATCGTCGACGTCAACAACCAGCAGGCCGATGGCTACTCCAGCGAAATCCTTTCGTTCGAGCCGATCGTTGACCGCTGGCAAGCCTTTGGCTGGTTCACTCAACGCGTCGACGGCAACGACCTGGATGCCCTGGTGACGGCATTCGATGCGGCGCGTAACCACCCTTCCAGCCAGCCCCGGGTGATCATCTGCGATACACGCATGGGCAAGGGTGTGCCGTTCCTGGAAAACCGCGAGAAGACCCATTTCATCCGCGTCGAAGAACACGAGTGGGACCTGGCGCTGAACAACCTTGAAGAAGGAAAACACTCATGAGCAACGCCGCCAACACACCGAATGCGATGGGCCAGCCGGGCAAGAAACGCTTGACCACCTCAGCGATGATCGCCTCGATTGCCGCCGAAGGACAGGCGACGAAAACAGCACCATTCGGCCATGCGCTGGCCGCATTGGCGGACCAGCGCCCGGACATCGTCGGCCTGTCCGCCGACCTGTCCAAATACACCGACTTGCACATCTTCGCCAAGGCCCATCCGGATCGTTTCTACCAGATGGGCATGGCCGAGCAGTTGCTGATGAGCGCCGCGGCGGGCATGGCCCGGGAAGGTTTCGTGCCGTTTGCCACGACCTACGCGGTGTTCGCTTCCCGTCGGGCCTACGACTTCATTTGCATGGCGATCGCCGAGGAGAACCTCAACGTCAAGATCGTCTGTGGCTTGCCAGGCCTCACCACCGGTTACGGTCCGAGCCACCAGGCCACGGACGACCTGGCGATCTTCCGCGCCATGCCCAACCTGATGATCGTCGACCCCTGTGACGCGTTGGAAATCGAGCAGGCTGTACCGGCCATCGCCGCCCACCAAGGCCCGGTCTACATGCGTTTGCTGCGCGGTAACGTGCCCTTGGTGCTGGACGAATACGGCTACACGTTCGAGATCGGCAAGGCCAAGACCCTGCGTACCGGCAATGATGTGCTGATCATTTCCACCGGGTTGATGACGATGCGTGCCTTGGAAGCCGCCAAGCAACTGCAGGCCGACGGCGTCGATGTCGCGGTCCTGCACATGCCGACCATCAAGCCGCTGGACGAACACACCCTGCTCGCCGAGGCCAGAAAGCCAGGGCGACTGGTGGTGACCGCGGAAAACAGCTCCATCATCGGCGGGCTGGGCGAAGCGGTTGCCGGGGTCCTGTTGCGCAATGGCGTGACCCCGACATTCAGGCAAATCGCGTTGCCAGACGCCTTCCTCGACGCGGGCGCGCTGCCGACGCTGCATGATCGCTACGGTATTTCCACCCAGGCCGTTTGCGCGCAAATCAAAGCCTGGCTTTAAGGGCAAGCGCCGGGTACCGGCAACAGGTACCCGGCGGTTCCAAGCAAAAGGGAGCGAAACCTGATGCCTGATGATTGGCTCGATCCCGCGTTCAGCGGTCTTGTGGCCTCGGGCGCGGAACAATGGTCGCTGAGCACGCTGCCGGCCATCCGCGCCCGAGTTCATTCGACCTTCAAACCCGAGCACCACGTGCGATGTGAAGTGTGCTGGATTCCTGGCGCCGATGCCGAGCATTTGCGCCTGTGCCTCTACCGGCCGAAAGGCCTCGCGCCAGATGCGAAGCTTCCGGCGATCCTGTCCATCCATGGCGGTGGCTTCGTACTCGGAAAGCCCGAGATGGCCGATGACCTCCTGGCGGACCTGGCCGACGAGTTGGGGGCCCTCATCGTTGCGGTGGATTATCGACTGGCGCCCGAACATCCTTTTCCTGCCCCCCTCGATGACTGTTACAGCGCCCTCGCCTGGCTGTTCGAAAACAGTCAGGACCTGGGCCTGGATTCCTGGCGCGTTGCAATCATGGGCCATAGCGCCGGTGGCGCGCTTGCCGCCGCATTGGCCATCATGGTCCGCGACAAAGGCCGGTTTTCGCTGGCCGGCCAGGCGCTCATGTACCCGATGCTCGATCACCGCACAGGCTCAGCACAATCCCCCTACCCGAGCAGGAAAACAGCCACGTTCAGTTGGCTGCCGGAGCCCAATCAGTTCTGCTGGCAGTGCCTGCGCGGAGGCTACGCCCTGGACGATGATCGTGTCGGCCTGTTTTCACCGGCCCTGCAACCAGACCTTTGCAACCTGCCGCCGACGTTCATCGCGGTCGGTGCGCAAGATCTGTTTCTCGAGGAAGACGTCGATTTTGCGATGAGGCTGTCTCGCGCTGGGGTCGCCCTGGAGCTTCACGTCTATCCTGGCGCGCCCCATATGTTTGACCAGGTGCCAGGGCGCATCGCGGATCAATCGACCTGCGACATCGTTCGGGCGTTGAAAGTATTTTTGAGGAAGTGACGAAGCGGGATCCGGACCTGCAATCCAACGGTGAAAACTTGCGCGCCAGCGTCTATGGTAGATATCTGCAACGCAGACCATCCCCTAGGGTCTGTACGAAATGTGTTCGCGCGAAAGCCAGACAAGGCGAAACGGGGCGAGGAAGCGGAGTGTACTGGAGTACATGAGCATTCCGAGCCCCGTTTCAACGCAGTATGGGTGAGTGCGGATACATTTCGTACAGAGCCTAATAACAAGATTGCCGTGAAAGCCCTGCGCGGGCGTCACGCCCGATGGGAGCCTTTCATGACCCTGCACAGCGCGCAGCCGATCCCCAGCGAACTGGCGGCCTTCGTCAACGACCATTTTTCCGGACGCGGCCTGAAGCCCGATGGCGTCATCGCCCAGTCCTGGTACCGCAGCGTCGTGGAGCACCGGCTCGATCCCGGTGCGGCGAGCCGCAAGAACATCCTCAGCGCCGAGGATATCCGGCGTCATCAGGAACAACACCAGCAGTATCTTTCCATCGCCAGCCAGGGCGTCAGCGGTCTGGCCCGGCGCGTGGTGCCCGCCGGCTTTGCCGTGCTGCTGAGCGACGAGCGCGGCATCACCCTGGACTCCCGGCTGCCCGACCAGCCCGACATCTATACGCAATCAGGGCTGGTGGTGGGTGCGCAGTGGGAGGAATCGGTGGTGGGCACCAATGGCATTGGCACAACGCTGGCTGCCGCGCAGCCATTGATCATTCATCGGGAGGAGCATTTCCTGGCGTCCAATTTCGGCCTGAGCTGTTCGGTAGCGCCCATTTTCGATGCACAGGGCCTGCTGCGCGGCTGCCTGAACGCGACCTGCATGAACAGCGCAGGCCCTCGGGAAAGCCAATACCTGACGCTGCAACTGGTGATCATGTATGCGCGCCTGATCGAAAATGCACATTTCCGCCAGAGCTACCGCGACCGCTTGACCTTGTCCCTCAAGCCCCTCGATGAAATCGCCGACTTGGCCAACGAACAGTTACTGGCGCTTGATGAAAGCGGTCGCATCATCGGCGCCAACCGTGCCGCCTTTGTCGCCCTGGACTTGGCTGAGGGTCCGGCACTGCTGGGCACCGTCATCGATCGCCTGCTGCCAACCACGGTGGACGAGCTGCTCAAACTCACCAACGGTGGCGCCCAAGGCGTGCGTTTGCGTGGTCTGCGGGATGAGGCGTTGCTGGAGGTCGGCCTGCGGATCCCGTCTCAACAGCACCGCCCCCGCCCCGTCGCCCGCCCTGCCCCTGACGCACACCCGGACCTGCAACAACTCGCCGGCCTCGACCCCCAACTGCAACAGAGCGTCCACCGGGTGCGCAAGGTGATCGACAAAGGCATCCCGATTTTGATTACCGGCGAGACCGGCACCGGCAAGGAAGCCTTTGCCCGCGCGATCCACCACGCCAGCCTTCGTCGCGCTGGGCCTTTCGTCGCACTCAATTGCGCAGCCATTCCGGAGACCCTGATCGAGAGCGAGCTGTTCGGCTATCGCGCCGGCAGCTTTACCGGCGCGAACCGAAAAGGCATGAAGGGCAAGTTGGAACTGGCGAATGGCGGCACGCTGTTTCTCGATGAAATTGGCGACATGCCCGCCCATTTGCAAACCCGCTTGCTAAGGGTGCTGGCGGAGCGGGAAATCGCGCCGCTGGGGGCTGAAGTGCCGGTGGCGCTGGACATCCAGGTGATCTCGGCGACTCACCAGGACCTGCCCACGATGATCGGCGAGAAGCGCTTTCGCGAAGATCTGTTCTATCGGCTCGCCGGCATGAACCTGGCGCTGCCCGCCTTGCGCGAACGCAGTGACCGCGCCGCGCTGATCGAGCAACTGCTCGCGGCACAGGACGAAACCCGCGCGCTACGACTGAAAGCGGATGCCCGTCAGTGCCTGCTCGACTACCACTGGCCCGGCAATATCCGCCAACTCCTCAATAGCCTGCGCTACGCGGTGGCCCTGGCTGAAAACGGCGTTATCGACCTGGACTGCTTGCCCAGCGAAGTGCTGGCGCCACAGCGCCTGTCACTGTCCGCCAACACCACACCGTTGGCCGTCAGCTTGGGCGAACAGCTGGGCGACGAAGAGTCCCGTCGCCTGCTGGCAACCCTGCGCCAGCATCGCTGGAACATCAGTGCCGCCGCTACCGACCTGGGCATCTCCCGCTCCACGCTGTACCGCAAGATGAAAAAGCATGGCGTCGTCGCGCCCAACGACCAGTTCTGATACGCCCAGAAAAATGCCGGCGCCCTTGCGGGTGCCGGCATTTTTCTCGCCAGATCACACTTGGATGTAAACCACGTGGGTATGGGTGTACTCATACAAGCCGTGCTTGCCGTCCGCGCCGCCAATGCCGGACTTGCGCGCCCCGGCATGGAAGCCCTGCATCGCTTCGAAGTTCTCTCGATTGATGTAGGTTTCGCCGAAATCCAGCTCGTTGCTCGCGCGCATGGCGGCACTCAGGCTGCGGGTGTAGATCGATGACGTCAGGCCGTACTCGCTGTCATTGGCCAGGGCGATGGCTTCGTCCAGGCCTTCGACAATCTGGATCGGCAGCACCGGGCCGAAGATCTCCTGGCGCATGATCGCCATCTCGCCACCACACCCAGCCAGCACCGTCGGCTGGTAATGGAAGCCCTGGCCCTTGTCGGCCACCGCGCCGCCCGTGACCACTTCAGCCCCCTGCTCCTTGGCAATGGTGACCATCCGCGCAACCTTGTCCAGCGCCGCCTGGTTGATCAGCGGCCCCATGTCCAGATTGTCCTCGGCCAACGGGTCGCCGTAGCGGGTCGCGGCCATCGCGGCGGCGATCTGCTCGATGAACTGATCGGCGACCTTGCGCTCGACATACACCCGCTCGGCGCAGTTGCAGACTTGCCCGGTGTTGATCACCCGCGAAGCCGTGATCGCCTTGACCGCGAGGTCCAGGTCGGCGTCCGCCAGCACGATGGCCGGCGCCTTGCCGCCGAGTTCCAGGTTGAGCTTGGTGATGTTCGGCGCCGCCGCGGCCATGATCCGCGAGCCGGTGCCGACGCTGCCGGTGAAGCTGATCAAGTCGATGCCGGCATGGCGGGTCAGGTTATGCCCCACGGTCGCCCCCGTGCCGCTGACGACATTGAACACCCCGGCCGGCAGGTCGGTCTCGGCCACCAGACGGGCAAACTCGAAGCAGTTGATGGGCGTTTCTTCGCTGGGCTTGATCACAATGGTATTACCGGTCACCAGCGCCGGCGCCATCTTGCGAGCGATCAGGAAGAACGGAAAATTCCACGGCAGGATACCGGCCACCACACCCAGGGGCTTGCGCAGCAGGAATATGCTTTCGCCAGCGCGGTCGCTGGTCAGCACCTCGCCCTCAAGGCGCCGTGCCCACTCGGCCATGTAGTCCAGGTAATCGGCGGTGAAGTTGACTTCCACCCGCGCCAATCCCAGCACTTTGCCTTGCTCGGCGGTGATGATATGGGCGAGTCGTTCGGCGTTGTCGCGCACTTTGCTGGCGATTTTGCGCAGGTAGCCGGCGCGCTCGATGGCCGGGCGGGCGGCCCAGCTTTTTTGCGCCTTGCGCGCTGCGGCAATCGCCGCTTCGACTTGCTCGCCGCTGGCTTCGGGCACCCGCGCCAGTAAAGCGCCGTTGGCCGGGTTGTGCACCTCAATGCTTGGGTCGCTGGGAATGAAGGCGTTGGCGATGAAGTTCTGGTAATTGATGATCTCGGTCATGTGCTTGCTCTCGCGGTCAGTTTCAGAACGATGCAGGTGCATTCATTTGGCGGTGAAGGTTTTCCAGACCCCGCCTTCCTGCTGCAGGTCGTGGGCGCGCTTGATCAGGTATTGATGGATCTGCTCCACCTGTTCCGGCGTGAAGGCGTCGGCGAAGGACGGCATGCCATCCGGCACTCGACCGCCGTAGAGAATGCCGAGGAACATCTGGTGTTTTTCCGCCGTCAGCTTGCGCAGGTCCGGCAGCACGCCGCCGCTGACTGCATGAATGCCGTGGCATTGGGAGCAATAGCCGTCGTAGAGCTTGGCGCCGGCGTCCACTGCGGCCAGGTCGCCGGTCAGGGGCGGCGGTTTCGGGGTGTCGGCGAGCGGTGCCGGCTCGTTGAGTTTCGCCGTGCCGCCCAGCTTGTAGGTCAACACCTGGGAGAACGGCCGGACCCCGGCGCGCAAGGACAAGGCACCGGCAAAGGTCGAGAAGGCGCCGCCCCATCCGGCCATGAACGTCACGTACTGCTCACCGTCCACGCTGTAGGTAATCGGCGCCGCCATCACACCGCTGGCCGCCGGCTGCTCCCAGAGTTTCTTGCCGCTGTCGGCGGCATAGGCGATCACCCGGCCGTCGGCGCTGCCCTCGAACACCAGGTTGCCGGCGGTGCTCAAGGTGCCGCCGTTGAAGATCGTCACATAGGGCACTTCCCAGGCCGGTTGTTGCTTGACCGGGTCCCAGGCGATCAGCTTGCCCGACCAGCCCTTGGCCATTTCCAACAGCCCATCGGCGTCCTCCGGCATCATCCCGGTGCGCAGGCCCAGTTGGTACATGCTCTTGAACGGGTTGCGCTTCGGCGCCTCGGGAATGTGCTCGTAGTAGGCGGACATGATGTGCGCCGGGATATACACCAGGCCGGTGTTCGGGTTGTAGGACATCGGCTGCCAGTCGTGGGCGCCCCAGAACGCGGGCGTGACCAGCTTGCGCTTGCCATCCTTCCAGTACGCGGCATTCTCGTCATCGACGATGGGCCGGCCTGTCTTCATGTCCATGCCTTTGGTCCAGCTCTGCGGCACGATGCCCTTGGCCGACAACAGCTCACCCGTGGCGCGGTCGATCACGTAGAAAAAACCGTTCTTCGGCGCCTGCATCAGCACCTTGCGCGGCTTTCCATCGATCGGCAGTTCCGCGAGGATCATGTGCTGGGTGGCGGTGTAGTCCCAGGCGTCCCCCGGCGTGGTCTGGTAGTGCCAGGCGTACTCGCCCGTATCGGCGTTGACCGCGACGATGGACGACAGGAACAGGTTGTCGCCCTTGGCCTGGCTCCGCCATTTCGGGTCCCATAACGAACCATTGCCCACACCGATGTAGAGCAGGTTCAAGTCCGGGTCGAACGCAAAGGAATCCCAGGCCGTGCCGCCACCGCCCTGGGCCACATAGGCCTCGCCGTGCCAGGTCTTGGCGGCGATGGCCATGGCCTTGTCTTCCGGCGGCAACTTGGGATCACCCGGCACCGTGAAGAAGCGCCAGGCCTGCTTGCCGGTCTCCGCGTCGTAGGCGGTGACATAACCGCGTACGCCGAACTCGGCGCCGCCGTTGCCGATCACGACTTTGCCATTGACCACTCGCGGGGCCCCGGTGATGGTGTAGCTGCGCGAATGATCGGCCCGGGTGTCCACCGACCAGGCGCGCTGGCCGGTCTTGGCGTCGATGGCTTCAAGACGACCATCGAGCACACCCACGTAAACCTTGCCCTTCCACACCGCGACGCCCCGGTTGACCGCGTCGCAACAAGCCTCGCCGGCGCGGTTGCGGTCGGACTTGGGGTCGTACTTCCAGATCAACTTGCCGTCGCGCGCATCCAGGGCGTAGACCACCGAAAACGGACCGGTCGTATACATCACGCCGTCGACCACGATGGGCGTGGCCTCGACACCGCGATCCAGGTCCAGTTTGTAGCTCCAGGCGAGCCCCAACTGGCCGACGTTCTGGTCGCTGATCTTCTTCAACGGGCTGTAGCGTTGCTCGTCGTAGGTGCGGCCGGTACTCATCCAGTTACCGGGTTCCTGGTCGGCGGCGATGATGCGCTTGCCGTCGACATTCGCCGGCAGGTCCTGCGCCCAGCCCGGGACGGTATGGAAGGTAAGCGCCAGCACGACAAATAGCGTCTTGAGAGGAACGCGAAGGGGCGCGTTCCGAGAAGCAGTAGGCACGGCGAGGCCAATCTGTGTCATGGGAGGACTCCTGGTTCTTATTAGTAGCGAAGCCATTGCGCTGCGCACCAGGAGAGGAGCAACCCCCATGCCACCGTTTGGAAAAGCTCTGCAAGCCCCGTTTTACGGGGTCTTCGGCTCGTTTCGCGGATCGTGCAGCCGTGCGACAGTTGTCGCATTTGCCGCGACAGCTGTGCCAGAGGTGAGTCAGGTTGCGCACGATTCGTGAAGAAAGCCGTCACACGCCGGGCCTTAGCACCCGCGAGCGCGCGCCCTACAATGAGCGCAACCATCAGCAGGAGAACCAAGCGATGTTCGCCTCATTTGAATCGGGCCGATGCCAAGTCAATGGCATCACCGTCAGCTACCGCAAAGGTGGGAGCGGCCAAGGCCTGCTGCTGCTCCACGGGCATCCCCAGACTCACGTCATGTGGCACAAGATCGCCGAACCCTTGGCGGAGCATTTCACCGTGGTCGCGGCGGACCTTCGTGGCTACGGTGACAGCGACAAACCGGCAGGCG
The DNA here is from genome assembly GCF_019141525.1 of Pseudomonas alvandae. GTDB lineage: Bacteria > Pseudomonadota > Gammaproteobacteria > Pseudomonadales > Pseudomonadaceae > Aquipseudomonas > Aquipseudomonas alvandae. The sequence continues at coordinate 3,914,169 of NZ_CP077080.1, forward strand.
ACGCCGAGCACCTCGCCTACTCCAAGCGAGAAATGGCCCAAGACGGACTCGAGCTCATGCGCGCGCTGGGATTCGTGAAATTTGACGTGCTGGCGCATGACCGAGGCGCACGCGTCGCCCATCGCATGGCCATGGACCACCCGGACGCAGTGAAGCGTTTGATCACACTGGATATCGCGCCGACCCTGGCAATGTATGAGCAAACCAACGAAGCGTTCGCCCGAGCCTATTGGCACTGGTTCTTCCTGATCCGGCCAGCTCCGTTTCCCGAAACGCTCATCGAGGCTGATCCGGAGCTTTACCTGCGCAGCGTCATGGGCACCCGCAGCGCTGGCATGGCGCCTTTCACCGACGCCGCATTTGCCGAGTACTTGCGCTGCCTGGCACTCCCTGGCACCGCTCATGGCCTGTGTGAGGATTACCGAGCAAGCGCCAGCATCGATCTGGAGCACGACCGGAGCGACCGGCAAGCCGGGCGAAAGCTCTCAACGCCGTTGCTCGCGTTGTGGGGAGCGGACGGCGTCGTGGGCCGTTGCTTCGATCCGCTGGGTGAATGGCAAAAAGTCGCGACCGACGTGCAAGGGAAAGCGTTGCCGTCGGGGCATTACATCGCGGAGGAAGTGCCAGGGCTTTTGATCGACGAGGTGCTTGGTTTCCTGCTTCCTTCGGTCCCGGGAGGCAGGTAGTTGCAGGCGGTATCCGTTTCGACAACACTCGCCAGCCAATGCCCCCTTATCCATCGAACGGTGAACCGACATGGCTGGCGAAAAATCGATTGCGAAATTGCTCAGCGCAATGAGCCCGACGCTCAACGACGGGGACTATGTCTTCTGCTGCGTCGCCGACATGGACCTCGTCAAAGGCGAGGAAATACTGGGCAGTTTCCGGGAAAAGGAAGGCCTGACCGTCATCATCGAGCGCAACAGGGCCCAGGCCCTGGGCCTGCACTTCGACTACGTCGCCGCCTGGATCACCTTGACCGTGCACTCCGCCCTGGATGCCGTCGGGTTGACCGCCGCCTTCGCAACAGCCTTGGGCAACGCGGGCATCAGTTGCAACGTCATCGCCGCCTACTACCACGACCACATCTTCGTGGGTCGGGAAGATGCGCAGCGGGCGATTGAGGTTCTGGAGGCGCTTGCTCGGTCTGGAGGCAGCGACTGAGCCGAAACTGCGGTCGACGGAACAAACCATCCAGGACAGTTGCTCCCACAACGATCGCCGTGGCGTACGCAAACCTTGGAACCACCCCAAAACAACTGTGGGAGCGGGCTTGCCCGCGAAGGCGTCCGGTCAGCTACATCTTTTTGACTGACACTCCGCCTTCGCGAGCAAGCTCGCTCCCACATGGGTTTTTGGGTCGTTATCAAGATCAGCGTCCACCACCCATCCCTTGTGGGAGCGAGCACGCTCGCGAAAACAGTGGATCAGCTTGCATCAATGTTGAATGTGCCGCCGCCTTCGCGAGCAGGCTCGCTCCCACATGGGGCTTTGGGTCGTTTATGAGATCAGTGTCCACCACCCATCCCTCGTGGGAGCGAGCCCGCTCGCGAAGACAGTGGATCAGCTTGCATCTATGTTGAATGTGCCGCCGCTTTCGCGAGCAAGCTCGCTCCCACATGGGTTTTTGGGTCGTTATCAAGATCAGCGTCCACCACCCATCCCTTCTGGGAGCGAGCACGCTCGCGAAAACAGTGGATCAGCTTGCATCTATGTTGAATGTGCCGCCGTCTTCGCGAGCAGGCTCGCTCCCACAGAGGATAGCGTTCAGCCGAAACCAGGTCGGCACCTGCCCAACTGTTGACCTCTACGCCCACCCCTCCAGCCGCAACGTGGCGCGCACCAGGCGTTGCTCTTCGTTTTCGATTTCCCTGAGGTTCTCGCAGATGCTCTGGATGTGGGCGATGGCCGCCTTGCGCGCCTGCTCCGGCAGCCGCCCGGTCACGGCGTTGTAGAGCCGGGCGTGTTGGCGGTCGATCTGGCGCTTTTGCGGCTCACGGTGGTAGAGGTTGTTGACCGAGGCGAACACTGAGCTGAGCAGCAAGTCCGTCAGCGAACGCAAGGTCTGCACCAGCACCGGATTGTGCGAGGCCTCGCAGATCGCCAGGTGAAACGCATGGTCGAGCCGGGCATGGACGCTGGCCTCCAAGGGACGGCTATGGGCGTCGAGCATAGCCTCGTAGCTGCGGGTAATCAGTACGAAATCAGCCTCGGTCCCGCGCAGGGCCGCCAGGCGCGCGGACTCGCCTTCGAGCAGGCTGCGGACCTCGAACAGATCATAGAGCGTGCGTGGCTGCGAGCTGAACAGGTGCATCAGCGGCGACGCCAAGCCATGCCCCGACAAGTCGGCCACGAATGACCCCTTGCCCTGTTCAGTCTTGATGATCCCACGTGCGCGCAGCAGCTTCAGTCCCTCGCGAAGCGCGGTGCGGGAGACACCGAGCTTTTCCGTCAGTCGCCGTTCCGAAGGCAACAGCTGCCCGGTCTTGAGCACGCCATCGACGATCAGGCGTTCTATGCGCTCGCAGACCACGTCGGCGACTTGCGGGTTACGGCGCGTCTCGAAGCTTTCCATCGAATCTCCAACTGGTATGACCAGCTCTGTCATCGGATCCAGAGGTTTTCAAACACAGCGATAGCTCGCTGATTTTTCATTGAATTTTCAAACAGCCAAAAAGAACAGGGTCGAAGAACTGGTTCGACCAGTCCAACAACACATGGACAGTAGAACGCCTCGGACCAATGATGCAAGTCAGCCGTATCAGAACAGACCTCGAATAAAAACAACTTGAGGGTCGCCTGCGAACCATGAACATTCTCTACGATGAACGCGTCGACGGCGTCTTGCCTGACGTGGACAAAAATGCACTGCTCCAGGCCCTGCAAACCCAGCTTCCCGACCTGGAAATCCTCCATCAGCGCGAAGCGCTCAAACCGTACGAATGCGACGGGCTCTCCGCCTACCGCACCACGCCCATGCTGGTGGTGCTGCCGCGTCACATCGAAGAAGTCCAAGGCGTGCTTCGCCTCTGCCACGCGCGCCAGGTGCCCGTCGTCGCCCGTGGCGCGGGCACCGGTTTGTCCGGCGGTGCGCTGCCGTTGGAGAAAGGCGTGCTGCTGGTGATGGCGCGCTTCAACAACATCCTTCACATCGACCCCGCCGCCCGCACCGCCCGGGTCCAGCCGGGCGTGCGCAACCTGGCGATTTCCCAGGCGGCCGCGCCGTTCGGCTTGTACTACGCGCCGGATCCCTCTTCGCAGATCGCCTGTTCAATCGGCGGCAATGTCGCGGAAAACGCCGGTGGCGTGCATTGCCTCAAATACGGGCTGACCGTGCACAACCTGCTCAAGGTCGACATCCTCACCGTCGATGGCGAACACCTTACCCTGGGTTCCCAGGCCCTCGACTCACCGGGGTTCGACCTGTTGGCGTTGTTCACCGGTTCCGAAGGCATGCTCGGGGTGATCACCGAGGTCACGGTCAAACTGTTGCCCAAGCCGCAAACGGCCAAAGTGCTGCTGGCGGCCTTCGATTCGGTTGAAAAGGCTGGCCGGGCGGTGGGTGACATCATTGCCGCCGGGATCATCCCGGGCGGTCTGGAAATGATGGACAACCTGGCCATTCGCGCCGCCGAAGACTTCATCCACGCCGGCTACCCGGTGGACGCCGAAGCGATTCTGTTGTGCGAACTCGATGGCGTGGAAGCCGACGTCCACGACGACTGCGACCGCGTGCGCCAAGTGTTGCAACAGGCCGGCGCCACCGACGTGCGCCAGGCTTGCGATGAGGCCGAACGCGTGCGCTTCTGGGCCGGACGCAAGAACGCGTTTCCTGCGGTGGGCCGCCTTTCGCCGGATTATTACTGCATGGACGGGACCATCCCGCGTCGGGAATTGCCCGGCGTGCTGCAAGCCATCGCGGCGTTATCGGCGGAATACGGCCTGCGGGTCGCCAACGTTTTCCACGCTGGCGACGGCAACATGCATCCGCTGATCCTGTTCGATGCCAATCAACCGGGCGAGCTCGATCGCGCCGAAGCCCTGGGCGGCAAGATCCTCGAATTGTGCGTGGAGGTCGGCGGCAGCATTACCGGTGAGCACGGTGTGGGCCGCGAGAAGATCAACCAGATGTGCGCGCAGTTCAACGGCGATGAGCTGACCGTGTTCCATGCGGTCAAGGCCGCGTTCGACCCGAGCGGGCTGCTCAACCCAGGGAAGAATATTCCGACGCTGCATCGCTGCGCCGAGTTTGGCGCCATGCATGTCCACATGGGTCAGCTGCCCTTCCCCGAACTGGAGCGCTTCTGATGGGCAGCGAACACGATTTCGACGACAGCGCCGCGCTGCTGGAGCAGGTCAACCAGGCCCTGGAAAACGCCACGCCGCTGCGTATCCAGGGTTCCAACAGCAAGGCGTTCCTGGGGCGCAGCGTGGCGGGCGAAGTACTCGACACGCGCTCGCACCGCGGCATTGTCAGCTACGACCCGACTGAACTGGTGATCACCGCTCGTGGCGGTACGCCGTTGACGGAGTTGTTCGAAGTGCTCGACGCGGCGCAGCAGATGCTGCCTTGCGAACCGCCCGCCTTCGGTGAAAACGCCACGGTGGGCGGCATGATTGCCTGCGGACTCTCGGGGCCACGTCGTCCCTGGTCAGGCTCGGTGCGCGATTTCATCCTCGGCACACGAGTCATCACTGGCCACGGCAAGCACTTGCGCTTCGGCGGCGAGGTCATGAAAAACGTCGCCGGCTACGACCTGTCGCGCTTGATGGCCGGCAGCTACGGCTCGCTGGGCGTGGTGACCGAAGTGTCCCTCAAGGTCCTGCCAAAACCACGGCAGACCTTGAGCATCAGCTTGGAGATGGACGCCCAGCGTGCCTTGCAGCGCCTGGCGGAATGGGGGCAGCAACCGCTGCCGATCACTGCCGCGTGCCACGATGGCCAGCGCCTGAACCTGCGACTTGAAGGTGGCGAAGGCTCGGTGGCCGCGGCCCACGACCGTTTGGGCGGCGAGCGACTGGACGCTTCGTACTGGCAGGACCTGAACGAACATCGGCTGAGCTTCTTCGATGAAGATCGGCCCCTCTGGCGCCTCTCCCTGCCGCCGAACACGCCTCGCTTGCCGTTGCCCGGCGTCCAACTGATCGATTGGGGCGGCGCCCAGCGCTGGCTCAAATCCGACGCCGAAGCGACCTTCATCCGCTCGATCGTCGAACAAGTCGGCGGGCATGTGACCTGCTACACCCCTGGATTGGCCGACAGCCCTTTCCAACCGCTGCCCGACGCATTGATGCGCTATCACCGGAACCTGAAGCAGCAACTCGATCCACGGGGCCTCTTCAACCCCGGCCGCCTGTACGCGGAGCTTTGAACCATGCAGACCACCTTGAGCGAATACGCCCGCCAATTGCCCCGCGCCGAAGAAGCCGAACGCATCCTGCGCAGTTGCGTGCACTGCGGTTTCTGCAATGCCACCTGCCCGACCTATCAATTGCTGGGCGATGAACTGGATGGTCCGAGGGGGCGCATCTACCTGATCAAGCAGGTGCTCGAAGGCAACGAAGTGACCCGCGCCACCCAGGAACACCTGGATCGCTGCCTGTCGTGCCGCAACTGCGAAACCACCTGCCCCTCCGGCGTCGATTATCACAACTTGCTGGACATTGGCCGGGCGGTGGTCGATGCGGCAGTCCCGCGCCCGCTCGGCCAACGCCTGTTGCGCGAGGGGTTGCGCAGCGTGGTGCCCAACCCCAGGCTGTTCAAAGGATTGGTGAGCGGCGGCCAGGTTTTCCGCGCGTTGCTGCCAGACACGCTGAAAGCCAAGCTGCCCCGCAACGTGCACCCAGCAAAGCCACGACCGACCACCCGCCATGACCGGCAAGTGCTCATGCTCGAAGGCTGCGTGCAACCAAGCCTCTCACCCAACACCAACGCAGCCGCCGCACGGGTACTGGATCGATTGGGCATCAGCGTCACCGCGATTCGTGAGGCCGGTTGTTGCGGGGCGGTGGATTATCACCTGGACGCCCAGGCCGCCGGCCTCGATCGTGCCCGGCGCAACATCGACGCGTGGTGGCCGGCCATTGAAAGCGGCGCCGAAGCCATCGTGCAAACCGCCAGCGGTTGCGGCGCCTTCATCAAGGACTACGGGCACCTGCTCAGCAGCGATCCGGCGTATGCCGCCAAGGCCGCAAAAGTGAGCGCCCTGGCCAAGGACCTGGTTGAAGTACTGCGCGACGAACCGTTGGATCAGCTCGGCGTGCGCAGCGACCAGCGCCTGGCCTTCCACTGCCCCTGCACGTTGCAGCACGCACAAAGACTCGGGGGCGCAGTCGAAACGATCCTGGAACAACTTGGATTCAACCTCACGCCGGTGCCCGACAGCCACCTGTGCTGCGGCTCGGCGGGCACCTACTCGCTGACCCAACCCGAACTCTCCCGGCAACTGCGTGACAACAAGCTCAACGCCTTGGAAAGCGGACACCCGGAAGTCATCGCCACCGCCAATATCGGCTGTCAATCCCACCTCGACGGCGCTGGCCGAACCCCTGTCCGGCACTGGATCGAACTGGTTGAAGAGGCGTTGCCTTGAGCGGCGGACTTGGATCATTCAACCCGGCACAAAGGCGAGCAACCGCAAAACCCGCTCACGCCTGCCCTCCCTCCCCATCCGCCAACGCCGCGCCGTTGAGGTAATGGTCGCCCAGCAACCGGCGCTGGGTCAGCAACGCTGGCTCGGCGGCGTCCGGCAGTGGCCGCGGCAAGCTGCGCCCGGCCAACTCGAAATACGCATGACCGGCCACCCGCGCCGCCTCCGCAGCGGCCAGGCGAAAGGCGATGGCGGTCGATTGGGACGTGTCGGCGCGTTCGAGCAAAGCATCGGCGGCGTCGATGCGGACGCGCAGGTCGCCGACTGCCGCGACCACCAGGGCTTCATGTCGCGCGCTGTGGCCGCGCAGGTAGTCAAGCAGAGCCGCCTCGACGTGGCGGGCATGGGCGAGGTCGCTACGACCTTGGGAATGTGAATAGGACATGCTCGATACCTCAATTCCAGGAATGACGTTGCGGCTTGATGTCGTTGAGAAGCTGGTTGCCGACCAAGTGATATTTCCAGCGCACCGGGTCGTGCAGGGTGTGGGTCCGCGCGTTGCGCCAGAACCGGTCCAGGCCCTGGCTGGCCGAGACGCTGCGCGTGCCGCCCAGCTCCAGCAAACGGCTGGACGCCTCCAAGGCGATCTCGGTAGAGAGCACCTTGGCCTGGCCAACGATTACGGAAGCCTCGGCGACTCGTTCCTCGCTGGGTTCGGCGACGGCACGGTCGACGGCTCGGGCCGCACGCTGCAAAATCGCCTCGGCCGCTTGCAGGCGCCAGGCCAGTTCACCGATCAACGCTTGGCCCAGCGGGTCTTGCCAACCGTGCTGCAGGCCGCTGTCGACCCAGGGGCGCGCCTGGCGGGCGACGCGCAGGGTCTCGGCGAAGGCGCCACGGGCAATTCCGGTGTCCACGGCGGCTTGGATAATCTGCGAAATCGGACCGTCGGAAGTGGGTTGGTCATAGGCCTTCCAGGCCGGCACCACGTCGATGGCAGGCACTCGCACGCCGTCGATACGCACCTGGCCGCTGGCGGTGATGCGCTGGCCGAAACCGTCCCAACTGTCGATGACGGTCAACCCGGCAGCATCGCGCGGCACCAGGGCGATGTGCACATGCCCCACCTCGTCAACCCCGGCCACCGGCACGATATGGGCGAACAATGCGCCGGTGCAGTAGGCCTTCTCGCCGTCGAGTACTGCCGTGTCGCCATCGAAGCGGATCTGCGTCTGGAAGGTCGTGACGTATTGGCTTCGCGCTTCGGAAAAGGCGTTGCCGAAGCGATCCCCCTCAAGCACCTTCGCGTAGTAGCGCCGCTTCTGCTCTTCGCTGCCGGTCAAGCCGAGATTGCTGAGGACGCCGAAATGGTTTTGCGGTAGCTGGCCGAGGGATGAATCGGCGGCGGAAATGATGGCGATCACCTCGCTGAGGGTGACATAGGACACCCCGGCACCACCGTAGGCCTTCGGCACGCTGATCGCCCACAGGCCGCTTTCGGAGAAGCGTTCCAGTTCATCCCAGGGCAGCCGTCGCTCACGATCGCGCAAGGCGGCCTCCCGGGCGAAATCCTCGGCCACACGCTGCGCCACCTCGATGGCCTCGGCGTCGCTGCGAATGATATGGGCCGGGCGCCGAGGGCCTGGACGGGCCGGCTGGGACGGGTCAACGGTCGGTGAATGGCTCATGTGCTGCTCCTTGCGTAACGGGTTCACCCAAAGCCAGAGCACACTCCGTACCAAGCCTTTAAACCCTTTGTATTCAATGCATTGCGATCCGACAGCAGGCCTGGAAAAGCCCCTGCAACAGCAAACTGCGGATTCACTGTTGCCCACCGAACACTCGACCGTCAGCCGGCCTTGCCGCCCAGATAGAATTGCTGGATGTCTTCCCGCGCCGCCAACTCCGCACCGCTGCCCTCACCCACCACCCGACCGTTTTCCAGGACGTAGGCGTAGGTAGCATGGCGCAGCGCAACATTGATGTTCTGCTCGGCCACCAGAAAGCTCATGCCTTCCTGGGCATTGAGCTGGGCGACGATGGCAAAGATCTCCTCGACAAGGATCGGCGCCAGCCCCATGGAAGGTTCATCCAGCAACACCAGCCGAGGCCGGGTCATCAATGCCCGGCCGATGGCGAGCATCTGCTGCTCGCCGCCTGAGGTCAGCCCGGCCTGGGTCTTGCGCTTGGTCTTCAGGCGTGGGAACCAGGCGTAGATGCGCTCCAGATCCTGCTCCAGCTGTCGGCGCGTCGGCTTGCGCAGGAAACCGCCGCTGCGCAGGTTGTCCTCGACGGTCAGGTGGGCGAACACATGACGCCCCTCCAGCACGTGGACGATGCCCTGGCGGGCCAGCAGATTGGCTGCAACACCGGCGGTGTCCTGCCCCTGGAAAGTGATCCGGCCCCGGCTGACGTGCGCGCGGTCAGCCTGGACCAACCCGGAAATGGCCTTGAGCGTGGTGCTCTTGCCGGCCCCGTTGGCGCCCAGCAGCGCAACGATGTCGCCCTGCCCGACCCGCAGGGAAACTCCGGCCACGGCAAGGATCGCGCCGTCATAGATCACTTCGATGTCGTGTACCGCCAATAGCTCACTGCTTGCGGTGCCGGCAAGGGTCGCAATGGTCATGGGTGCTTCCTCCTCGGGCGCGGGTGCGCCCGGTTGTGTGTCGTGTGCAGGGTCATTGCGCCGCGCAATCGCGGGCGGACACGCCCTTCTCTTTCGCATACTCGGCGGCCTTGGCATCGATCAACGGGCGCAACGTCACGCGGTCGGCCTGGACCCAGTCGGTGATCAGCTTCCATTGCTGGCCGTCCCATTGCTGGACCTTGGCGGCCCCGCCCCCTTCGTGGTCGCTGCAAGACAACTTCAGCGGCTGCATCAACCCAAGGAAACCAATCTCCTTGAGGCGGGCATCACCGAGGTCGAGGTGCTCCAGGCCCCAGCGACCCTCCTCACCGTTGAGTGGACGATTGCCGAATTTTTTCTGCCCGGTGCGGATCGCCTCGACGGCAATGGCGGCGTTCACCAAGCCGGAGTTGTAGTAGACGCTGCCAAAACTCTTCGGGTCCTTGAGGTCGCTCTTGCCGGTATCGAGGATGTACTGGCGGATGCGTTGGTGGATGTCGAAGTCGGCGCCGCCCGGATAAGGCGTCAGCGCCAGGTACCCCTTGCCCGCCTCGCCGGCCGGCAGCACGTCCTCATTGGAACTGGCCCAGATGTCACCGACGATGCGCTCCACCGGGTAGCCGAAACGCGCCGCAGTCTTGATCGCCACGGGCGTGGACACGCCCCAGGTCCGCAGGAACACCCAGTCCGGCTTCAATTGCCGCACCTGGCGCCACTGCCCGGCCTGTTCGTTGCCCGGATCGGCCACCGCGATCTGGATGTTCTCGAAGCCATACTTCTGCGCCAGCAGCGCCAGCGGTCCCTGGGTTTCTCGACCGTAGGCCGAGTCGTGGTAGACGGTGGCGATCTTCTTGCCCTTGAGCTTGTCCAGCCCACCCTCGCGCTCAGCCACGTAATTGATGAACGCCGAGGCCTCGCTGTAGAACGTCAGCATGGCCGGGAAGTTGTAGGGGAATACCCTGCCGTCGGTGGCCTCGGTACGGCCATAGCCGAGGGTGATCAACGGAATCCGGTCGGCTTCGGCCTTGTCCGCGAGGGCATAGGCCGCCGGTGCGCCGTTGGGTGCGTAGATCGCCACTGGCGCGCCGTTGAGGCCGTTCTTGAAGCGCTCGTAGCACTCGATGCCCTTTTCCGCCGTCCATTCGGTCTCGCACTCCTGCCAGACCAGTTTGACGCCGTTGATCCCGCCTTCCACCTCGTTGATGTAGCGCAGGTAGTCAATCATTCCGGCCCACACCGGAATGCCGCTGGAGGCATAGGCGCCGACCCGGTAGGTGGCCAGGGGGAAGAACTGTTCGTTGGCCGCCTGGGCAGCCGGTACCAGCGTTGCACAGGCGCCCAATGCCAGGCCGATGGCGGCGAGGCTACGTTTGAAAGTTGCATGCATGTCTGTCTTCTCGATGTGGTCTTGTGCGGTGTTGGAAACCTCCTTTCCCTCGGTAGGGTCAAGGTTCGTTGGGTTGTAGGTCGGCGCTCAGAACCGCAGCGGCCAGACCCTGATGCGTTCGCGCAGGTCGCCGAGCAGGCGCGCCAGCCCCTCCGGTTCCTTGATCAGGAACCCGATGATCAAGGCGCCGAAGAGCACCTTCTGCAGGTTCTGCAATTGCCCGGCGTCGACGTTGCCGTTGAACAGCCATTGCCCGGCATGGCTGAGCAGGATCGGCACGAGGCTGATGAAGGCCGCGCCGATGAAGCTGCCGGCAATGCTGCCCATGCCGCCGATAATGATGATGAACAGAATCTGGAACGAACGGTTGATGTCGAAGCTGCCCGCGCTGGCTGTTCCCAGGTAAGCGAATGCCCAGAGCGCCCCGGCGATTCCCAGGTAGAACGAACTGACGGCGAAGGCCATGCGCTTGTCGCGCTCCACGGCAATCCCGATCACGGCGGCAGCGGTGTCCATGTCGCGGATCGCCATCCAGTTGCGTCCGACCTGGCTGCGCACCAGGTTGACCGCCACCCAGGTCAACAGCACCACGCAACTGAGGGTCAACAGGTAGCGGCCGACCGGCGTCGCCAGGTTATGGCCGAACAGTTCCAGGCGCGGCGCGCTGATGGTGCCGGACGAAGCGTAGTTGTAGAACCACGGGAACTTGGCGAACACCCACTCCAGAAAAAACTGTGAGGCCAGCGTGGTGACCATCAGGTAAAAGCCCTTGATCCTTGAGCTGGGAATGCCGAACAGCAGCCCGACCACCCCGGCAATCACCCCACCGCCCAGCAGCGCCAGTGGCAGCGGCAGGCCAGGTACGCGCAGCAGCAGGCCGTAGGTGGCAAACGCCCCCACGGCCATGAAGCCGGCGGCGCCGACCGAGGTCTGGCCGGTATAGCCCGTCAACAGGTTCAGCCCCAGGCCCGCCAGCGACAGCACCAGAAAGGGAATCAGGATCGCGTTGAGCCAATAGTCGTTGCCCAGCCACGGCAACCCGACAAACGCCACCAACAACAGCAACAACAGGCCCGGCCGCCAACGGCGACGCACCAGGGTCAGGGGCGCGTCGTCGAAGCTGGCAGTGAGGCGCGGAACAGTAGCGGTCATGGCGTCATACCCGTTCAATGATCCGGTCGCCGAACAGGCCGGACGGACGGATGTAAAGGAAAATCAAGGCGAGGAAATAGGCGAACCAGGGCGTGATCCCGCCGCCGACCAGTGGGCCGATGTATGCCTCGGCGAGGTTCTCGGCCGCCCCGACGATCAGCCCGCCGACGATAGCGCCGCCGATCGAGGTGAAGCCGCCGATGATCAACACCGGCAGCGCCTTGAGCACCACCAGTGACAGTGAGAACTGCACGCCTTGCCGCGCGCCCCAGAGCAACCCGGCGACCAGGCCGACCACCCCGGCCACAGCCCAGACGATCTGCCAGATGCGGTTGAGGTTGATGCCCAGCGACAGTGCCGCACGGGTGTCGTCGGCCACGGCGCGCAGGGCAACACCGATGCGGGTCTTGTTGAACAGCAAGGCCAGCACCGCCACCGTCAGCCCCGACACGCCGGCGGCGATCAGGTCGAACTGGCTGACCATGATCTCGCCCACGAACAGCGGGACGTCCTCGATACCCAGGTCCAGCGCGCGCACCTGGGCGCCCATCAGCCCTTGGGCCAGGCCTTCGATGATGAATGACAGGCCAAGGGTGGCCATGAACAGGGTGATTTGCGAGCGGTTGACCAGCGGACGCAGCACCAGGCGCTCGATCAACAATGCGCCGACGATCATCACCAACACCGTCAGGACCAACGCCAGGGCAAAAGAAAAACCCTGCTCGCGCAAGCTGACGAAGGTCAGCGCGGCGAACAGCAGCATGGCGCCCTGGGCGAAATTGAACACGCCGCTGGCCTTGTAGATCAGCACGAAACCGATGGCCACCAGGGAATACAGGGTGCCAGCCAACAGTCCGCCGACCAGGGTTTCCAAAAAGAAATTCATGCGTGCGAACCCCCCAGGTAAGCGGCGATCACATCGGGGTTGGCCTGGACTTCAGCGGGCGTGCCGTCACCGACCTTGCGTCCGTAGTCCAGCACCACCACATGACTGGAGAGGCCCATGACCACCTGGATGTCGTGTTCGATGAGAATCACCGTCGTACCCAGGTCGCGATTGATATCGGCGATGAAACGGCTCATCTCCTGTTTCTCCTCAGCGTTCATGCCGGCCATCGGTTCGTCGAGCAACAGCAGGGTCGGTTGCGCGATCAGCGCCCTGCCCAGCTCCACGCGTTTCTGCAGGCCATAGGCGAGGCTGCCCACGGCGACGTCGCGCCAGGCCTGCAACTCGAGGAATTCCAGCACCTGCTCGGCCCGCTCGGCGAACGCCCGCGCCTCGCGCCGGGCTCGCGGCAGGCCCAGGGCCTGTTCGAGGAAAAACGTGCGCTGGAAGCGCGACAGGCCGGTGAGCAGGTTGTCCACCACGCTCATTTTCTTGAACAGCGCATTGTTCTGGAATGTCCGGCCGATACCGAGCCGCGCCGCCTTCAGCGGATGCGGACGGCGCAGCGCTTCGGCAGCGAAGAACACCTGGCCGGCGTCGGCCCGGTAGACCCCGTTGAGGATGTTCAGCAGCGAACTCTTGCCCGCGCCGTTCGGCCCGATCAAGGCGCAGATCTCGCCAAGCCTGACGCTGAACGAGAGGTCGGAAATCGCTTTCACGCCGCTGAACGACAGCGACACATTGCGCACCTCCAACAGCGCACTCATGCCGCTCGCTCCAGGTATTCCCGCAACCACGCAGGGCCTTGCCGCACGGCGCCTGCGGGCGCGCTCGGCACCTCGATCCGGCGCAGTCGCTGGAAACCGAGCAGGTGCCGCACCCGCGCCTTGAGCCAGCGTCGCAGGCCACGGCGCGGATCATCCAGAGTCCATTCGCATAGCCGTCGGCGCCAACTGTCCGGGGCCGGCAGCCGGGCTTCTATTTCCGCCGCCAGCGATTCGACTCGCGCCGCGGACAGCAGCAACGCCGTCGGGGCGATCTCGCGGCGATCGCGGCTGGCCGATTCTCGAGTTTCCGGAAAGGCCAGGCCTTCGCCGCCCTCCAGCCAGCGACGGAACAGGTGCGCCAGTCCATCACGCCATTCGGTGCCTTCATCGATCCACACCACCGCGTCGTCGGCAACCTGGGCCCAGCCCTGGCGCTGTGCAGTCGGCGCCTCGGCGACGAACAGCACCGACAGCGATTGCACCTGCCACAAGCCGCGACGCACCGCATTGGCCTGGGCCGAATACAGCCGCAACGGCCAATCATCATCGAGACCGCACTGCAGCCAGTGCGACACGCTTTCGCGGCGCTGGACAAAGGCGAACGCCGGACGGATCAGACGTAGCTGGCGTCGCAGATCCTCACCCTGACTCTCGCGGTCGATCACCACGCTGTGCCCACCCAACTGGCGCGCCGCCAGTGCCAGGATCAGCAGGCTCGGCTCGAAGGCGCCGCTCAGCGCCAACCGCGCCCCCGAGGCAAACCCCTGCTGGCGCAGACCATCGCAGACACGCTCGACCTCGCGTTGCACATCGATCCACCGCCAGGCCCTCCACACGCCGAGGCGTCGATGACGCAAGGCAATCTGCGTCGGTCGCTCCCTGGCCCAACGTTGCAAGGCGACCAAGGCGTTGTCCGTCACGCTTTCAGGCAGTGGTGCATTGAGTTCGAAGAGGCTCATGCGCTTACTCCTCATCCACCAAGGCCGGCTCGGCTACACGGGTGCGCTGGCCCAGTCGACTCAAGTCCCGATAACCGGCACCCGGATGGCTGGCGGGCAAGCGCGGGCCGTCACCGAACAGCTTGTCGCGCAGGGTGCCGGGGCGGTATTCGGTCTTGTACGCGCCGCGCTGTTGCAACTCGGGCACCAGCAGTTCAACCACATCGCGGAAGGTTTCATGGGCCAAGGCGTAGGCCAGGTTGAAGCCGTCCACATCGGTTTCCTCGACCCAGGCCTGCAACTCGTCGGCGACGGTTTGCGCACTGCCGACGATCAACGGGCCGAAGCCACCGATGCCGACCCAATCGGCCAGTTCCTGGACGGTCCACTGCTTGTCCGGGTCGGCGGTCGAGAACGTCTCCACGGCCGACTGGATGGCGTTGGTATGGATGTGCTTGAGCACCTGGTCGGGTCGGTACTGACCGAAGTCGATGCCGGTCCAACCGGAAATCAGCGCCAGCGCGCCCTCGTAGCTGCTGTAGGATTTCAGCTCCTGCCACTTGGCCTGCGCCTGGGCGTCAGTCTCGTCGACAATCACCGTTTGCAAGTTGAAGATCAGCACCTTGCGCGGATCGCGCCCGGCCTCGGCGGCACGTCGGCGGA
The DNA here is from genome assembly GCF_019141525.1 of Pseudomonas alvandae. Lineage (GTDB taxonomy): Bacteria > Pseudomonadota > Gammaproteobacteria > Pseudomonadales > Pseudomonadaceae > Aquipseudomonas > Aquipseudomonas alvandae. The sequence continues at coordinate 3,929,178 of NZ_CP077080.1, forward strand.
TATCGGCCACGGTCTTTTTCAGGATGACCTTGGACGGCGCCGCGACGAATACGCACTCCGCATGCCCGGCAGCAAAGTCCTTGCCGCGACTCGATGCCCCCGCTTGATAGAGCACCGGCGTGCGCTGCGGCGATGGCTCGCAAAGATGGATGCCCGGGACCTGGAAATGCTTGCCCTGGTGACGGATCTCGTGGACTTTGCTCGGGTCGCTGAAGATGCCGCGCTCCCGGTCGCGCACCACCGCGCCCTCCTCCCAACTGCCTTCGAACAGTTTGTAGAGCACCTCGAGGTATTCGTCGGCGTAGTCATAGCGCGCATCGTGATCGCTGAGCGCCTTCTGCCCGAGATTGCGCGCCCCGCTGTCGAGGTAGGACGTGACGATGTTCCAACCGATCCGCCCCTTGGTCAGGTGGTCCAACGTGGACAGGCGACGGGCAAAGGGATAGGGATGTTCGAAGGTCAACGAGGCAGTCAGGCCGAAGCCCAGGTGCTCGGTCACCAAGGCCATCGGCGTGATCAACGCCAGTGGGTCATTGACCGGGACTTGGGTCGCCTGGCGGATGGCGGCGTCGCCATTGCCGCCGAGCACATCGTAAATACCGATGACATCAGCGATGAAGATACCGTCGAACTTGCCGCGCTCCAGCAACTTGGCCAAGTCGGTCCAGTAATCGAGGTCCTTGTACTGCCAGGCCCGGTCCTTGGGGTGTCGCCAGAGCCCCGGAGACTGATGACCGACGCAGTTCATCTCGAAGGCATTCAAACGAATTTCACGTGGCATGGAAACTCCTGCTCGGTAGATTCAGCACCCAGTCCCGGTGCTCTTTACTGTTCTATCAACACGATTCATGCCAAGAAAATTGTCCTTTAGATTTCAATCAGTTAGATATTTTCCCAGCCAGCAAGGGTGCTGGTTCATCCATAGAGATGTTGATCAGCTGTTCGGTGGCAAACAGTGGCCTGCTCGTTGGAAAAACCCGCAGGAGTCTCCCGACTCGGCTGTCCATGCAGAGGGGACAGCCGCTACGCTTGCCCAGGTCAGCAGCGGCTCATGGAGTTCGAAAGCCAATGGAGAAGAACAGTGAACTTGACCAGGCCACCCTGCGCCTGACCGTCAGCGCCTGCGCGCTGTTGTATATCGTCGTGCTGGTCGGCCTCGATCCGGATGCCGCCACGCGTTACGCCCCCATCATCATCTACATCGTCACGTTCATCTTCGCCTCGGTGTTCCTGCGCATGGCAATCAAGCGCTGGCCAGGGCATTTCTTCTGGCGGCGTCTCTTTGCCATGTTGCATGACTACACCGGTATTGCGTTCGCCATGGTGTTGGGGGGCGAAGGCGCGTTGCCGATCTATGCAGCGCTGCTCTGGGTCACCCTGGGCAATGGCATGCGCTTCGGCTCGCGCTACCTGGCCTTGGCAACGGTCATTGCACTGTCGACCCTGATGCTGATTTTCTGGCTCAACCCCTTTTGGCACACGCAGCCCTACATGTTCCTGATGTTGATCGTCACGACCATCGTGGTGCCGGCCTATGCGCACATCCTGCTCAAACGCACACGCATCGCCTCCGAAGAGGCGATTGCCGCCAACCAGGAGAAATCGCGATTCCTGGCACAGGCGAGCCATGACTTGCGCCAGCCGATCCATTCCATTGGCCTGTTCACCGCGTGCCTGAGGGACGCCAGGCTGGGCCTGGAGGAGCTGCGGCTGGTGGACAACATCGACCGCTCGCTGCACACCGTGTCGCAACTGTTCCGCTCGATCCTCGACATCTACACCCTGGATCACGGCAAGTGGGTACCGCAGGCTGACACCGTCCACTTGGGCGCCTTGCTGCAAGACGTCGTCAAGCAGAACACCGAGGCCGCGCGCTGGGCCGGCGTCGAGCTACGCCTGCGCGCCTGTCCCTATTGGGTCAACGTCAATCCCGGAATGCTGACCACCATGGTCCAGAACCTGTTGTCCAACGCCCTCAAATATGCGCCAGGGCAACCGGTATTGATCGGCGTGCGGCGCCAGGGCAAGGGCCTGGCCGTGGTGATCTACGACAAGGGACGCGGCATCGCCAGCGAGCATCTTCCCGAGGTATTCAAGGAGTTTTATCGCGTGCGCCATGTCCGCGATAAAGACGTCGAGGGGCTTGGCCTCGGCCTGTCCATCGTCAAGCGCATCAGCCAGTTGCTCAATGTCGACATCCACATCCGTTCGACAGTCGGCCAAGGTACCAAGGTGGCGATCAGCGGCCTGGAGCAAGCGGCACCCCGGGCCTCGGCGCCCAGGGTCTCCGGTGCCCGTGACCGCTTGAACGGATTACGGGTGTGCCTGGTGGAAGACGACGCCAACGTCCTGATGGCGACGTCCGCGCTGCTCGAGAAGTGGGGTTGCGACGTGCAAGGTCACAGCGACGGCGAAGGCTTGTCCAGCGACTGCGACATCGTGATCGCCGACTTTGACCTGGGCACCAAGGTCTCCGGTGCCGAGTGCATCGCCGCGATACGCGCCCAACGCGGCTGGGAAGTCCCGGCGCTGGTGATCACCGGACACGACATCGAGCGGATCCGCCAGTCCCTGCAAAACATGAATGTCTCGGTGCTGGCCAAACCCGTACGCCCGCCGGAGCTGCGAGCGGTATTGCTTGAGCAGCTCAAGGCCATGGATCGCCAGGGCGAGGCTCCAGCCAAGGCGTCCTCGGAACCGGATTGAAAGTCCGGGTGGTCAATGACTGAAGGCTTGGCTGAAAGACGTGTCGATAATTCCAGCAGTGGCCAACGGCGCCGGCAGGGCCTTGACCTTGAACAGGAAGTCCGCCGTGCTCTGCAGGTCGGCGGCGGCCTGCGGGTCTACCGGACCGACATTCATGTGAGCCTGGCGCAACCAATGGCGCGAAACGTCCTGGTCCAGATTGGCTTTCTTCGCCCAGAGGTCGGCGTATTGATCGGTGTGGTTGTCGACCCAGGCGCGGGCCTGCTTCACGCGACCGAGGAAGTCGGCGATGGCTTCGCGCTTGTTGTCGATGGCCGGCGTCGAGGCGGCAATGGCGCTGAGGCCGGGCATCAGATTCTTCGCCGTCAGGATCGGCCGGGCGCCGGAGAACAGGATCTGTTGCGAGATGTAGGGTTCCCACACCGGAAAGGCGTCGATGCTGCCCTGGGGCAAGGCGGCGGCCGCATCGATGGGCATCAGCTTGATGAACTCGACGTGGTTGTCGGGCAAGCCGGCCTGCTCCAAGGCGCGCAGCGTCAGTTGCTGGCTCCAGGCGCCGGGCCAATAGGCGATCTTCTTGCCCTTGAGGTCGGCGATGGTCTTGACCGGCGAGTCCTTGGGCACCAGTAGCGCAATGGTGTCCGGGTTCTGCCGCGAGACACCGATCAGCCTCACCGGTGCCTGTTTGGCAGCCAGGAACAGAAAGCCCGAGTCGCCGAGGAAACCCAGGTCCAGGTCACCGGTATTCAGCGCCTCGGCCAGGGGCGCAGCGGCTTGGAAGTGCTTCCAGTCGACGCGATAAGGGGCGCCTTCCAGCACCCCCGACGCCTCCACCGAAGCCCTGACGTTGTAATAGTTCTGGTCGCCGACGTGCAGCACCAGCGGCTCGCCAGCCTGGGCCAAAGGGGTGGCGAACAATGTGCTGAAAAGCAAACGACGCAGGGATCGGGTGAACGTCATGACAGCATTTCCTGGATGATTTTTTAGAACATAGCGCTCCTATCAATTCCTTTAGAAATTCTTTTAGCGCATAAGCTCATAGTCATAATTCAGCCAGTGTTCATGGGGCAACAGCACCGCAACAGACTGTTCGCCGATCAACATTTCCTCTGATGCCTTGCGCAGTGCCAGCGCCCGTTGGTGGCCCTTTCCGGGCTATGGCACAGAGCCTGCAATATTCCTTTCAAGCGCGATTTTTCTCGCTGTCCGATCTTTCGGAAATAAGAACATTGCTTTCTCACCGCCTTGTCTGGAGCTTTCCATGAAACTCGCCCTCCGTTTCTCCCTGGCCCACGCTAGACAGCTGATCAGCGCCTGCGCCCTGGCGCTGGCCGTGCCGTCCATGGTCCAGGCCGCCGAAAGTCCTCCGGCCGAAGTGCACCTGGACTACGCCTATTACTCGCCGGTCAGCCTGGTGCTCAAGCACTTCGGTTACCTGGAAAAAGCCCTGCCCCAGACCAAGGTGAGCTGGGTCTTGAGCCAGGGCAGCAATCGTTCGCTGGAATACCTCAACAGCGGCGGCGTCGACTTCGCATCGTCCGCCAGTCTCGCCGCGGTGTTGAGCCGAGCCAATGGCAGCCCGATCAAGTCGGTGTATGTCTACAGCCGCGCCGAATGGACAGCGCTGGTGGTGCGCAAGGATTCGCCCTACCAGACGATCGCCGACCTCAAGGGCAAGAAGATCGCCGCCACCAAGGGCACCGATCCCTACCTGTTCACCCTGCGCAGCCTGCAACAAGCCGGGCTGAAGAAAGACGATGTGGAACTGGTGCACCTGCAGCACCCGGACGGGCGCACCGCGCTGGAAAAAGGTGACGTCGACGCCTGGGCCGGTCTCGATCCGCACATGGCCGCCAGCGAAGTCCAGGCCGGATCGCGCCTGCTGTATCGCAACCCCGCTTTCAACAGCTACGGCGTGGTCAGCGTCACGGAGAAATACGCCCAAGAGCATCCGCAGACCATCGACACCGTGATCGCCGCCTACGAACAGGCCCGGACGTGGTCGCTGGAGCATCCGCAAGAACTGGCCAAACTGCTGGCCGACGAATCCGGGCTGCCGCTGGAGGTTGCCAAGCTGCAACTGTCACGCACCGACCTGGGCAGCCCGCAACTGAGTGCCAAGGATGTGCTGGCTTCCAAGGCGGCCGCGCCGATCCTGGTCTCCGAGGAATTGGTACGGCGCGGGGTGAACGTCGACCAGGTGATCGATCAACTGCTCGACACCGGCCGCCAGCAAGCCGTCGCCCGTCAATAACCCCTAGCCCAGGCGACAACCGATCCGCGCCTGGCGCGGATTCGGCATTGCCGGAGAATCGCCATGAGCAGCAATAGCAAAGACCTCTCCAACCCACACCTGGCCCTGTCCCCAGCGGACAGAACGCCGCTGTTCGAATCCGACCGCTGGCGACTGCGCCTCAAGGGATTGGCCCTGCCGGTGCTGATCATCGTGTTGCTGGAGATCATCGTGCGCATCGGTTGGCTGCCCGCCTACCAGATGCCGGCCCCCAGCGAGATCGCCCTGACCCTTGGCGAACTGGCCGAAGGCGCCCTGTGGAAGCACATCAGCGCCAGCCTGCTGCGCGTGCTACTGGGCTTTGCCATCGGTGCCAGCCTGGCGTTGGTCTTCGCCGCCTGGGTTGGCCTGAGTCGGGAAGCCGAAGCCTACCTGGAACCGACCTTCGCGGGCCTGCGCTCGATCCCCAGCCTGGCCTGGGTGCCGTTACTCCTGCTGTGGCTGGGCATCGACGAAACCTCCAAAGTGGTGCTGATCGCCATCGGCGCGTTCTTTCCGGTGTACCTCAATGGCGTGGCGGCGATTCGCAACATCGACCGCAAGCTGGTGGAAGTCGGCCACATGTATGGTTTCAGCCGTCGCCGCCTGGTGCGGCGGATTCTCCTGCCTGCCGCCCTGCCCGGCCTGTTCACCGGGTTGCGCAGCGGCATGAGCCTGGCCTGGATGTTCCTCGTGGCCGCCGAACTGATCGCCGCGACCAAAGGCCTGGGCTATCTGCTCAGCGATGGTCGCGAAACCTCGCGCCCGGACATCGTGCTGGCGGCGATCATCGTGCTCGCCGTGCTGGGAAAGCTCAGCGACGGCCTCCTCGCCGGCCTGGAGAAACGCTTCCTGGCCTGGCGCGACACTTTCAACGGCACCGAGGACTGAGCCATGCCCCAAGCCCTGCTGGACATTCACGTGGCGCGCAAGAGCTTCGCGACCACCACCGTGCTCAACGACATCCACCTGCAACTGCAGCCTCGGGAAACCGTGAGCCTGCTGGGCCCCAGCGGCTGCGGCAAAAGCACCTTGCTGCGCATCGTTGCCGGCCTGGAAAAAGACTTCGAAGGGCAACTGCTCAGCCACACCGAACAGTTGGCCTTTGTGTTCCAGGAACCGCGGTTGATGCCCTGGCTGACGGTGCAACAGAACATCGGCTTCAGCGACGATGACCGCTATGACAAAGCCTGGGTCGCGCAGTTGATCGAAGAAGTTGGCCTCAGCGACTTTGCCGACGCCTTGCCCAAGGCGTTGTCCGGTGGCATGGCGCAACGGGTGGCGATTGCCCGCGGCCTGTATTCGCGGCCGCGGGTGCTGCTGCTGGACGAGCCCTTCAGCGCCGTGGACGCTTTCACCCGGATGAAACTGCAAGACCTGTTGCTGCAACTGGCCGAGCGTCACGCTATCGCCCTGCTGCTGGTAACGCACGATGTCGACGAGGCGCTGTACCTGAGCGACCGGGTCCTGGTCATGGACAATCGCCCCAGCCGCATTCGCCAGGAACTGGCGGTGCAACTGCCGCACCCACGCGATCGGCGTGACCCGTTGCTGGCCCGGCTCAAGGCATTGGCGCTGACTGAATTACATCGGGCTCATGTGATTTGAACGGTGCAAAGCGGTCATTGCCGGATTTGCGGCTCAGCAACGGGGATGCGCGGTATTCGCGTATTGCTCCAGCAGCCAAGCCAAGTGTTGGTAAGAGATCGCCAGTGCATGCGCGCCAAGCCTGCTCATCGAGCTGGAGGTACGCCGTGCGTGAACGGCACCGATTGCCGGATGATGGGCATATCGAGCCACCCGCCGCGCGCCGGTTTGTGCACATTGGGCGATGGGGGATTTCGGATCAATCCGGCTCGCTTTGCGCTGTAGCCGGCGCAGCTCCTTGCCCAGTTGCAGCGACAAGTAACCCGCCTGGCAGCCGTGCGGATTATCAGCGCCAAGCAAACGCTTCAATGCGACGATCCGTCCCTGTTGTTTTGCTTGCCATTTGGGGTGATTGATCGTGCCGCCCCGGCGAAGCAACAGACGTGTGTCCTTGTGCAGTGAACGTTTCAATGCCTGGACGTGTCTGGCGGGATCCCTCGGCACGATCTGGAAGGCCAGGAGGCAGACCAGCATCGCGACGATCCAGGCGAACGCCTGGTTCGCGAAATCGGCGAAATCGTAGGACGCGGTTTCGCCGGTGCTCACCAACGTGTTGAACCCGATCAGGTAAGCGATGCTTTGCAGCGCATGGCGGGGTTGGCTCGTCCCATGGATTCCGAATGACCAGAACGTAGCCAGCACCAGCAACAACAGAGGGAAACCGTTGATCTGCGGCAACAGCAGGAATTTGCACAGCGCCGCCGCCAGAATGGCGTAGAGCGTACCGCGTATGAAGCTGGTTATGCCTTGGGCAGGCGCGGGGGCCGTCGCCAGCAACGCGCAGCACGGACCCAGGACCGCCAGCAGCGCGGGCCCTTGATCCCAACCCGTAAAATACCAAACCGTACCCGCGGCCAACGTGGCAAGCAGCGCCCTGATGCCGTTTCGCGCCGCATCAGCGTAATCGCGGTGATACCCGACGGCACGGACCTGCTCTCGACGAGCGTGATCGAGGCTGGAGAAGTTCGACAAGGCCTCGCCCAGGTCCTTCAGTTGCTCATCCAACCGCTCGCCGAGCAACCGCGTGTGGTGGTCTCCGTCAGCACGGTCATCCACCAGGCAACGAAGGCGTCCCACCGAATCGGCGGCGGCGAGAAAGTCAACGCGGCTGTCCATCAACCGCTCACTCAGTTGTCGCAACTCGATGCTCAGTTGAGCCAGCAACGTCGGAGCGAGTCCGGCCCGTTGGTCGTCGAGGGACACGTCAAGCACGGCGGATTGCAGATGCGCCAGGCCTGCCTGAATCGCCAACTGCCGGGAGCGAATCAATGACGACTCGCCCCGGCCAAGCCCTAGTTGATCGTCCACCTTGCCGATATCCAGGGCCAGCACGTGACGCTCCGTCGCCCTTTGTGAGGTCGGCTCGCCGGAGAGTGTCGCTGCGAGCAGCCGGGCACTGCGGACACAGATATCGACCAGCGCGCTGCGGATGTTGTTTTCCATCGTCCTGGGACTGAACAGCGTCGCGGCCAGGCCCAAGCTAAGCACCCCGAGCGCCACCGCCGTGCCACGGGTCACGATGTGATCGAACCCCTGCTCCGGCGCGACGATAGCCGGTCCCAACGCCAGGCACACCGTGTAACCCGCCACCACCGCCGCCGTGGCCGGGTAATGGCGCAACACCGTCATCGCCCCCACGCACAGGCCCAGCCACAGACCGATGCCCACGATGAACAACAGCATCTGTTGCGCGAACAGCCCTGTCAGCACGAACGCCGCCACCAGGCCGACCAACGTACCCAGCATGCGATGAAAGCCCTTGCCGAGAACCGCTCCTTGGATGGGCTGCACCAACAGCAACACGGTGGATGCGCCGGAGAACGGTGACTCCAGGTGCAGTTGGAAGCCGAGCCACAGCGCCAGACCCGCTGCGAAAATACTGCGCATCACGTAGGGAAAAGTGACCGCCGTCCACGGCCGCGGAATCGCCACGAAAAGCTGTTTCGCCAGATTCAGCATCACATGAACGCCTGCAGCCATTGGGTCAGTCGCCAGCGCGCGGCGGTGTCGGGTGACGTCACTTCGACGCTTGCGGTCATGCCCGCCGCCAACTCCACCCCGTCCGGTACCTTGTCCAACTCGATGCGCACCGGTACACGCTGGGCCAACCGAATCCAGCTGAAGGTGGGGCTCACCCGGGGCAAACCGCTGTCGCTGCGCAGTTCGTTGGCGTCCGCAATCCCCCTGCCCATGCTCGCCACACGTCCTTCCAACAGCGGAGCAAATCCCATCAACTTGATCGACACCGGAGCGCCGATGCGCACACCCGGCAGCTTGGTCTCTTCAAAATAACCGGTGACCCAGAAACTGTGCCCGTCGACCACGAACAGGTTGGTATTCCCCGCCTCAGCGTAGTCACCGGCCTGCAGCCGAAGTTGCGTGACATAGCCGTCCACCGGCGAACGGACAGTCGTGCGCTCCAGGTCAAGCCGCGCTTGGGCCAGCTGGCTGCGTGCCGCGTCCAGGCGCGCCTGGGCCACGGCCAAGTCACGCGCCGCATTGTCTATTTCTTCCCGGGCGATGGCCTCGGCCAGCCGGGTCCGCCGCTTGAACTGCGCACTGCGCTGCTCGAATACACTGCGCGCCTCGGCGAATTCCGCCGCGCGCTGCTGCAACGCCAATCGGTAGGCACGGGCATCGATGCGATACAGCAAATCGCCCTTGGTCACCCATTGGTTGTCGCCGGCCAACAACTGCACCACCTGGCCGGACACCTCCGGTGCAATACGAATGACCTGCGCGCTCACCCGCCCGTCCCGGGTCCAGGGCGCCAAGACGTACGCCCGCCAGAGTTGCAGGCAGAACATTATGGCCAGCAAGCCAAGTCCCAGGGTGACAGCAGGCTTGATTAGTTTGACGACAGACATGGCCGACCTCGCTCAGCAGTTGACGACGATCGCCGAGACGACAATGAGCGACACGAAAAAACGCGCCAGCGCTGGGTGCCACGTCCCGTCCAGCCAGCGACGGGTCAGGCGCTCGATGAGTTTGTAGACCAGAGCCGATACGCCCAGGTAGATCAACAACGGAGGGAAATAGAGGTTGGCAATGGAAATTTCACTGAGCATGGCAAGCACCGGGATTCGGAGGGTTCTGGCATTCGCCCGTCTGCGGCAGGAGGGCTTGTGGCTCATGCTAGGGAATGACCGCTGCTGCCGATATTGAGTACACTGCCAAAATATAATCAAATTCAGACAACCTTCGACCACGCCATGACCGACATCCACCGCCTGCACGTCGATCAGTTCGAATACGACAACCTTTCGCAACCCGCCGTGGCGCTAATGCTGGAACCCCAGCGCAACGACAGCGAATCGGCGACACACAAACACCGCAAGGGACAACTGGTGATCGCTTATCGCGGGGGCATCGTGTGCACGGTGGAAGATGGCGTGTGGATGGTCCCGTCAGGGTTCGGCGTATGGATTCCCGGCGGCGTCGCGCATAACAACCGTGTCACGGCCAACGGACAGGTGTGTTTCTTGTTCGTCGAACCCGGTGCCGCGTCGCTGCCAGAACGCTGTTGCACGCTGGCCCTATCACCCTTGATCCTTGAGCTCATCCGGCACCTGAGCGGCCAGGGACAGGATTACCCGACCGATTCGCGCCCTGCGCGGTTGGCCAACGTGCTGCTTGAAGAACTTGAATTGGCCCCGACGGAACAGCTTTACCTGCCCTTGCCCGCGTCGATCCCGCTGCGCACGATCGCCCGGGCGCTAGCGCAAGATCCCGCTGACCGCGCCACCATGGCGAGTTGGGCACGGCATGTGGCCATGAGCGAGCGTTCGCTGGCCCGCCTGGTAAAAGGCGAAACCGGCCTTACCTTCGGCCAATGGCGCAAGCAATGGCAGATCATCGTCGCGTTGCAGAACCTGGCCGAGGGTCAGTCAGTGCAGAGAACCGCCGAAGCGCTCGGCTACGAGTCAGTCAGTTCGTTCATCAGCATGTTTCGCAAGACGCTGGGCACTTCGCCGGCACGCTACCTGCGCAATACCACGTTAAGGTAGTGGGCGGGGCCTGATGCAGCATGGCCCACGGGCTCGATCACTCGCTGGGCCTTGGACCTACCCTGGGAAGGTCTCCTCGACCAAGCGCGGCAGAACCTCTGCCGCCTTGCCCGCCAGGCTGAATTCACGATCACCTGCTACAGGCTCAGGCTGCACATTGATGTGCAGCACCTGTGCGCCGTGTTGCAAGGCAATTCGCGGAATCTCGGCCGCGGGTTGCACCAGACCGGACGTGCCGATCGACAGCAGCACGTCACAGTCCTTCGCTGCCGACACGGCCTTGCGCCATGCATCATCAGGCAGCGATTCGCCAAACCAGACCACGCCTGGTCGCACCTTCCCGTTGCAACGCCGACAGCGCGGCGGCTCGATGCGGCGCCCCCCTTGCGGCTCATCGAGTGGCTCCGCTCCGAGCGCATACGGTCGTGCACAGGCAAAGCAGCGCGGTAAGTCCAGGCTTCCGTGCAAATGCAAGACATCATGACAGCCGGCGCGCTCCAACAAATCATCAACGTTCTGGGTGACGACGGTGACCCTGGGCACGTGCCGAGCCAATTCAGCTATCGCCAGGTGTGCAAGGTTGGGTTGTGCGCCAAGGACTTTGGCGCGTCGCCATTCGTACCAGCCCCACACCAGGGCGGGATCATTGCGAAACGCTTGGGCAGTGGCCAGCGCAGCGGGGTCGAAGTTTTCCCACAGGCCGGTCAAGGCGTCGCGGAATGTGGGGATGCCACTTTCAGCGGAGATCCCCGCGCCGGAAAACACCACGACGTGGCGTGCGTTTCGCAATTGTTCAGCCTGGAATTCCATCACCGCCTCTTGGGTGTTCTTAGCGTGGCCAAGACTCGCTTCATCGCGCCATAGGGGTTGCGGTCACCAAAGGATAACGCACGTCAAAACCCACCATGAACAATGCTCGCTCCAGACTCAGCAACATCGCCCCCTGCTTCTCTGCCTTGAGCAACCGAACCACCTCTCCCAGGATGCGGCTGGCTGTCCGCACAAGCCCCGCCCAGACTTCGGCTTGATGCGGCTGCTTGGCGGTGCTTTTCTTGTAAAGACAATCAAACTTGAAAGCACCTTGCGACGGGTCGCGTGTTTCAACGTTTTTGTTGGGCGTTTTCTGATTGGGCCCCCAACGAAACGCGAGATCCGGCGGGACTACACTTTGCCCGATTCCATCGAGCCATTTGCGGGCCAACAACCCCAGCGCCGCCCCCACCCGGCCATCGTAGATGATGATGCCGTCCGGGACCGCAGCAGCGTAGATCTTCGTCATCGCGGAGTTCATCAGCAGATCCGTGCCATCGAAAGCCGTGAGTGAGTGGCTGCTTGTGGGGCGAAGCAGTTCGACAGCACGGAGGATGGAGCGGCACAAGGCACGTTCGTTAGCCTGCGCCTCGACCCACCGCAAGGAAGCATCATCCGGTCGAGTGGCAACACCTCCCCATCTGAATATTTCCAGGCAGGCGGCTCGCGCAGCAATGCAATCGTTCGCAGCCAGTGCCGCGCGCAGTCGCGCCGCAATGCTGGCAAAGTCATCAGGTGCCAGGCGTTCCGGCCAGGAATAGTGCTCGGCGGCCTGGGCCAGGGATAAACACCACCAGCCCTTGCTCAGCGGTTGGATGCGTTCCTTCCATGGTTTCCATGCCCGACTCTTGGTGATGGGATAACGATGTTCGAAAGACCCCGGAACGCCTGACCACAGTGCCGCCAAATGTTTAGCAAAAGCCTGTTGAGTGGGACTCAGACTTCCAACAAGCTTCTCTTCATCTAGCTGTTGGCTCGGCTGGAGAACTCCAAACTCGGCTACCGGTCGCGACGACAACCACACCGATGAGACTGTTTGGGTAGTTAATTGCGTCATGCTGACTTCCTTGCCGGGTAAGGGAATAAGATTAACGGCAAACATTAGCTGTCACCCTGCTTCGTAGGCAAGATTCGATTTCCGCCTCGATCGGCAGGCCGCCATGGCAGTCAGAATTTACCTAGAAAAATCGCCCTTCACCCCACTGCCCCTAAAGCTTTCGTCAGCGATGCCGATCCATAACGATGGACCATGCTCTGCCGGCATGGCGTCCCACACCAACAAGGATGTTGTGAATGCTTCAGGCAATTCCCCTTTCCACGGCCCTCCATGAGCCGACATTTCGACCCGCCCCTGCCCTCTTCGGACCCTGTCATGGCGGTTTCGCTGAACGGGTGAAAGCCACTTCCTGCTTTTTACTCCCCCCGCAACACCGGGCACGGAACACGATGTCACGGTACGCAGAACGCCCAGCATTTCCAGCAACTGCGCTAGCAAACCCATTCTCCGTCGTCGCCAACACACAAGGAACAGTAATGAACGCGCCACAAGATCTTAACCGCCTGTATTCCGATGTTTCTGACAGCATCGCCAGCGCGATGGCCGATATCCTGGAGTTGAATGTCGAGCACAAGGATGGCAAGCGCGAAGTCGGCAACATGACCGAGAAGCTTCGCGCGATCCAGGTGCGCTTCGATGACGAACTCGATCAATTGAAAACGCATGCCGAGTGGGACATGTTTACCATGGCGTTTTTCGGCGAAACCAATGCGGGCAAGAGCACGATCATCGAATCCTTGCGCATTCTGTTCAAGGAAGAGTCCCGGCAAGCGTTGCTGGAACAGAATGCTCACGACCTGGTGAAGTACGAAAAAGCACTAGCCGAGCATATCGATCGTCTGCGCGAAGGCTTGAACGCGGTTTACGAAGAATATGCGGCGCAAATCACTGATATCCGCCAGGGCATACGCCGGCTCGCCGAGATTTTGCAAGAAGAGGCCATCGCCAGAAACCGCATCGCTGAAGCCGAAGCCCAGGCGCGAACTACGCTGGCAGAGCAGGAGACCCAGGCCCGATTGAAGGCCGAACAGGAAGCCACTACGCAGCGACTGAAAACCGAGCAAGAAATGGTCGCCCAACGGCTGAAGATCGAACACGAGGAAGCAACGCAACGCCTCCAACTGGCCCAGGACCAATCCAACGCCAAAATCAGAACGAAGCTGATTGCTTCTGCCTGCGTCGGACTCGTTCTAGGGGTCGCCGCAGCGGCAGTTTTCTTGAAACTGGCAGGAGCCTGAGATGAGTAACTTCGAGCTCGACGAATTGTTCGATGAAGCGACCGCTGCCTCTGAAGACCTTGTTATCGCAAGTCCCTTCGTTCCCATCAAGACCCGCTCGGCAGCCTTGGATGACGTGCTGAACCATCGACTCGCCGGCGTATTTTCCGGGGTCCTGGCACTTGACCGAAAAAAAGCGCTGGCCTCTCGCATAGATGGGCAAATCATCGGCACGGGCGAAGCGGATTTCACCAAGGGCAATACGTTCTACACGCTCAACTACAAGGGCAAACGCTTTCAGTTGATCGATGTGCCTGGCATCGAAGGTGACGAAGGCAAATATTCTCATATGGTCCGCGAAGCGGTGGCCAAGGCGCACTTGGTGTTCTACGTCAACGGCACCAACAAGAAGCCCGAAAAAGCCACGGCGCAAAAAATCCGTTCCTATTTGCGCCTCGGCACCGAGGTGTGCCCCCTGATGAACGTGCGCGGCAATGCCGACCAATACGAGCTTGACGGAGTCCCGGCGACCCTTGAAAGCGATGGTGGCTCGACAAAGGCACTACAGCAGACCATCGGCGTGCTTGAGTCTGTCCTGGGCGCCAAAGCCATGCGGCCTGGACATTGCGTGCAGGGGCTGCTCGCCTTCTCGTCCTTGGCCATTGCGCCGGGGACCGAACGGACGGCCATCCACCCCTCCCGTGATCGGGATCTAGTCATTCACCAGCGCAATTACCGCAAGTACTTTGCCTCGTCGAAGGCCATGTATGAGTTCAGCCAGATCAAGTTCGTCGCCCAGGTGCTCCATGGAAAACTGGGCACATTCAAGGAAGACATGATCGAAAGCAACAAGAGCAAAGTGCATGAGTTGCTGGTGGAGAACCTCGCCACCTTGAAAGAGCTCCACGTTGGCCACGAGATGTTCATGGCCCGGACAGAGCCGGAGTTTGAAAAGTGTCGCGTCGCCATCAAAGATGGGCTGGTCAGGTTCGAACGCCTGTTAAAGGATGGCCGAAAGAACCTTTGGAACGGACTATTCATTGACTTGAGTGCCTCCGCCGACAAAATCGTCGAGACATACTTTGGCGACAACGATTTAATCTCCACCAAGATCCAGGGCGCCTTCCGCGAGCGTCAGGAACAACTCAAAGAAGACCTCCAGGCACAGTTCGAAAAATATCTCGAGGAATTGCAAGGCGATCTTTTCCAAGCCATGCAGCGCCTGCTGGAGGACGTTTCGCGCGTTGAATTCGAGCAGGCAATCGCTTACGCAGGGGCGAACCTCAACGCTAACTACAAGACACCGGAGCTGGGCCTCGGCCTGGATCTCAAAGATTATGGCTGGATGCTCTTCAATGTCGGTTCCTATGCCCTTGCAGGGGCTGGAGTCGGTACCGCATTCCCTATCGTCGGCAATCTTGTCGGTGCTGCCATCGGCGCCGTGGTGGGCTTATTGATCAATTTCCTGAACTACTTCATCGGCGAAGAAAAGCGCATTCGCAAAGCCCAGGCCCAAGTCCAGGAAAAAATCGCCGAGGCCCGCGCCAAGGCCGTCGGTTCTCTGCGCGAGGAACTCGAGGACTTGCTCGCACCCATTCGCAGCCAAATCGAAGAAAAGGTTCTCGGCCAAGTCGACAACATCAAAGAATCCCTGACTCGTCCGCTGCACATCATCAAGCAGCAGATGGCGTTGATGCAGCGCACTAAAGATCAACTGGAGAAAATGCCCCATGGAACAATTCACGCAATTCAATGTTGATAAGCAGACCGCAATCAAAGGCCTGGATCAGCTTCGGATCATCTTGAAAGAGCTGGGCGAGCTGGGCGCTGACGTCAAGGTCGAAATGGAAAAGATCGAATCCGCTGTCAAGGCGATCGAATCCGACGTTCTGCGCATTGCGCTGTTGGGCGCCTTCTCTGACGGCAAGACCAGCGTAATCGCCGCATGGCTGGGCAAAGTCATGGCCGACATGAAAATCGACATGGACGAATCCTCAGATCGATTGGCGATCTACACGCCAGAAGGCTTGCCGGGAAAATGTGAAATCGTCGATACCCCGGGCCTCTTCGGTGACAAGGAAAAGACCGTCGATGGCGAACAGGTGGTTTATGAAGACCTGACCAAACGCTACATTTCCGAAGCGCATCTGATTCTTTACGTCGTGGACGCCACCAATCCACTCAAGGATAGCCACAGCGCTATCGCCAAGTGGGTGCTGCGCGACTTGAATAAACTGTCTTCGACAGTCTTCGTCATCAATAAGATGGACGAAGTGACCGACCTGACCGAACAGGTATTGTTCGATGATCAGGCCGCGATCAAAAAGGACAACCTCAAAGCCAAGCTGCAGCGGGCAGCCAACCTGACTTCGGAAGAGCTAACGCGTCTGAATATCGTCTGCCTGGCTTCAAACCCCGGTGGCCGTGGGCTGGAATTCTGGTTCGGCAAGCCCGAGCACTACGAAAGCCGCTCACGGATCAACGACCTGAAGGCCATGACCACTCGTATCCTGCAGGACAACGTGCCTGCAGTATTGATGGCCAAGACAGGCATGGACGTGGTGCGCGACGTTGTCGGCCAGCATGTGGCCCGGGCCGAAGAGCAGTTGGGAAGACTGAATGCGTTCGCGCAACAAAACGCCGAGGAATCCGAGCGGATCAAACAGGACATCTCCAAGGGCCGCCGCGATGTCAAACGTCTCGCTGGAGAGCTGTTCGAGGAGCTGCGCAATATCGAGAACGAACTGCTTGGCAAGCTCCGTCCGTTGTCACTGGAGAATATCCGCGATTTTCTCGAAGACGAGATCGGTTACACCGAAGAAGGTGTCGGCTACAAGCTCAACCTCAGAATCAAGGCCGCCATTGACCGCTCGTTCGACCAGTCGTCCAAAGTCACCAACCGCATCTCCCAGGACATCGGCCGTCAGCTCAATTCAAGCGAAAGTTTTCTCAACGCCATGAGCGAGGGCGCGCTCAAATCCATGGGCGGAGCAGCGAAAGGAATCGCCAACTTGAGTCCGGATATCATCAAGGGCGCAGTGTTTGCCGCGCGAGATGCGCTGGGCTCGGTGACCGGCGTGGTCATTAAGTTCAAACCGTGGCAAGCAACCAAGATCGCGGGAGCGATTTCCAAGTGGGCCGGTCCTGCTGGCGCGGCCTTCACCCTGACGTCAGACCTTCTGAGCGCCTATAAGGCTCATGAACTTGAACAGGAACTGAAAACCGTCAAGGAATCCATCACCACGATCATCAAGAGTTCGTTCAAGGACATCTACGATCTGATTGGTGATGACGAAAAACTGCTCGATTTCTTTGCACCACAACTCAAAGAGTTTGAAAAAATCGTCGCAGCCGTAGATGAGCGCTCGACATTCATCCGTACCAACCAGGAAAAACTGATTCAAGTGCGCGAAAAACTGAGCATGCTGGGGCTTCCAGGCATCACAGCGGCTTCGGTACAAGCGTTGACGGCTTGACCCTGGCCGGAGTCCGCCAGAAGCAGCACGCTGGCGGCCTCCCATTATTTTCTGCTGAAGCGAGCCTTCATTGCGCCGACACTGATCACCTGGGTAGAACACCACATTGACGCAGAGGAAGGACAATGACGGAACTGCCAGAAGGGAGCGGCCTGTTCCCGAGCACGGAACACGACAAGCTCGCAGCGTCCGACGACGTGAGCCTTGCCGCCTGGACTCGGGTCTGGGCGGATCTCGGCGTCAGGCACGCACCGCTAGAGACGTTTGAAGAACTCATTCGACACTATTGCGAGCCACACCGCGCTTATCACAACCGCCAGCATCTAGCGGAGTGCCTCCACGTACGGCAGCTCGTCAACGCCGCTTGCCAGGCACCCGCCGAAGTTGACCTCGCGCTATGGTTTCATGACGCGATCTACGACCCCCTTCGCACCGACAACGAGCTGCGCAGTGCACAGTGGTTGGACGACGTGGCACGGGATAACGGACTGGACGAGGAAACACGACGCAGGCTTTACGACCTGGTCATGGTGACACGGCACGACGGTGCCCCAGCGACGGCAGACGAGGCGGTGCTGGTGGATACTGACCTGGCGATCCTGGGGGCCTCCTTCGAGCGGTTTGAGGAATACGACCGGCAAATCCGCCTTGAATACCAATACGTGCCCCTGCCTATGTACCGTCAGAAGCGGCGCCAGGTCCTGGAGCGTTTCCTGGCGCGTGAGCGTATCTACACGACCCCCTTGTATTTCGAGGCATTCGAGCAGCAGGCACGGGAAAATCTCGCCCGGGCTATCCCCCGCCTTGATTGAAAACCGGATTCAAGCGTCAACGTGATTCGTCTTCAAGGTTTTTCAGTCATTCGCCGATACAGGCCTGATAAACTGACCGGCTCGCCGATAGCCCATCGCGGCGCAACGACTCAAGGAGTTCCAACGGACATGATTGTCGGCATTGACCTGGGCACCACCCATAGCCTTATCGCAGCATGGCGCGACGGCGCGGCGCAACTGGTGCCCAACGCGTTGGGCGAGTGGCTGACACCGAGCGTGGTCGGCCTGGACGATGAAGGCCGCGTCATGGTGGGCCGCACGGCCCTGGAGCGCTTGCAAACGCACCCCCGACTCACCGCCTCGCTTTTCAAGCGCTACATGGGCAGCGCCCGTCTCACCACCTTGGGCAACCAGCAGTTCCGGGCCGAGGAGCTCTCGGCCATGGTGCTACGCAGCTTGCGCGAGGATGCCGAGCGGCATTTCGGCGAACCGGTGGAAGAGGCCGTCATCAGCGTTCCCGCCTATTTCAGCGATGCCCAGCGCAAGGCCACGCGAATCGCCGGCGAGCTGGCCGGATTCAAGGTCGAGCGACTGATCAATGAACCCACCGCGGCCGCACTCGCCTATGGCTTGCACCGGCGAGACACTGCCAGCACTTTCCTGATATTCGACCTTGGCGGCGGGACGTTCGACGTGTCGATCCTGGAGCTGTTCGAAGGGATCATGGAAGTGCGCGCCAGTGCTGGCGACAACTTCCTTGGCGGAGAAGATTTCGACACGCTGCTGGTCCAGGATTTCGTTGCCGCACAGGCAGGCAACAACGAGGCGCCGCTGGCCCTTGGAGACCCACAGCTCTACGGCCGGCTGCGCCGTGAAGCTGAACGCGTGCGCAAATCCCTGGGCCAGGAGTCAAGCGCAACGTTCGCAATACGCCAGGGCGAGCGCGAATGGCGTCGCGAATACACCCAGGCCAGCCTGACCGACCTTTATGCGCCCCTGTTCAGCCGTCTTCGAGCCCCTATCGAGACCGCGTTGCGAGATGCCCGCATCCGCGCCGGCGAGCTGGACGAAGTGTTGCTGGTGGGCGGCACCACCCGCATGCCGTTGGTACGCAAACTGGCCGCCAGCCTGTTCGGACGCTTTCCCTCTATCCAGCTCAACCCCGATGAAGCCGTGGCGTTGGGCGCAGCGGTGCAGGCAGGCCTGAAAAGCCGCGACGCGGCACTTGAAGAAATCGTGCTCACCGATGTCTGCCCGTACTCCCTGGGCATCGAAATTGCGGTTGAGTTTGGCGGCAAGCTCGAAAGCGGGCATTACCTGCCGATCATCGAACGCAACTGCGTGGTGCCCGTGAGCAAGGTCAAGCGCGTCTTCACACTTCAGGACCAGCAAAAGGTCGTGCTGCTGAAGGTCTATCAAGGCGAAAGCCGTCGGGTCACTGAAAACATTCTCTTGGGCGAATTGGAAATTCCCGTGCCGCCCATGGCTGCCGGAGAGGTGGGGATCGATGTGCGCTTCACTTACGACACCAACGGTCTGCTGGAGACCGATGCGCAGACCGTCCAGACCGGTGAACGGCGCAACCTGGTGATCGCCAATAACGCCGGCGTGCTGGATAGCGAAGAAATCGGCCGGCGTCTCAAGGCCTTGGAAACGCTGAAGATCCACCCACGCAACGAACAACCCAACACCTTGCTGATCGCCCGGCTGGAACGTCTCTACCAGGAAAGCCGCGGTGAGCTGCGCCAACGAATCGATGAGTTGGCGACCCGCTTCGGCCAGATGCTCGAAACCCAGGAATTGCATGACATCCGGGCACTGCGGATGCAGATCAGCGCCCAGCTCGACAGCTTGGAAGAAGGTGTCTGACGATGACCTGCTGGGTTGTACTCGGACTGCCGGAAGATGCCGACAAGCGCAGTATCAAGCGCCAATATGCAAGCTTGCTCAAGCAGCTTCGCCCGGACGAAGATCCAGTGGGTTTCCAGCGCCTGCGCGAAGCTTACGAACAGGCATTGGAATGGGCCGACTGGCAGCCGGAAGTCGTAGTCGACGAAGATCAGCCCACCCCTGCCAAGCTGCCCCTCGTGGATTTTCCGGCCCCGCAGTCAGCGCCGACAACGCCTCCACCGAGCCAGCGCGTGGCGACGCAGTGCCTGGAAGCGGTAAGCGCCGCCAATCTCCACGACCGTCTGGTGCAGGCGCGCCTTTATGGCTGCGAGCGTGAGTTCGAACAAGGCCTGCTGGAGCTTTGCCTGGCGCAAGAGGATAGCTACGACCTGGCTGAAGCAGCCGTTGAGCAGTTGCATTGGCTGACCCTTTGGCAACGCGAGGACTTGCCCGCCGCCGCCACCGAGCAGCTGCGCGGCAGGCTCATGGATCTGGCATGGTCTCGCCTGACTGGGGCCTGGCACGATGACCGACGCTTTCTCGATGTCGCCCGCCAGCTCGACACCAGTCCCTGGCTACAGACCCTGGACGCCCGGCAATGGCTGAACCGATGTCTGGCCATGGCGCTGCTGCAGGCGCCGCAGTGGTCGCAAACATTGTTCGATGACATTTGCGAGCAGCAAGGTTGGAAGCAGACCGGCCAGTACACACCTTGTCCCGAACCCTGGTGGAGCCAACTCCTGGCGCGCAGCCACTGCGCCATCTTCCTGGCGCAGCAGGCTCGTCTCACTCAGCTCTTCGACAGCAGCGAGTCCCAGGCCGCGCGAATGCTGTTTGGATCACACGATGAAGACGCCCGGGTGCGTTTGAGCATGACCTTCAGTGCTACGGACTGGGATGCCTGCGAGGCGCTGTATCGCACCGTTCAGCTTCGCTATCCACAACTGCTGAACGAGAGGCCACAGCTGGGGCCGGACAATTGGCGCCCGTTGCGTCGGCAGCCGCCGGTCCTGGCCGTGCCACTGGCCATACTCGGCACTTCGATCTGCATGAGCTGGCTCTTTGAATATCGGCTCGGTGGCTCGTTCTACACCAGCGTAGTCGATATGTTGCTTCGCGCCCTGTTGCTCGGTGTCGTCGGTTGGGCACTTCACGCAGTGTGCGAGAAACTGAGCCGCAAAGCCTGGCGCCTGGACCATTGGATAAATGACCATTACGGTCGCTGGCTGAGTCTGCGGCGCCCCACTCCGATGCCGATCCGCGAGATCCTCTGGGTCGGGCTGCTGGGCGGCCTCATTTACTTAGCCGGCGGTGTTGCCGGGGCGGCGACCTTCTTTGGGACGCTCGGTGTGCTGGGAGCCTTGAGCCGCCGGACGCCCTTCGATCGCGGCAAGTCTTTCCTGGCCCGACTCTATGACCAGGTGCCCGGCGACGTGCTTATTGGCCTTTTCCTGGGCATGCTCGTGCCCATGGTCTTGTTGGGGAATACCTGGGCCAAGAGCACGTATGTCAGCAAGAATGAAGGCCTCCAGGTCTGGCCACAGCGCATTTGTGCCGCCCGACAGTCCACCGCTTCGCCATGCCCTTCGGTACTGTCTGCAACCGAGTGGCAAGCTTTCAAGAAACCTCAGGCCAATCAACCATGATCAGCACCCGCGCTTTCATCACTGCAGTTGTCGTGCTACTGACGATGACTTGGCTGGTTCAGCGCCTGGCCGGGCCGTCGGACGAGGATAAGGAAAACCGCGTGCATTGGGACGAAGTTCAGGAGATAAGTACCTGCCTGGTGGACGGAGCGGAGCTATTCGAGCAGCGTTATGTCGACTACCGTGCCCGCCGGGCCTTGCCGGAGGACGAATGGATTCGCAAAATGGGTTTCGTCGGCTTCGGCATGGGGTCGGGCATCGACGCCGAGGAGTTCATCCGGCCTCAGGGTGCTCAGCCATCACCCTGCAAGCATGGGTTCAGTATTGGTGAGCCCGGCAGTCTGCAAGCCCTCGCGGCGAACTACATCAAGGCCTATGACAACCTGCGCCCGAACGCCCGGATCGCCGAACTGTGGCTGGCGAATCATCGCGATCAGCCTCAGCCTGACCAACTCGATAAGCTGGACCGCGACCTGACCCTGCATTTGCAGGACGCTCGTGACCAGGCGATACCGTTGCGCCAAGCATTGGAACAGCCGCAGCTAAAGGTGCGTGAACAACAGTTGGCGTCCATCGAAAAGCACCTGGGACAGGACCAACATTGGTACACGCTGCGCTTCATGATCCAGGCCCGTCAGACCATCAACGCCTTGGACGCCATGACTGAAGGCGCCCCGCTGACGCCGCAACAACTGCTCGCCCTGCAACATTCGCTGACGGCTCACTGGACAGACACCGAAGCCTTCGTGCAAGCCCTGCCGCGCCTGCGATCGGCTAACGGCAACCCGCCCATGTGGAGCAAAATCAGTCTGGCAGCCAAGGAATGGCTTACCGCCGTTGAGCGCCTGCAACAACACTGGGGGGCCGGGGCCGACGCCGCAGAACTGAACCAGGATCTTGCTGCCGCACGGGCCGGGTATGACGAATTGCGGATGCGTTACAACGCTGCGGTGCAGTCCCAGTATTGAAATTAATTGGATTGGAGTGGGGTCATGGTTTGCGTAGCTGTCCAGGAAGAAGTTCGAAGCCGTCTGCGCCGCGCCGAGGATGAACATGAGGTCAAGGTCCTGCTCGCCGTTGAGTCAGGCAGCCGCGCATGGGGCTTCGCATCGCCCAATAGCGACTATGACGCGCGCTTCATCTACGTCCATAAACCTGACTGGTATCTCTCGGTCGGCCTTGAGGAACAGCGCGACGTTATCGAGTACCCGATTGTCGACGACATGGACATCAATGGCTGGGATCTGCGCAAGGCATTGAGGCTGTTCTGGAAGTCGAATCCAGGGTTTGTCGAGTGGGTGCAATCCACCATCGTCTACGAGCATTGCGGCTCCTTCCACGAACGTGCCAAAGCGTTGCTACCGCAGGTGTACTCGGTTGAAAGCGGCATCTACCATTATCGCAGCATGGCGAAAACCAATTTCCGTGGGTATTTGCAGGCACCGGAAGTACCGCTGAAGAAGTATTTCTACGTGCTGCGACCCTTGCTCTCCGTACGGTGGCTGGAGCGGTTCGATACACCGGCCCCCATCGAGTTCGACACGTTGCGCCAAGTCATCGACGGCGAACCAGAACTGCATCGGGCGATCGATGACTTGCTTGCGATCAAGCGCGCCTCACCAGAAATGGGGCTTTCACCGCAAATCATGCCTATTCAGACATTCGTCGAGCGTGAACTGCATCGGCTTGAAGCCATCAAGCCGACCCGCAGCGAACGTAAGGAAGTCGAGCCGCTGCTGTCGGAATTGTTTCGCTCGGTCCTGAAGGAAACGTGGAAATAGTCCAAGGCACAGGTTTTAGGCTGGTCTGGCTTACGAGGAATGCATCATGGAGTTCGTAGTTCATAGCTATTGCCTGAAAGGCGCACGCCAGGAGCCTTTGCTGCCCCCTGTCACCCTGACTCCGACCTCGTTGACCTTGACGGTCGCCGAGTTGATTCGCCTGGCCGTTGCCGAGCAGATCGCCGCATTGTTGGCTCAGCACTCTCTGCAACAAGCGTCGGTGCGTGAAGTGCTCGACCGCCAATACCTGAGCGAGCGGGACATTCTTCAACAAGCCAGCGAAGGTGCGGTAGCCATGCCTCACGCCAGCGAGTCTCTGGACTTGGATTTGGATGTTGGCGTTGAAGCCGAGCGAGCCTTGAAGGGTTTTGAAACCCGTGCGTTTCGCATTCTGCATAACGGCGTCATGCTCCAGAGGCTCGATGAGTCGATTGAATTGGGCGCGCCATCCACGCTCGCGTTTATCCGCCTGCTGCCACTGATTGGCGGTTGATCCTCGTCGCTCGCTCCCTCGGATACCCACATGCAATCACGCCGTCCTCTGCCCGAACAAGCCACGCGCCTCGCTGCATTGCGAGTATTCTGCGACAGAGCGCTGGATGAGTATCCCGAGCTCAGCCCCTATGACCAATTCGCACCCGGTTTCTGGGACGGCATCGACGTTCTGCGCATCGCCGAGGACTGGGTCAGGCAGCATCCCGAGGATGGACCCGAAGCGCTGGCTGACGGTTTTGTGTTCCCGACCGTTTGGGACGACCTGGAGGACCTTCGCGATCAGCAACGCTACGGCCTGCAATATCGAATCTGCGATGCCTGGATCACCGCCCACCCGGACACCTATGCGCTAGAGCAGATTGGCGCGCGGCTGCAGCACATGCTGCAATTTGCCCTCGAAGACAGTGACTACCCATTACCCACTGACGAAGATGACCCCGCCTATTACCGCAGAAGCCCGGACCAGGCCTGGGCCTTGCCTGACGTTCAAGCCTGTATCCATCGCTTGAGCAACTACCCGTCCACCCCAACCTGGCAGACCTTCGCCGGATGGTTGCTGGATGGCAGCTGGAATCGCGAGCAGCCCCCTTCAGCGCCTGGGGAAGAACAACGAAAAATCGCTGACGCCTATATCTATGTGCACCAGGAAATCAAGCGCATCGCCTTGGGCTTGGTGGAAGCAGGCTGCCTCGATTACCCCCGCTTCGTCCGGGGGGCCAACACCTGGGGCAGCGCCATGATGTTCTACGGAGGCGACGCCGGGTTGGACAGCGATGATGTGGACCCGGATCGGTACACCCACGAAGCATTCGGTGAGGAGGACTCAAGCGATGAGGGTCCCGAAGACGAGGACGTCGATGATGAGTCGTTCCAGAATGATGATGTCCTCGATGAGGCACCCACACCCGTGCACCCCGAACTGGCAAGCTTGACCGTTCGTTATGTCGAGGAAGCCTTGGCTGGGTTGCCCGATAACGCCGCGAAGCTGGCTGACACCTTCCGTTCGGTAGAGGTGTATGACACCCGATGGATGCTGCAGGCCCTGGCGGTCATCGAACGATTGGGCGCGACGCCCGATGGCTTTTTCGACCGTTTCGGCGATACGGCCGCGGTGCTCGAACGTTTCCTGCTCCTTCAGGAGTTGCCCGAGGACCAATCGGCAGCACTGCTCGCCGCGCTGACCGGCTTTTCCAGAAATACCCTGCTGACCGCCCTGCCCTATGCAGGACATGCCAGCCGCGTGGTGCTCGACGCGCTCGGTTGGAGTGATCTGCAAGCCTTTCAGCGCGAGTATTTGAGCATTGCCCTGGCACCTCGGTCCGGATGGGGTACCGACCTGCCCAATACGCTTGATGAAACGGTGGGCGTGGTGGACCGCTACCTGCTGGACAAGGCGCTGGCCGAGGCGGACCCGGAGCATTTGCGCGACTACCTCGTGGCACTCGAGCATTCGCACTGGGCGTTTCCCGAGACGCGTGTACTGCTCGACGCGTACCGAGGCATCGGTCGACTGGCCTTGGAAAAGAAACTGGCCCGCCATGCACAGCCGGCCATGCGCATCTATGGCGTGCTGCCCGTCATGGATTCGGATGATGTACGCCAGCGCTATCTGACGCTGAAAAAACTGCACAAAGAGGTGCGTAAATACGGCGCTCAACGACAGGCCAACTCCCACGCAGCGGTGCAGGCGGGATTGGAAAACCTGGCGCGTGTCGCGGGTTACCCCTCGGCGATTCGCCTGGAATGGGCCATGGAATCGGAGATCGCCGAATCCGCCCTGACGGCTGCCACCATCGATGGCTATGACGTCACGATCGTCATCGACGGCTTGTCGCCGGCATTGCACATCTGCAAAGCCGCAAAGCCCCTCAAGACCGCACCGCCTGCGATTCGCAAACACGCAGACTTCATCGCCCTCAAAACGCAGCAGACCCAGCTCAAGGAACAGATCGCACGCTTCTGCAGAACCCTGGAAACAATGATGAGCAGCGGCGAAACCCTGGCGTTGGCGGAGCTGAAGCCGCTGCTGAAAATGCCTGCGGTTCGCCTGCTGCTCGAACAGCTTATCGTGCAGGTCGACGACGCCGCGTTGGGTTGGCTCGATGCCGCAACGCTGACCGTGACTGACCTCGAAGGCCGGCGACACGTGGCCGAGAAGCACCTGCGTATTGCTCACCCTTTTCACCTGTTCACGGCAGGACAACTGTCGGCCTGGCAGAAAGAAGTCGTGACCCATCGCCGCGTGCAGCCATTCAAACAAGCCTTTCGCGAGTTGTACCTGCTGACACCGGCTGAGCGAGAGACCGCTCTGTGGTCCAACCGATTTGCCGGCCACCGCCTCAAAGGCAAAGTAGCCGCACGGTTGCTGCAGGTCCGCAATTGGTCGACCTCAAGCGTCGAGGACATCTATTACGAGAGCAAAGAGCATGGCATTTACGCCCTGTTCAACTTTCTCGATACCGGCCACTACCTCTCCGAAACGGAACACTTCACCTTCGACACGATTGCGTTCCACCGCGACCAGAAAGCCATCCCGCTTGAGCAAGTACCGCCGCTGCTGTTCTCGGAAGTCATGCGCGATGCCGACTTGCTGGTCTCCGTGGCCTACGCTGCGGACAGCTACGCCACCAGCAACGAAACCTTGCAACGACGCGCCGAACTGGTCGGCGAATTGATCCAGGGGCTCGGGTTGCAAAACGTCAAATGTGAAGGGCATTTCCTGCACGTCACCGGCCAGCGCGCCAGCTACCGCATTCATTTGGGCAGCGCAGCCATCCATATCGAACCCGGCAACTACCTGTGCATCGTGCCCGTTGTCGCCAGTGCCGAGGCGTTCTACCTGCCGTTCGCCGACACCGACCGAAAAATGGCCGAGGTGCTGAGCAAGATGTTCCTGTTGCTGGACGATATGGACATCACTGACAGCCAGATACTGGAGCAGATACAGCGCGGCGGTTGATGCTGGTCTTCGGCATTACGGCAGTAAACATCAAACCGCCGCAGCCGCAACCATTCTGGAACGCCAGGCGAAAGCCAGCACCATCAGCAACCCCAGCCCCGCCATCGCCGCTCCAGCCAGGGAAATCGCCGGATAGCCCAAGCCCGCGTTGATCACCGCGCCGCCCAGCGCCGCGCCAATCGCATTGCCCAAGTTGAAGGCGCCAATGTTCACGGCCGAGGCCAGATTAGGTGCGTCCTTGGCGGCTTCCATCACGCGCATCTGCAAGGGCGGTACCAAGGCAAAACTGGCGATGCCCCAGATCAGGATGGCGATGGCCGCCGGGAGCGGCCAGCGCATCAGTGCGGTGAACGCCAGCAGGACGAGAATCAGCACGCCCAGCGAAACGATCAGGGTGCGGTCTATCGAGCGATCCGCGGCCTTGCCGCCCCACATGTTGCCCAGCGTCAGTCCGACGCCGAACAGCACCAGCATCGCCGTGATGAAAGTGGCGGAGGCATGGGTCTCGTTGCTCAGGATCGGGGCGATATACGTGAAGACAGTGAACATCGCACCTGAGCCGACCACGGTCAGGGCCAACGCGCCCAACACCGGGCCGCGCCCCAGTACCCGAATTTCGGCCAGCACGCCGATGCTTTGCGGCGCCGGCACGTTGGGCAAGGCGAACCACAGCGCCGCCATCGCCACCACGCCCAGGCCGGTAATTCCCCAGAATGCCGTGCGCCAGCCGAACAGTTCACCAAACCAGGCAGCCAACGGCACACCGCCGATCGTCGCCAAGGTCAGGCCCATGAACATCGCCGCGACCGCCCCGGCGCGTTTCTGCGGGGCGACCACGCTGGCCGCGACGATGGAGCCGACGCCAAAGAACGCACCGTGGTTCAGTGAAGTCACGACCCTGGCGGCCATCAGGCTGTAGTAATCGGTGGCCAGCGCTGACATCAGGTTTCCCAGGGTGAAAATCGCCATGAGTCCGATCAGCAGATAGCGCCGGGGAATCCTGCCGGTGGTCAGGGTCATCAGTGGCGCGCCGAGCAGTACGCCCAAGGCGTAGGCACTGACCAGCAGGCCTGCGGCGGGAATGGAAACGCCGAGATCTGCAGCGATCCCCGGCAACATGCCCATTGGGGCGAACTCGGTTACGCCGATGCCAAAGGCACCCATGGCGAGTGCAACAAGGGGTGGATTGATACGCATAGGAAGGCTCCTC
Organism: Pseudomonas alvandae; assembly: GCF_019141525.1. Lineage (GTDB taxonomy): Bacteria > Pseudomonadota > Gammaproteobacteria > Pseudomonadales > Pseudomonadaceae > Aquipseudomonas > Aquipseudomonas alvandae. The sequence goes on from NZ_CP077080.1 coordinate 3,957,124, forward strand.
ATCTATGCTGCAAATGCTACGATGCGACCTTCTATGGCGGTAGATAGCCTTTCTTGCAAACACCTTTGCGTGTGGAGCACAAATGGACGTCAACGGCAGATCAGGTGAAATGGTTGTGTTCGCCGCGGTGGCGCAGGAAGGCAGCTTGTCGGCTGCCGCGCGTGCTTTGGGGCTGACACCCTCGGCGATCAGCCGGATCATCGCGCGAACCGAACTACGGCTGGGCACCCGCCTGCTGTTGCGCACCACACGAGCGATCACTTTCACCGCCGAGGGCGAGGCTTACCTGCGCGGCGCCCGCCGTATCCTGGCCGACATGGCCGAGGTCGAAGAAGCCGTCGCCGACCAAGGCGTACCCAAGGGCCGTTTGCGGGTCAGCGCCGCCCTCGGCCATGGTCGACAGACGATCGTGCCCTTGGTGGCCGCCTTCAGCGCCCGCTACCCGAACATCGTCGTCGACCTCACCCTCGGCGACGAAGTGGTCGACATTCTCGGCGGCCAGGCCGACGTGGCGGTGCGTTTCGGCCATCTGCCCGACAGCCCGCTGACCGCGCGCCGGATCGGCGACACCGGCCAAGTGGTGGTGGCTTCGCCCGAGTATCTGGAGCGCCACGGCACACCCCTGGAACCGGAAGATCTGCTGCGCCACAACTGCCTGCGCTTCAATTTTCGTCGTGCCGAACCCAACTGGCCGTTCATCCGCGATGGCAAAGCGTTTTCCCTGAAGGTCAGCGGCAACATCGAATGCAGCAGCGGCGAGGCGTTGGCACAACTGGCACGACTCGGCGCTGGCATCGCCCGTATCGGCGAGTTCACCGTAGCCAAGGATCTGCAACGCGGCGGCCTGGTGCCACTGTTGGATACCTGGAACCCCGGAGACCGGGAGCCGATACATGCAGTTTTCGTTGGGGGTTCGGCGATGCCGGCGCGGGTGCGGGTGTTTGTAGACTTTCTGCTGGAACATCATCGGATGTGAACAGCAGCTCTCCATCACAGCCATCAGGACGTATTCCGCAGGAAACGATCGAGCACATTTTTTGTGATCATCACGGTGTAAATATCTGCCTGCATGAGCCCATGTACCCATTCGCACGTGGCGGCAGTAAATACCTCACCTCGGCCTTTGTGGAAATGCACCACCATGCCTGCCCCGCGGCTGTGCCGGTGGACGCTGGCCTCGCTAAGGTCGGGCGCCAGGATGGAAGCACGAAACCGGGCATCGCCATCGCCTAGCATGAACGAATAGGCATCCTCGGATCGGCCATGCTCGGCATTGGTCGCCCAGCCCATGGCGAGGATTTGCAATCCGGCGGGCGCACCGTCCGTGCCGAGCGGTTCCGGGAGACCGTCGACAAATGTGTACTCCAGGCCATCCACCTCATAGCCAAAGATATTAGCTTCGTCCCCGAACATATCCGCGTAGCCCAGCCCCGTGCCCACAAACGCCCAGTGCCGGGGCCTGAAGACCGTGTACCCGCGAGGGCTGCGTGGTGCCATCCCCCCAAATGCGCCATATATTCCTCGCAAGGCGTTCACCCCAAACGTCCGTGCCCCTGGGTGATCCACCCTAGGATCTTCCCAGGCACCGGATAGCCGATGAAGGTCGGTAGCCGCCACGGGATCAAGGTCGCCGGCATCGTATTTGTAGGCCACCTGTTTCTGGCCCTCCTCCTCCAAGCGAATCTGCCACATGAAGTTGCCGGCGAAGCGCGCAACCTTGCCGCCCCCTTCGACGAAGACATCGACGTGGTCGCGCATTTCCCGCGTCCAGTATTCGTCGTGTCCTATGAAGACGGCGCAGCTATAACCCTCAAGCGCCTGCGGATCCTGATGCAAATCGTCCTGGGTCAGGATGTCGACCGTATAGCCTTGCTGTTCGGCCCAGACCACAAAGGGTCTTTCGTAGGAGGCCCACCCCGCCAGCGCGTAGTACTTGGCGTAGCCGTTAAGAGATGCCCATTCGATGAACTCGTAGCGCGCCGGCCCGGGCTTGCGTTGCCGGGTAGCGTTGACAGAACGTGGCGCATCCTCGGGCAGCCAGACTTGCCCCCGCGCCCAGGGGCGTTGTGCCGAGAGCAATGGCGCGCGGCCCCTCGGCGTTCCGGGGTGGAGACCGAAGTAGTGATTGGCGCCGCCCCAGTCGTTGTAAGCAGCCCACGTCGATGTCGCCGCGACGAGCACCAAAGCGTCGGCACGCTTGCGCGCCGCCTTGATGATGAACAGGTGATGCCCGAGTACGCTGTCAGCACTATCGCGTACTTCCACTACATAGCCACCCGGGTCCGCATCACCCGGGATTGACCATTGCACGAAGACCGGCCATTGGCATCCCTGCTCGTAGGCACGTTCGGGCAACGGGTGGAAGCAAGCATCGAGGCTGTCGGTTTCGTGCAGCGTGCGAGCAACGGCTCCATCACGATAGATCCTGAGTCTCACTTGCGCTCGGTTCGAGGACAGATGCAGGCGCACCGAGTCACCCGGGCTATAGGAGCGGCGATCCGAGTAGCACCAAGCGGCCGCCGGGCCCGACTCGGAAGGGACTTCGACCCAGATCTCGCGCGCGGCCTGACGAGGCCCTGACGTCTGGCTGGCGGTCACGTTCGCGCCCGGTCGCTCACCTCGTGCTGCGGCATTCTTGAGGTCTGTTGAATTCATTGAATCGCACTCCTTGGATCCGCTGATCCGGCGGGTCTACATGCCAATTGATTAGTCCTGAGACAGCGCCACCGGCCGTGAGCCGGCAGCGGTTCGAGCACCGGGCGCCTCGATGTGCGCAAGATCGATGCCCGCCGTTTCGTCGATAAGAAAACCCGCCAGGACGGTAACCAGACCCAACCCCATGACGTAGCAGATGTACAAATAGCCAAGGTCGACGCCGCTGAGATAATTGTGCAAATAGGGCGCGGTGCCGCCAAAGAGCGCCACCGAAACCGACGACACCAACCCAACGCCCTGCGCCCGCGCCTGGGTCGGCACCTGCTCGGACAGCACTGCGGGAAAAATCGCCGCAATCAACGACCAGGCTCCCAACCCCACGACCTGGGCCAGGAACAGCGTGTAGGGTTCAACGGTCACCATTATCGAAATGGGATAGGTCAGCAGGATCACGCCCAGGCCCCAGGCGATGACCATGGGCCTGCGGCCGAAACGATCGGACAACATTCCGCAGACTGGCAACCAGCACACACAAAGGATTTGCGCGAAGAGACTGGCCACATAAGCACCCGTGGCGTCCATGCCCCGGGCAATGGCCGTCGAAGCACCGAAGGTGACCCACGCGTAGTAGGTGACATTGGCAGCCGCTGCAAGCATGACGATGTTGCGCGCCACTCGCAGCATCTCCCCCCTGGATAACTTGCGCGGCGGCCGAGCCTGCCCCTGCTGCTCCACGAACACGTGAGACTCCTGCGCACTGCGGCGCAAAAACAGCGCATAGATGCCGAGCAGCCCACCGATGGCGAAGCCAATCCGCCAGCCGTAGTCGGCCATGGCCTGCGCGCCCAATAGCCAGGTCAGTACCGCCGCCATGGCCGTCGCTGCCATCACCCCTAGCGTCACCCCGACATAGACCGAACTGGACCATAAGCCACGGTGCTTGCTTGGGGCGATCTCGGCGACATAGGTGTAGGAAACCCCGGTCTCGCCGCCATGGGCGAGCCCCTGCATAAGCCGGAAGAACAGCAGCGCGACCGAGGCATACAGGCCAATGCTTTCGTAGCTGGGGATGATCGCGATACCAAGGCTGCTGATCGCCAGCAGCAACATCGTGATGACCATGATGGCCCGGCGTCCCAATCGGTCGCTCAGGCGCCCAAACAGCCATCCGCCGATAGGACGCGCGACAAAACCCACCGCGAACACGGCGAGAGTCGCGAGCATTGCCGAGCGGGCATCAATCTTGTCGAATAGATTGCTGGCCAGGTACACCGAAAAGGTTGCGTACAGCGTCCAGTCGAACCACTCCAGCGCATTGCCTATACCTGCCGCGCGCAAAGATTTGAGGCGTCCTTGGTGAGACGTCGTATTGTTCATGTCTTATCTCCGGATTACGGATGGAATCGAGGCGGCTGCGAAGCCGGATCAGAGATGCAGCGCGGGCCTGGGCCGGGCATTGCCATGGGCGGAAGGAACCCGGACCCGCAACGCAATCAGCAACGCGGCCAGCAGCATCAGCACCGCCGCCGCCACGAATACGCCGACGCTGCCACCGAGGCTGAACATCGCACCGCCAGCGGCGGCGCCCGTTGCGATGGCCGACTGGACAGATGCCACCACCATGCCCCCGGCGCTTTCCGCCTGATCGGGTACCGCGCTGGCGACCCAGTTCGACCATGCCACCGGCACACCACCAAAGGCCAAACCCCAGATCGCCAGCAGCACCGCCTGCCCCGGCACCGAGGCGGGCAACAGAACCAACGCCAGTGCTGCAACGCCCACCAACGTCGGCATCAACACCAGGGTGGCCAGTGGACGGCGCTCAAGCAGCCATCCCGCCAACAACGTGCCGCCAAAGTTCGCCACACCGAAACCCAGCAGCATCAGTGACAACCCTTGCGGGTCGATGCCAGTGGTCCCTTCGAGGAACGGTCGGACATAAGTGAACATCGCGAAGTGGCCGCTGTGCACCAGCACACAACCGAACATGCCCATGGCGATGCCCGGGCGCTGCAGCACTTCCAGTACGGTGCGCAGGCGTGCCGGCCTGCGCGGCGCAAGGCGCGGCAGCGTGAACGACTGGAAAACCAGGGTCACCACGCCGACTGCCGCCGCTGCAAAGAACGCGCTACGCCAGCCGTATAGCCCACCCAGGTAGCTGCCCAGAGGGACCGCAACCACCGTCCCGACGGCAATGCCGCTGAAAATGATAGAGAGCGCCCGGGGCAACAAAGCCCCCGGCACCAAGCGCATCGCCACCGCTGCCGCCATGCTCCAGAACCCGCCAAGGGCGATACCCAGCAAGATACGCATGACCAGCAGCACCGCGAGACTGGAGGAAACGGCGACCAGCAGATTGGAGGCGATCATCAATGTGGAAAAACCCAGCAGCACCCAACGGCGGTCGATACCGCGAGTCAGGCCTGGCACCAGCAGGCCAGCGAACAGTGCGATCACTGCAGTCACCGTTACCGCCTGGCCAGCCAACGCTTCGGACACCCCCAGGTCGGTCGCCATTGGCGTCAACAGGCTGGCCGGAAGGTACTCGGCGGTGAGTAATCCAAACACGCCCATTGCCAACGAAAACACGGCCATCCACGCGGGTGTGGCGGGTTCTACATCCGGCCCGGCGCCGAGATGGCTGTCGGATACGGCATTACAAACACAGTCAGTCATTGCACAGATCTCCCAATCCTCATTGCGATCCGCAGTCTAGGCGGGCGAATCTGGATGATCTATGATCGAAAACCTCCATTTTTTGACTGAAACACCTGAATCATGCCTACCGATCAGTTTGCCCTCTCCTCGGATCTCATCAATGAACTGTTGCGCGGCATGCGCCTGCGTGGCGTCGAATACCGGCGTATTCAAACCGGCCCAGCTTTTGGCCTGGGTTTCGCTGCCAAACCCGGGCATGCCTGGTTCCACTTTCTGGCAGTTGGCAATGCGGTGCTACGAATGGAAGACGGGGCCACCTATGCGCTGTCTGCCGGAAACGCAGTGTTCATCTCCCATGGCGCGGCCCATCAATTGCTTTCCCATACGGATGTGCCTGTTCAGGACATCGACCATCTGGACGGCGCCCCCCTCGGTGAAACCGTGAGCGCGGTGGATACCGGAACCGATGCCAGGCCGACGCCGACCACCCTTTTGTTCAGCGGCTGCATGGAGTTTGAACTGGGCAGCATCCATGGCCTTGGCAAGCTGATGCCGGGCCTGATGCTGATCGACGCCGGCGGCCAGCGCTACCCCGGACTGGTGCCTATCCTGACCACCATGGAACGCGAGGTCAGCGCCGCACGTATCGGCTTCGCGGGCATACTTGCGCGATTAGCCGACGTGGTGGCCGCCATGGTCGTTCGCGGTTGGGTGGAGTGCGCCTGCGGCAATGCCTCTGGTCTGGTCGCTGCATTGCGCGATCCACGCTTGGCCAATGCACTCCTCGCGCTCCATCAACAACCGGGGCGCGACTGGACCGTTGCGCAGCTGGCGGAACAATGCAACACCTCTCGCTCAGCCTTCGCTGACCGCTTCCAAATGACGATTGGCATGGCCCCGTTGCGCTACGTGACCGAACTGCGGATGCGGTTGGCGAGCCAGTGGCTGACGCTCGAAAGGCTGCCTATTGAAGAGGTGGCGCAGCGCTTGGGCTATACCTCCCAGGCCGCTTTCAGTCGCGCGTTCAAGCGCATTACGGGCAAGACGCCTGGATTGAGTCGTCAGTCGGGGCAGTCCGCTGCTCCTTGACGACGAGAGGGAATCGTGGAGGAACCGTAGGGTGTCCGCGTTGGGCTTTACCCAGATGGGAAATGATGATCGGAATGCAGGCTGTTGACCCGACTGTCCGCCAATTTGAACACCACACGCTGGGGATGGTTGATCGAGACCAGGTATTCCACCGGCTGCCCTTGGCGGTCAAAAATCACACCTCGGTAGACCAGCGCGGCCGTCCCGGGCTCGACGTCGAGCAAGCGGGCCTCCTGGTCGCTCATCGTGGCGATGCTCAGTGTGCCCTCGTCACTTTCCATTTCGATCTGGTAGCGCGATAACAGCAACGCATACAACGAGGCCCCCTCGATCAGGTCTCCCGCCACGAGGTCCGGTGCGCGGGCTGCAGGGATGTAGCTGGTCTCTATGCAGAATGGCTTTTGATCCACCGTGCGCAGTCGCCTGATGGTCAGCAAGAGGTCGCCTTCCTGGATCTTCAGCAGTTTCGCCACGCGGGCATTGGCCTGGGTTTGTTCGAAGTAGAGCAATTTACTGCCCGGCCTGGCCCCCGCTTGTTCGACCACTTCGGCGATGCCTTTGCGCGCGACGGTATTGAGTGGCCGCTCGACGCCCGGACCGGTCACGAAGGTGCCGCGGTTGCCACGGCGCTCCAGGACCCCGCGATCGATCAGCGTTTGCAAGGCCTTTCGCAGCGTCATCCGGCTGATGCCCAGGTGCTCGGCCAGGTCCCGTTCCGCCGGTATCCGCTCACTCGGCCCGAACTCCGGGCGCTCCAGCATTTCCAGCAGGGCCTGGACGGCCTGCCAGGCCACCTGCTTGCGTTCGGGCGCCAGCAGGGCCACGTCGGAGGATTTGGAAGGACTAACTTTCATGGTCTACATCCTGGATTTATTTTTCTGTGCAACGGCGTACCAACAGTACCCACTGAAACCATCGCAAACCCGCCAGCTTGATAATCAGACCCAATAAACGGTCCATTGCCTACCTTGAAAACTGCGGTGACGGTGCATTAGACCACGGAGGAAAAATCTTGTAATGGTATTTTTCGTGGTATAGCTTTTGGTCTACATGGTGATCATGAACCGCAACATGAACACCGCAACAAAGCCCCCAGGAGCTCACATGGCGATCCAGTTCAACCGGGAAGCATTCACCACTTCCTTGCAGCAATCCGTGCAAATCGTCGACGACGCGCAGCAGTTCGGCCAGGAACTGGCGACGCGAATCGACCGCATCTACTTCGTCAGCTGCGGTGCGCCCAACCGCATCATGCTCGGCTTGCAGTACTGGCTGGAGCGCTACAGCCACACACTGGAAGTACGCCGTTATTTCCCCGCCGATTTCATGGACATCGATCCGCCGCGCTTGGATGAACGCACCTTGGTGGTCCTCGCCTCCAAGTCCGGGACGACCCAGGAAACCATCGCCGCCGCGCGTTTTCTGCAGGACAAGCCCTGCCTCACCGTCGGCGTGACGCAAACCGCCGAGCTGCCGTTGGCCCAGGCTGTTCAACATTGCTTTTTGCTGGGACGTACCGATGAGGCGTACTTCGGTTGCTTCATGATCCTCCAGGCACTGGTCGGCGGGATCCTGGCCAAGCGTGAAGGCTGGCCGCTGCTGGACAAGCTCACTCGCTCGCTCAAGGCCCTGCCGCAGGCCCTCGCCGACGCTGCGATCAATAACGACCGGCGCGCCACCGAAGAGGCGCGCCTGTATAAGGATGATCGCGTGATGTACTTCCTCGCGTCGGGCCCGATGTTCACCACCGCCTATGTATTCGGAGTCTGCGTGGTGATGGAAAGCCAGTGGTTGCATTGCCTGCCGGTGGAGGCTGCCGAGTTTTTCCACGGCCCGTTCGAAGCCATCGACGCCAGCACCCCGCTGCTCCTGCTGGTGGGCGAAGACCCCAGCCGGGCACAGATGGAACGTGTGGTGCGCTTCTGCCAGCGATACACCGAACGCGTCATGGTCTATGACGCCAAGGATTTCCCCATGGAAGGCATCGACCCGGAGATCCGCGCCATTGTCGCGCCCTACATCGTCGGTATCGCCGTGGAACGTATTGCCGCTCATCTCGCGGTCTGGCACCAGCAGCCGCTGACGACGCGCCGCTACATGTGGAAAACGGAGTACTGAGCATGGCCAGCCTGATCGCGGTCGGCGACAACACTGTGGATGTTTACCTGGACCGGAACATCGAGTACCCCGGTGGCAACGCACTCAACGTGTCGGTGTTTGCCGCCCGGCTGGGGGCTCGCAGCGCCTATCTGGGCTGCGTTGGTCATGACCGGCACGGCCAGTACCTGCTCGATTGCCTACAACAGGAAGCGGTCGATGCATCCCGCTGCAGAACGCTGGCAGGGGCCAACGGCTGGGCTTGTGTCGACAGCATCGACGGCGAACGGGTGTTTCTCGGCAGCGATCCGGGCGTCTGTCGCCAACTGCGACTCGGTGCCGACGACTTGGACTATCTCGCGCAATTCCCGCTGGCCCATGGCAGCCTCTATAGCGGTCTTGAGAACCAACTGGCGCAGATTCGCCAGGCCAGTGGCTACCTGTCATTCGACTTCTCGGACAACTGGGTCGAGTTCGATTGGCAAGCGTTGATCCAGCACGTCGATATCGCTTTTTTCTCGGCGGCCCACCTGTCGCCCAGCGAAGCCCGTGAGCTGGCGGACTCGATGCGGGCGCTGGGTCCGGCAACGGTGGTCATCACCCGTGGCGCCCAGGGAGCGCTCGCAGTCGACGCACGGGGCGTGCATGAACAGGCGGCGCGGCCCTGCGCGTTCGTCGACAGCATGGGTGCCGGCGACGGCTTTATCGCCGCGTTCCTGCTGGCATGGCAAGCGCGGCACAACCTTGCCGAGTGTCTTGCACGGGGCGTCGACTATGCCGGCCAGGTGTGCGGCTGGGCCGGTGGCTTTGGCCATGGACAGGCTGTGGACGACCAACGCGCTCGACAACTGAAAAACGCCTTGGAGATTCAAGGCTGATGCGTGCTGCCCGGGCCCCGTCCCGGGACAGTTCTACCAACCTGTCGTGGATACCCTGTCGATGAAAAAATGTCTGATCGGTTTGATGCTCGTGGCCAGCCCGCTGATGACCTGGGGCGCCAGCGAAGAGCTGCGTTTCGGGGTCGACCCCACCTACCCGCCCTTCGAGTCCAAGCGACCGGATGGCTCGCTGACAGGCTTCGATATCGAACTGGGCGAAAGCCTGTGCAGCGAGTTGCAACGTCGTTGCGTCTGGGTCGAAAACGCCTTTGACGGCATGATCTCGGCCCTTAAAGGCAGGAAGTTCGACGGCATACTTTCTGCGCTCTCGATCACTGAAGCACGCAAAGCCGAAATCGCCTTCTCCGACACCCTGTACGACACGCCGGCACGCCTGGTGGCCCCACAAGGCAGCCAACTGCAACCGACGGCCGAATCCTTGCGCGGCAAGCGCATCGGCGTGCAGCAAGGCAGCGTATTCGAAGCCTATGCAAAACGGATGTGGGGCCTCAAAGGCGTGGAAGTGGTGCCGTATCAAAGCAGTGACTTGACCTATTCGGACTTGATCAACGGTCGCCTGGACGCGGCGTTCGACGATGCCATCGCCGTTTCCGAAGGCCTGCTGAAGAAGCCTATCGGCAAAGGTTTCGACTATGCCGGCGAGGTGGTCAAGTCACCGGAGATCTTCGGTCCGGGCACTGGCATCGGATTGCGTAAAAGCGATACCGCCCTCGCTGGGGAAATCAATCAGGCGCTCGAACGGATCCACCGTAACGGCACCTATGAGCGCATCGCCAGGAAATACTTCGACTTCGACATCTCGCCGAAATAATCCATCCGTGCGGAGCCCGAAAGCATGTTTCTCGAAGGGTACGGTTATCTGATTTTCCAGGGCGCGTGGCTGACCGTCCAGGTCGCCACCTGGGCCGCCTGCGTCGCCATCGTGCTTGGCCTGCTCGGCGCCTTGGCGAAACTCTCGCCGGTGGCGCCGCTGCGGCTGGTCGCGACGGTCTACACCACGCTGGTGCGCAGCGTGCCGGACCTGGTCCTGATGCTGTTGATCTATTACAGCGCACAAATCGGAATCAACCAGATAGCCCAGGCGTTCGGCCGGGAATCGTTGCAGTTGAATCCCTATGGCACCGCGATCGGTACGTTGGGATTCATCTACGGTGCCTACTGCGCCGAAACCTTTCGCGGCGCCTTCAGGGCCATTCCGTTTGGCCAACTGGAAGCCGCGCGGGCATATGGCATGAGCCATTGGCAAGTGCTGCGGCGGATCCGCCTGCCGCAAATGATGCGGTTCGCCTTGCCCGGCATCGGCAACATCTGGCAGGTGCTGTTGAAAAGTGCCGGCCTGATCTCGCTGCTGGGCCTCAATGACATGGTCCAGGTCGCCAAGCAAGCGGGCAACGCAACCTCGCGGCAGATGTTTTTCTATCTGGTGATCGCGGCGATCTTCCTCGCCTTTGCGATCCTCTCCAGCCTGGCCCTCAAACACCTTGAACGACGCTACAGCCTCGAACCGCAGCGGAGCGTGTGATGATCGAGATACTGAAAGAGTTCGGGCCGAACTTCCTGTGGTCCGACGGTTACCGCTGGAGTGGCTTATCCGTCACCTTATGGCTGTTGGTGACGTCGGCCATTATCGGCCTGGCCGCAGCAATACCCCTAGCGCTGGTTCGCACCTACGGCAATCGCTGGCTGGCGTTGCCTGTCCAGCTCTACATCTTGGTATTTCGTGGCACGCCGCTGTTCGTGCAGCTGCTGATCATCTACAGCGGCCTGGCCAGCCTGAGCCTGATCAGGGAGTCGCCGAGCCTGTGGTGGTTCTTTCGCGACGGCATGCATTGCGTGATCCTGGCGCTGGCCTTGAACACCTGCGCCTACACCGTCGAGATTCTGGCCGGCGTGCTGCGCACCACCCCACGCGGTGAAATCGAGGCGGCGCTGGCCCTGGGCATGACCCGCCGCCAATTGTTCGTCCTGGTACTGATCCCGAGCATGCTGCGCCGGGCACTGCCGGCCTACAGCAACGAAGTGATCTTCGTCCTGCACGCCACGGCCATTGCCTTTACCGCCACCGTTCCCGACATTCTTAAAATCGCTGCCGATGTGAACGCCGCCACTTTCAAGACCTTCCAGGCCTATGGCATTGCCGCCCTGCTCTACATGCTGTTGGCGTGCGCGCTGGTGGGTGTATTTCGATTGGCCGAGCGCCGGTTGTTGGCTTATCAGCGTTGAACAGTTTGGGGGCTGGCTTCCGTCCCGGGCATCACCTACGGAGCATTCTCAGGCGCCCCCGCGTTCATCTTCAAACTTTCAGGGCTGCCTGCGCACAGGCCATCCATCACCAGGTCCATCAATCTGTCGAGACGAGTACGCCATTGGCTCTGGGAATCGATTTGCCATATGCCGGCCGTGGCCAGGAAAAAGTCGTCGTGGGTGACGCCGCTGCGAATGGTCCCGGCCTCCTCATTAGCCCTCAGCAGTAGCTCGGCTGCCGCCTGGACTGGCGCGTATCCAGATTTCCCTGGGAATTCGTAGGCAGAAGCGGCCTGTCGTATCGCAGTCGCAAGCCCGGCCTTGGTCATTGCATATTCAGCGAGGCAGCTCATCCATTCTCGGAGCGCCTCTTTCGGTGGTTTTGTCGCGAGCAGTTGTTCGGCCAACGCGGCCACCTGCTGCATTTCGAATTGATAAACCTCGAACACCAGGCTTTCCCGGGTAGCGAAGTGTCGATAGAACGTGCCCTGTCCTACCCCGGCTTTCTTCGCGATCGTACTCAGCGGCACTGCTGGATCGATCGTCAGTTCCACCACCGCGACCTCCAGTATTCGCTCCCGGTTTTTCTTGGCGTCGGCACGCATTGCCGATTCGTCATTCCTAGGCAAGATTTTTCCTTCGCGCATTGCAAAGCGGACAATTGTCCGGTAGATTTTTTACATAAGCGGACACGTGTCCACTTATGACCTTCACTGGAGTCTACTATGAACGGCACTGGCAATACGATTCTCGTTACTGGCGGCACCTCCGGCATAGGCCTTGGCCTGGCACTCAGGCTTCACAAGGCGGGCAACAAAATCATCATCGCGGGACGTCGCCAGGCTCTGCTCGACCAGATCGTGGCCGAACATCCAGGTATTGACTCCGTCCTGCTGGACGTCTGCGACCCACAATCGATCCAGCGCAACAGCGAAGCGCTCGCGACCCGCCACCCGAACCTGAACGTTCTGATCAATAACGCTGGCATCATGCATTGGGAGGATCTGACTGATTCCGAATACCTGGGCACAGCCGAAGATACCGTGACGACGAACCTGCTTGGCACGATTCGCATGGTGTATGCGTTCATTCCCCAACTGCTCAAGCAACCCAGCGCAACGATCGTGAATGTCAGCTCGGCCTTGGCGTTCGTGCCGCTGCCTGCAACACCGACCTACAGCGCAACCAAAGCGGCCGTCCACTCTTTCACCCAGAGCCTTCGTGTCCAGCTGGAAGCTTCGCCAATCGAAGTCATCGAGCTTGCGCCACCGGGCGTGCGCACCACCTTGCTCGGGCAGGAAAATGACGAACATGCCATGCCCCTGGACGAGTTCCTGGATGAACTCTTCGAGCTGCTTGAGACCTCTCCGACCCCGCGAGAACTGATCGTCGAGCGCGCCAAGCCCTTGCGATTTGCTGAAGCAAGCGGTTCACATGAAGAAGTATTGAACATGCTGGCGGGGTACAAACCTCCGGCAGAATGAGACGCGTAGGAACGCTTCTGTATTCACTGCTTACCCAGCGAAGCATCGACGGGAATATCCAGGATAAACGTCGCTCCCTGCCCAACCCCATCGCTGCGCACGGTCAAGCTGCCGCCCATTTCCTGCGCGGCGAGTGCGCAGCTGTGCAGGCCGAAACCGTGGCCATCCTTGCGAGTCGTGAAGCCATGGGAAAAGAGACGCGCCATGTGCTCTGGCGCGATCCCCTTGCCGTTGTCGGCCACCGTGATACGCAATGCGGCCTCGTCAGCGAGGGATGCGCTGAACGTGAGGCATGGGCTGCGATCGATCATGCCGTCCAGCGCCTGCCTGGCATTGCGGATCAGGTTCACCAGGATCAGCAACACCCGGTGCCGGTCCAGCGGCAGCAGAGGCAGGTCGGCGATGTCCTTGACCACCGTCATCTCCTGGCGCGCCCGGGATCCAGCACTCATGCGCAAGGCATCATCGATCAACTCCGGGACCGGCACGGTCTCGACCACACTCACCGCAACGGCGTAGGACTGCTGGGCAGCGACAATGGTCTTGATGTGGTCAATGCCCTTGGTCAGTTGCCCGAGTTCTTCGATGATGCTTTGTTGCTCTTCCGCCACGACTTGCGCCAGCTTGAGCAGGTAATCGGGCAGCATCTTTCCCTTGTGGTCGTGGGTCAGGAAATCGCTCAGGTCATGGACGTGTTCGTTCATCAGCTTAGCCACCTTGCCCAGCCCCTGCGCCTTGGACGAGCGCATCTGACTGCTGACCAACTCTGCCGATACGTTCACGCTGTTGAGCACGTTACCGACGTTGTGCAGCACCGTGGTGGCAATTTCGGCCATGCCCGCCTGGCGCGATTTCGCATGCAGCTCGGTCTGCACCTGGCTCATGCGCAGCGCCGCGCGTACGCGAGCCTGGAGCTCCAGCGGCGAGAAGGGTTTGGCGATGTAGTCATCGGCGCCACTCTCCAGCCCGGAGACACAGGCCTCGCTGCCGCCGCGAGCCGTCACCAGGATCACAGGCAGATGGGCAAAACCGGCGCTGGCCTTGATCCTGGCTGTCAGGCCAAAGCCGTCGAGGTTCGGCATCATCACGTCCGAGACGATGACATCGATGGGGCGACGCTGCAGGATTTCCCAGGCCTGTTCTCCATCCGTTGCGGTGACGACGATGTAGTCGTTGCGCAAAAGTTCGCTGAGATAGGTAAGCATTTCAGGGCTGTCGTCTACGACCAGGACTTTGGATCGCGAGGCGTATTCCGGGTGCTGTCCATCGTCTGCGCCTGGCGCCGAAGCCAAGTCGTTGCGATTACCCTGGCGGCCATCGTCGAAACGCAAGTGGCGCTGCTCGGTTGTGCTTGCGGTGTTCGCCGACGATCGCTCGTACACATCGCTGGCTTCGGCCGGCAGGGTGTTTTGTCCATCCCCTCTCGGGAGTCGAACGAAGAAGCGCGAGCCCCGCCCGGGCTCGCTGCTGACGCCGACTTCGCCGCCCATCAGTTCGGCCAGGTCCTTGACCAGGGCGAGACCGATGCCCGTACCGCTGTAATGGCGCGTGGCGGAATTGTCGATCTGGGAAAAACGCTGGAACAACAACGGTAATTTGTCCGGCGCGATACCAATGCCCGAGTCTTGCACTGCGAACTCGAACCGCTCGCCCTCCATCGGCGTCGCTGCCAGGTGCACCGTGCCGCCAGCGGGGGTGAACTTGATGGCATTGCTCACCAGGTTGAGCAGGATCTTCTCGAAGTGTCGAGGGTCCAGGAACACCGTGCCGAGCGCGGAATCGATGCTGCAGGTCAAGCTGCAGCCTTTACCCTCGGCCACCATGGCGGCATCTTCGGCCAGCACCCCAACGACCTTGTTCAAGTCAATGAGCGTTGGACACAACTCGAACTTGCCCGCTTCGGCCTTGGAAAAATCGAGGATGTCGTTCACCCGGTTCATCAAGCGCAGCGCGTTGCGTTGGGCGCGCTCGATTTGCACGCGCCAGTCGTCCGGCGGAGTGGTCGCCGCCGAGAGCTGCTCCAGGGGAGCGAGGATGAGGGTCAGGGGTGTGCGCAATTCGTGGCTGACCGTGGCAACGAAATCGCTTTTCGCCTGGTTAGCCGACTCGGCCTGGTTGCGCGCCTGGATGAGTTCGATGGCCTGCGCCTCCAGCTCCTCGGTCTGCTGGTGCAGCGTATCGGTCCGTTCGGCGACCATTCTTTCCAAAGAGGCCTGGACTTGCTGTCGTTCGGCTTCGGCCTCGGCCTCCAGCACCCGGATGCGCAGGGCGTTCTCCTGGAACACCCGTACGGCGCGGGTCATGACGCCAATTTCGTCGCCGCGTCCGGCACTGGCGATCTCGGCGTTCAGGTCGCCGGCCGCCAGCCGACGCATGACCGAGGCCAGGGCCACGATGGGTTGCGCGATAAATCGCGAGGTGCTCCAGGCAATGGCGCCGGCGAGCAGGATGGCCACGGCACCGGCCACGATCGTCGCAAGCATGCCGCGATCATTGTGGACCAACGCGTCGGCGCGCGCTTCGCCGGCAAAGCGCGCCACCAGCAAGCCGGCGCTCCGTGCCTCGTTGCGAACCTGGTCGCGTGCGCCGCCCAGGGCATTGCTCGCCTGCTGGAACCGGGCGAATGCTGCCCGGTAGCCGGCAATCTGGTCGCTGACCGTCAAGGGCGTCGCCTTCGCTTGCAGCCCGACGGACGAAGGAAGAACGCGCGCGAGACGGGAAAGTTCATCCAGGATAGCGCCGACAGAGGTGGCGATCTCCGCCGACGGTGACAGGCGAAACGATAAGGTCTGCGCCTCCAGCGTGGCGACACGCTCGGCGAAACGCTTGGACAACGCGGCTGCATTGTTCAGCAATCCGGTGGCCGCTTGAATGTCGCTCGCATCATGGGCAACACGCCCATCCACGTCACCCAGCATTGCCTCGAGGCGCTCGGCCAGGTTGCCGATGGCGGCGAGGTGCCGCAAGGCCTCGCCTCCCCGGAGCTTGGGCGCCTCGCCAAGTTTCTCTACCGTCGCACCGGTTGCGGTGATCGCCGCCACCAATTGGTCCAGGACTTCTATCTCCTGTGGCGCCCCCATCACCTCACGTAATTGTTCGACCACGGGCTGGAGTGCCGCGCAGGCATCACGCGCCGCGCCGGCGGCCGTTCCATCATCGTTCACCAGCAGCTTCGCCACATGGGTGGTGATGATCTGTTCGCCGTTGCGCAGGACATCCAGGATGCGGTGGGCGCTTTCGATGTTGCTCACCCGCGCCGTGTGCTCGGCGGCGCGAGAGTCAAGACGCTTCTGGCCATCGACGATGCCTTGCTCGACAACCGTCGCCGCCTCTCGCATCCGGCCGTAGTGGGCCGTCATGTTCTCCGTTTCGCCATCCATGGTCAGGGTCGCCGCCCGCAAGACCGTGATCGCCGCGGAGAGCCTGTCCAGCCCGCCCTTGAGCGATTTTGCCTCGGCCACCGGAATGGCAGTGAGGCTGGCGATCGCCGTTGCGACCATGCCTTCGGCCTGGGACAGGCTTTCCTGGTCGCGGGAGGCGATGAAATTTTCCACCCGCTCGGTCGCTCCGTTGACCGAGGCCAGGATCTCCGCGGAATGGCTGGCGGAATCCACGGCACGCACCATGCCCCGCAGGCCGTAGAGGTTCACCAGCGATACCGCCAGCATCAGGAATACCAGCGCGGCGACGGCCAGCCCGATCCTGACAGCAATGGGCCTGTCAGTGGCGAGTCTGAATGTCACCATCGCCCCTCGCCTCCTGATTCTCTACCCGCCATTACTGCTTCGTCATCTCCGGCAAAGGCGTCGGCGGCGCCGGCGTATTGTGGATGGCCGCATCGATCATCGCCGCTACGGAAGCCTGGCTATACAAAGGATTGGCAGCGCCGCCCACCGGCATCGTGGCGAGCCAGGCATCCAGGTCTTTTGCATCAATGCGTACCAGCGGCACCTCAACGAACTTCGGTACCGATTTACCCGCCAGAATCTGCTGGGCCACCCAGAAACCCACCTGGGAAACGCTTGGCGAGGCGGAAACGGAGACGGTCTCGTAGCCATTGGCATCGCGCTCCTGTTTCCACAGGGCAAGTTCGTCCTGGCGGTTGCCCATCACGATGATCGGCAAAGGGCGCCCCGCCGCCTTGAACGCCATGGCCGCGCCATAACCGTCGCCGCCCTGGGTCGCGACCGCATCGATGCTGGGCAGCGCCGGCAGCGCCAGCGCCACCTCCTTGCGGGCGACGGACGCCGTCCAGTTCCCATAAACGGTCTTGGCAAACTTCAGGCCCGGATAGTCGCTGGCGGCCTTGCGAATGCCGTCGCTGATGTTTTTATCGGTGGCATCACCGGCAATCCCACGGATCTCCAGCAACGTTCCATTCCCCTTGAGGCGCTTGGCGATGTAATCGATTTCCACCCGGCCCATGGCCGCCCAGTTGTAGTCCACGGTATAGACACAGCCCTCGGTGACCAGGCTGGCCATGACGACCACCACGATGCCAGCGTTGCATGCATCACGGATCACCCCATCAAGAGCGGTGTCGGACGCGGCCAGGATCACAATGGCGTTGACGCCTTTGACGATCATGTCCTGGATATGGGCGGCTTGTTCCGACGCCGAGTTGTTGGCGCTGACCACCGGAGCTTCCCGGATCAAGCCCTCCTTCTGCGCCTGGACCGCAATTTCCTCCCAGTTGCGCACCATTACCTTGCGAAAATCGCTGCCCACGTAGGAGTTGCTGAAGGCGATGGTATAGCTTGCGGTGGGGCCACTGGCGATGCCGCTTTGGGCCGCTTGGGCTGGATGGGTGGCGAACATCGCCAGTCCGGTCATGCAGGCGGCGAGGCGCCAGAGGATCCTGTGAATCGGTCTAGTGGTCATACTGCTCTCCATCGTCCTTGGGATTGACCTGCACTCATTCCTGCACTTGCCGACAGTCTGTCGATGATGTCATCGAGGTACTGCCGGACAACACGTTCCCAGCGGGCCGGGCCGCTCGTTCGGCCATTTGGATAAAAGAACCGGATATGAAATCAGACACGTACAGACTCCTTTCCTTGGCGGACGGCAATTGAAACCAATACATAGCCTGCAGTGGAGATGAGCATAGTCTCAACGAGCCCGCTTCGCGCGCGGCCATGGGGGATTTCGACCGACTGAGCGAAGCCACGCCCCGCGAGAATTTCAAAGCCGCCTGATCTGCCAATCGCTGGCGGATCCGCACCGGGCGGTTTGAGAGATCGAGGTCAGGACATGGCTATTGCAGGCTGGAACTTGCTCCCAGCCTCTTCATACCTGGAGCTACCCGTCACCTTCACGATCGAAGCGCGTCGGCAATTTCTTCAACAGCAGAACCGACATCATGACCGGCGCGAATCAACTCCGCGAACCGCAGCATCACTGCAGATCCAACGTCGTGGGCCAACGCATTGGTCATCAATTCCCGTATCGGTTCGTCAAGCGCTGCTTCGACAGTTGCTGAGCATGCCTGCCCTGTGAGCCAAGCAATAAGGGAAGAGACCATAGGGCCCGGGGTATTTTCATCGCCTCCCAAAATCTCGCTCAACACCATTCCCAATGTGCCCGCCGGATGCAGCTCCGGACGCCTCCATGCCTTGAGTTCAATCGACTCTCGCTGCACCTTCTCCAAGTTCCGCCGAATCTTCCCGGGAATGGTCGCCGCCGCTTTCGGACGGTTGTAGTACTCGCGATTGGCTAGACTTGCGGCGTCTCTGACAACCTTCCAAACCACGGACCAAAGTTGTGAAACACTGTAGGTTTCCAATGCTGAGCGGATGATACTTTTAACTTCCTCCAGCTCCTGTTCCGACAAGTCATGGTTATAGAGTTCGCACTGGGTGCTTAGATAGTGCATGACATCAGCGACTGAGTAATCAAGCCAAAGATTGAAAAGCCCTTCAGCGTCTGTATACACCCTGTCCTGCAAGCTCCGAATGACCTCGTCCGCGCTTCTTGATGCGGCATCCGGTGCCAAACGATAAATCACTTGGTCCCTCAACATCCAAATTTTATCGCCCACCCAATAGTAAGTGCCAGGCCTGGCTCTGGTGGGGTCGTCAAGGACCAGCCCCGCCTCACGCAATTGCTGTACGAAGTTACCGACGTACCGCGGCGCAAGCCCTCGGCAATCACCTAGTGTGAAGCCGCCATTGGTCAATCTCGGTGTAACAGCCCGATCTAACGCCAGCAGAAGTAGCACCTGACCATCGGGCACCTCTGAATAATCCACAGTTCTCGTTGACTGCAGGTGAGCATATTCGGCCAACTGCCGTTCAAGTTCTGCGGCTTTCGCTTTTTCAACCTCCAGTGCAATCGCGTCTTGATCGTTCTGACACAACGTACAAAGTTTAGTGGATCGCTGAGGAACCTTTTTGGCCTCGGAGCGATTTCTGATTTCGACCAGTTCTGCGCAGTTAGGACAGACCTGGTTGTCATCGAACGCGTTGCAACGTTGCCGTATGAAACTTGCAAGGGTAACGCCCTGAGCCATTTTGATAATGCCCTCGAGGGCACTCACTTTTTCCAGGTATTGTCCTGCCTCATCAGCCGCCCAGTAACGCTCAATCAACTCTATTTCTTTGGGATCCTCGGTCAACATTTGCAGCTTGATCGCCATGTAAAAAGTCCTGTTTGACTTGTGGTTGCTTTGTATCCAGTAACTGCTGATTTATTTGCGCTCATCGCTGAACGCTGTTGCGGCGACAACCTCAACCTTGTTTACGTTTTTTCCTGATTGACGCTCCTCCAACAACGTCCTCGGCAACCCAAACCCTTCAAAGCTGCGCTGGGTAATCGGGTTGTTAGCCTTCTCCGCCCCAATCCGATAACGCATCAACCCATCAGCGACGGCAAAGGTCAGGTCCACGCTGGTGTCGGTACGGCCATTGAGGTGCCCGCGGCTAAGCAGCCGGAACAACGACCACGGCCCGCGATAGCTCATGCTGGCGGTGTTGCCGGTGCTGTGCACCAGGGTCAGTTGGCTGCCGTTGGTGTTGCCCAGGCTGTTGGGCCACACCAGCCCGGTGCGTTGTGGTGCGCCGTGCTGGTAGGGGATCAGTTGGCCGTCGACGCTGAGCATGCTGCTCAGGCGGGTCGCGCTCAGGGCTAGAGGTTCGATGGTGAGCTGTACGGCCAGATGGCCGCGATGGTTGAAGAAGGTGTCACGAATGCGCTCCGCCTTCTTGAGCTGTTCCAGTACGTCGCTGCGCACCAGGTAGCCACCGAGGCTGTCGGAGTACAGGGCATCGAGGTTGTCCTTGAGGAACACGTTCAGGTACTGATCATGGAATTGCTGCAGGCGCCCTTGTGGGCCGAAGAAAGCTTCAAAGTCCTCCAGCGAGGCGTCCTCGCCGCTGGCCTTGAACGGGTAGCGGCCCGCCAGGCGGTCACGGTAAAAGCTGTAAATCTCACTGTCCCAACGTTTTTCCAACTCGCGCAAGGCGGCAATCACCAGTACCTGGGAGGTCTGGTCGGCAAGTTTCTTGACGTGCTGGTTCAGCGGTTCGGGCAGGCCCACAGCGACGCGTTGTAGATTGGCGATGGGGTCAGCACCGTCCAGGGAGAATCGGTTGAGTACGGTTTTGAGCGCCGCCTTGCCGGGATCGGGGTTGTCGTGCACGGCTTTGGCGTAGTCGTAGACCGCGCTAACCGAGCGCAGGGTTTCTTCGTAATAGGACGGCTGCTCGCCTCGCGCAGCGATCAATTCCGCCAGGCTGGAGAACGCGCGCCGGATGCCAGCGGCCTGCTGTTGGCCGTCCGATACCTTGTCCAGCGCCAACGGCGCTTGTCCTTCGGCCAAGGGCGCCGACGGGTAGATCACGCTGTTGTTACGCAAGGTTTCCAGCAAACGCCGCAACGGCGCGGCCGGGCCGGTGACCTGTTCCAACACCGCCACGCCGTGGCTGAGATCGTCAAAGTCAGTCACCTCGAACTGATTCAGCGCCCGCCGCCAGCTGTCCACGTAGTCGGCGCTGTACAGCGCACGGATACGTTGGGTCAGCACTTTGCGGTCTTCGTCGGAGTAGTCCAGGCGTTGCCGTTCACCGAGCACCCACTGGTCGATCATGGCCAGTTCGATGATGCCCTCGGTGCCGGGCTCGAAGTAATCCTTGAAGCCTCTGGCGGTGAGCAGCGGCGGCAACTGCAAGCCGCTGCCCTCTTGATCGGTGTTCAGCGGGCGGTAGACGATATCGAACGACGGCCCCACTTCGTTGCGCAGGTCCAGTGGGCGATGCAGGCGTTCCAGGGCATCCTGTTTCAGGCTCATGTAGACCCGTTCAGCCATGGGCAACTGGCGCAATTGCTGCTGCACCTGGGCAACGCGTTCACGGTAGTGCGGCAGGTCGGCGTCGGCGTATTTCAGCGCGTAGCCCAGGTGCCCCATCAAGTCGGCCTGCAACTGGCCCTGGCCAGGATAGGCGCGCTGCCATTGCTTGGCGACCCATTCTTCGACGATGGCTGGGTGGCGATTTTGGCGTTCTTCGAGCATGCGGTACACGCGCAGGGCCGCCAGTTGCTGACTGCTGCCGGCAGACGCGGTGTTGATTGCATCCAATACACCGCTGGCAATCGCCGGGAGGAAGCGTTTGGACAATAGGTTCAAATAGGCCTCATCCACGGTGGGGCCAATCGCCCTCCCCTGATACAGCCCCATATCCGACAGCAACGGCCAGGCTTGACGATAGTCGCCGTAGACCAGCACCGCATCACGGATCTGGTCCAGGGGCAGCAACAGATTGCGCCCGGTAGGGTCGACCTTGGCGTCGATATCCCGCCCGCTGAACTCCTGGCTCTTGGCCAAGACGTTGGCCGCCTTGTCTCGGTTGATATTGAAGTAAAACTGCCAGGTGCCGATGACAACCAAGCAGCCCAAGGAGGCGACGCTGAACCCGGCGATCAAAAGCCGCCGTTTGCTGCGGGCCACCTTGATGTTATCGCCCGCCAAGCCTGCTTCGGGGTAGATCACTCGTTGGAACAGTTGCTGGGCAAAGAAGATGGCCGTGCCACCGGCTGGCTTGACTTCGGATGGCGGTGGCGGCAGTTGATAGGCTTGCCCTGCTTCTTTGACGAAGGCATTGCTCAGGGTGCCCTGCTGAAGCACCGAGGAGAAATACAGTCCGCGCACCAATGCCGGGGTGGTGAAACGATCGCTGCCGAGCATTTCGCTGAGAAAGCCGAACAGTGCCGGGCGCAAGCCCGCCATTTGATATCCCAGCGCCTGTAACCGATCGCGCTCTGTCAGCGTGCGTGACTCCACGGCGCTGTCGAAAATCTGCTCACTCAGGCAGGCGACAAAGGTTTGGTATTGGCGTGTCAGTTCCGCCAACCAAGCATCAAAATCATCCACCGCGTCCAGGCTGAAGGTGAAGCCCAACAGGTCTTCGCGCCCACTGCGCGACAAGCGGGCGAAGAACTCTTCAAAACCCTCCAACAGGTCGAACTTGCTCAGTGTCACGTACACCGGCAAACGCGTGCCCAACTGCCGCGTCAGCTCAAACAGCCGAGTGCGCAGCAGGTTGGCGTGAGCCTTGCGTTGTTCGGGACGCTGCGCCAACAAGACCTGCACATCGATCACCAGCACCACTCCGTTCAACGCTCGACGGCTGCGGTTGCGCGTCAGCCAGTCGAGCAGGTGCGACCAAAGGCGCGCATGGGTGCCGGGGGGCAGTACCGGTTTGACCTTGCCCTGTTGCTCGACGTTTTCACCCGGTGAGTCCAGATGGCTGAGGAACTCACCCGGCGGATCGATCAACACCGCCTCGTCACCGATCCACCAATCCACCGGATAGGCCAGTTGCTCTTCTTGACGAGCCCTCATTCCGGCCTTGGTCACATGGGATAAAGCAAAGCTCTGGTTGGAACGAGTGATCAGGCTGGTCTTGCCAGCATTTTCCTCGCCCAGCACCAGGTACCACGGCAGTTGATAGAGCGAACGGCGGCGCTCCATATTGTTCAGCAGGCTGCCCAGGCTGCGGTCCAGCGCACGCTCCTGCGCCTCGATATAAGGCAGGCTGGGATCGGCTTGCACCGCTGCCTCATGTTGGCGCTCCACCTGCAGACGCAGATAACGATTACGCACCCGCCACGCCCAGATCAGCAGCGGCATCACCAGCACCACGACACTGGCCGAGACGCGCACCGACAATTCACTCAGCGGTTGATGCTCGCGCCAGGTCCATTGCGGGCCTAGCCACCAGATGGCAATCAACAAGAACACTACGCCCAGCAAAACCAGCACAGGCAATGCCTGGTTGAACTGACGCAGTATCGGCAGTACCCAGCGTTTGAGGTAACCCCAGACCATACCCATAAATCGCTCCTACTCCTTAATCGCTTTAATCAAATGACTGTCGTCCATGGGTTGCGCCACCTTCTGGTACAGCTCCGGTTCCCATCCTTGCGCCGTGGTCTCGCGCATCAGCCGCGCAACGTTGGCGTACAGGTCGTCCGCCAGCCACGACAAGCCACGCGATGCCAGCAAGTCGGCGGCGATCACCGTGGCGTAGCTGCGCTGGCGCGGGACGTCTTGGGCAGCGTGCAGTTCCTGCAGGCGCAGCAGCACCCGCTCAACGCCTTCAATGTTGAGTTGGGCGGCCAGTTCGTCGCGCAGGCCTGTGTACTCCTGCACCGGGCTTCCAGTGGTTTGCGCCTGATCGGTGCCGGTGATCCAGGCCTGGGTTTGCGGATCCACGAACGGCGTACCGTCGCTGAAACACAACTCCAGCAGCGCCGGCAAACGGCAGACAAAACGCTCACAGGTCTGGCGAATGGCGGCGGCCACCGCCTCCATTGCCAGGCGCGAGGCGACCTGGGCGGCCAGGTAACTGCCACGCAGCCAGTACGGCGAGGCGCAGACGCTTTTTTCGAGGCGCAGCAACAGGTTCGGGTCCAGGACGTTATGGTTCAGCGCGTCCTGATAGCCGTCGACGATGTCCTTGGGCACGGCGGTCAATTCGGTGCGACGGTCGCGGGTGATGGGCGGTGCGGTGCGCAGATGGGACCACAGGCCGAAGCGGCGCAATTGATAGCCGGTGGGGTCGTAGGGGTCCTGCTGGTTGATCAGCTCGGCCATGTTCAACACCGCGCGGCGCTGCTCACGTTCATTGCTCGGCACTTGCGGTTTGGGGCTGTTGAAAAATGCTGAATCCAGAACGTTGCCGGAGGTGGCCGCCCGGACGGGCTCAGTCGCAATGACCGGCTCGCTGTATTTCTCCAGCTGGCGTTGCAATGCGTCCAATGGGGCCGGGGCGAGCTTGGCGCTTTCGGCACAGCGGTGCAGACTGGCCAGGGCCAGTTCCGCCGCGGCTTGGTAGGCCGGTTCAAAACTGTTGCGCTGCAGGGTCGGCAACACCTGCCCAAGGTCGCTCAGCAGGCGCTGCACTTGCTTGCGCTTGTTCAGATAGCCGGTGGGCCCAGGCTTGGGGTGGGCACTGTCCCAATACAGTTCGACCATGCCGGCCAACAAACCCAGGGCATCGGCCCAGCGCGCCCATTGCCGGGTGCGCAGCCACACCACCTGCAGATGGGCGACGATGCGCCAGTGCTTGCACTGGGTCGCCAGATATTGACGGGACGCTTCGTCGATATAGGGCCAGTCGATATCCCCTTCGCGCAGGCCGCCGAGCTTGATCATTTCCTGGTCGATGGCCTGGTAGGTTTCGTCCTCCATATCGAAATGCCCAGCGGGTTGCTCGGCGTCGATGGGGGTCAGCAGCAACTTGACGGTGTCCGCCGGCACGTCGATCACCAGCGACATACTTGGCGCTCCTGCTCGATCAGTTCACCCAGCCCTTCGGCATCGAAGACCAGGCCGTGCAGCCGCGGATAGTCGCTCTCCAGTCGCAGGCGCTGGCCGCCGCCCATGTTGCGCAACAGGGAAATTGCCTGCAGCCCGCGCCCGGCGTCGACCACCAGGCCCGCGTCGTCCAGGACCTGCCACTGATAGGCCGCGGAGACCGGGCGCTCGTCCTTGAACAGCTGGATGCGAATCTTGTTGGGCTTGGCCGGTTCATCCAGCACCAGTTGCAGGCGCGAGATTTTCGATTCGCAACTGATGGCCAAATAGGGCCGAGGCGGCAACGCTCCCAGGGCCGGGGCGGAAATCACCAGGCGGGGTTGTTGGTCGTTGTCCGGCTCCGGGAATGACGACAATAAAAAACGCTGGTCCTCGGAGGGACGCTTGGCTTCATTGCGTTGGACCAGATCGACAATCGGAAGTACCCGGCCCAAAGCACGTGGCGGCACAGATGGTTGATGAATGGGCGTCCCGGCGGCCAGGTCAAAACATTCCAGCCGCTTCAAGGGGGAGACGATGGATGGGCAATCCTGTGTCGCCGCTTGCACACCCGTTACAGCCACTACCATCAGCCAAAGCCCGCATTTCCACTCTCGCCATCCGTCGCGCATCAACACCTCCTGAAATGCCTCATCGAGGTCCAAATCAGACAGTTTTCTTAAGTTTTCGAACTAACGCTTTTTAGCAGGCGAGTTCAACGATTAATCCTAAGAGCATCTCCTGAGTTCAACGGGGAGGCAAGTAAAACACGAACAACTCGTCACAGAATCCGAACAAAAAGAATCGCCTGTCAGACGTTTCTATAACCACCGTAGGAATAATGCAGTTATGCACAACCCCTATGCCAGCTTCCTACGAAACGCGTCCATATCGTCCTACATGACAAATATTACAATAGCCGGCTCTAATGCACCGCTCTTACGAAAAGGATATTTCACATGTCGAAAACCCAGGGTTCTGTCGCGCCCAAAGAACGCGTCAACATCAAGTACGTCCCGGCCACAGGCGATCAGCAGGCTGAAGTTGAGCTACCTCTGAAGTTATTGATCACCGGGGACTTCAAAGGCCACGGCGAACTAACCGCCCTCGAAGACAGGCAATCAATCCGAATAGACAAAGACACCTTCAATGAAGTACTGAGTAAAGCCGAAGTTGCTCTGGACATGGCCGTCCCATCCGCTCTGAACAACAACCATGACACCGACTTGAATGTGCAAATTCAATTCAAAAACATCAACGACTTCAGCCCCGACGCAGTCGCCCGCCAAGTGCCGGAATTGAACAAGTTGCTGGAACTACGCGAAGCCCTGATTGCACTCAAAGGCCCCATGGGCAATGTCCCGGCCTTTCGCAAACACCTGCAGAGTCTGCTGACCGATGAAACCGCCCGCCAACGCCTGGCCAGCGAGCTGAATCTGGTACTCGACGCGCCCAATAACTGATTTGAACGCCCTTCTCAACGGAGTATTCCCCATGCCCATGGAAAGCGCCGCCGCCCAAGTATTGGTGGCTGACGAATCGCCGTCGTTGCTCGACCAACTGCTGGCCAACACCACCATCCGCCCTTCCCAGGAAGGTTATGCCGTGGCCCGTCAGGGCGTGGCCGCCTTCATCAGCGAGATCCTGCAAAGCGGTGATCACCAGCAACCGGTCAACAAGCACCGGGTCGACCAGATGATCGCTGAAATCGACCGTGCCTTGAGCAAGCAGATGGACGTAATCCTGCACCAGCCGCAGTTCCAGCAACTGGAATCGGCCTGGCGTGGGTTGAAGCTGCTGGTGGATCGCACGGATTTTCGCGAGAACATCAAGCTGGAAATGCTGCATGTCACCAAGGAAGAGCTGCTGGACGACTTCGACAACGCCGGTGACATCACCCGCAGCGGCCTGTACAAGCACGCCTACACCTCAGGTTACGGCCAGTTCGGTGGCGAGCCGATCGCGGCGATGATCGGCAACTACACCTTCGGCCCATCGTCCCCGGACATGAAGCTGTTGAGCTACGTCGCCTCCGTGGGCGCCATGGCCCATGCACCGTTCGTGATGGCTGCCGGCCCTGAGTTCTTCAACCTCAAGAGCTATCAGGACCTGCCATCGGTCAAGGAAGTCAGCGATATCTTTGAAGGCCCCGGCCACACCAAATGGCGCAGCCTGCGCGAGATGGAAGACTCCAAATACATCGCCGCGACGCTGCCGCGCTTCTTGCTGCGCTCGCCTTACGATGGGCTGGAGAACCCGATTCGCAGCTTCTGCTACAACGAAACCGTCGACGGCAACCACGACAATTACCTGTGGGGCAACACCGCGTTCCTGATGGCCTCGCGCATCACCGACAGCTTCGCTCGCTACCGCTGGTGCCCGAACATCATCGGCCCGCAGTCCGGCGGCGCGGTGGACGACTTGCCGGTGCACCTCTATGAATCCCTCGGCCAGTTGCAGGCCAAGATCCCCACCGAAGTGCTGATTTCCGACCGCAAGGAATTCGAGCTGGCCGAAGCCGGTTTCATTCCCCTGACCATGCGCAAAGACAGCGATAACGCGGCGTTCTTCTCCGCCAACTCGGTGCAAAAACCGAAGAACTTCCCCAAGACCCGCGAAGGCCAGGAAGCGCAGACCAACTACAAGCTCGGCACCCAGTTACCGTACCTGTTTATCGTCAATCGCCTGGCCCACTACATCAAGGTGCTGCAGCGCGAACAGATTGGCAGTTGGAAGGAACGCCAGGATCTGGAGCGCGAACTCAACACCTGGCTCAAGCAGTACATCGCCGATCAGGAAAATCCCTCCTCCGACGTGCGCAGCCGGCGCCCCTTGCGCGCCGCGCAAATTGTCGTGCAGGACGTGGCCGGCGATCCGGGCTGGTACCAGGTGTCGCTGGCCGTGCGGCCGCACTTCAAGTACATGGGCGCCAACTTCGAAATCTCCCTGGTCGGCCGCCTGGACACTCAATAAGTGGGCGGCAGCCTGTTCGAACGCCTGGAACCCGACGCACCGCGCTACCGCCCCGGCAGCGCGGATGAACAGGCGCGCCAGCGTATCGAGGCGATCAAACACCATCTGGAACAAGTGCTCAACTCACGCCAGGGCTGCTCGCAAAGCAGCCCTGAGCTGGGCCTGCGTGACTTCAATGGCGTCACCCAGGCCAGCAGTGACTTGGTGGTGGCCATCAGCGCCGATATCCGGCGTTCGGTAGAAGCATTTGAACCGCGCATCAGGGTCACGGGCGTGCGCTTTCAGCCCGACCCGGACCTGCCGCTGGAGCTGAACTTTCGGCTCGATTGCCAGGTACGGATCCACCAAAAGGAAGAACTGGTGCAGATCGAGGTGGCCCTGCATGGCCACGACGGCTACACCCGAGTGAGATGAGAATGCGATGGACTTGAAACAACGCTTTGCCGAGGAGTTGCGCTACCTGCGCGAACTCGGCCGCGAGTTTGCCGAGGACAACCCGCAACTGGCGCAATTTCTCGGCGATCAGGCCGGCGACCCGGACGTGGAGCGGCTGCTGGAAGGCTTTGCCTTCCTCACCGCCAAGCTGGGCATGAAAATCGACGATGATTTGCCAGAACTGACCCATCCGCTGTTGCAGATGCTCTGGCCCAACTACCTGCGACCCTTGCCCAGCGCGACCATCATTCGCTTTACACCGTTGCCCGACGCGATCAGCCAGCGCCAGGTGATTCCCAAAGGCACGCCGTTGTTTGCCAAACCGGTAGATGGCATCTCCTGCCAGTTCCGCACCTGCACCGACGTCAACCTGTACCCACTGGCCTTGCAGGACGTCAGTGACGCCCACAGCCGCGAGGCCTCGGTGATGCGCATCGACCTCAAGGTGTTGACCGAGCAGCCGTTGACCAGCATAGCCTGTGACCAGCTGGACTTTCACCTGGGCGGCGATAGCGCCACCGCGCTGACCCTGTACCTGTGGCTTGCCCATTATCTGGACCGCGTCACGCTGCACATCGATGACCAAAGTTATCGCCTGTCAGCCAAGAATATCGGCTTCCCCGGTTTCACCCCTGAGGAGGCCCTGCTGCCCTACCCGCGCAATGTGTTCGATGGCTACCGCATCCTGCAGGAGTACTTTGTGTTCCCGCAGCGGTACCACTTTTTCAGTCTGAACCGCCTGGCTCACGTTTGGCCGGATGTCAGCGCCACCACCCTGCGTTTCGAGTTTCAGTTCAGCCGGCCCATGCCGCCTGATATCCGCCTGCGTACCAGCGACTTGCACCTGTACTGCGCGCCTGCGGTCAACCTGTTCCGCCACGATGCCAACCCGATCGCGCTGGACGGGCGCAGCCTGGAGCGGCGGATAAGGCCCAGCGGCAACAGGCCCGAAGCCTACGAGATTTTCAGTGTCGACAAGGTGGCCGGTTGGGATGCCGCCGACAAGGAGCGCCAGGGCGATCCGTTGCGGTGCTTTACGCCGTTCGAGTCCTTCCAGCATGAGATCGAGCACGCGCGAGGCCGCACGGCACTGTACTTCCGCACGCATATCGAGGAGTCCCATAGCCGCGAGGGCTTGCGTCATCGCATTGCTTTCGTGCGGGGCGATGAAAGCCTGTACATCGGAGAGCATGAAGCGGCGTCCATCGAGTTGACCTGTAGCAACCGTGATCTGCCGCAGTTGCTGGGTGTTGGGGATGTGTCGCTGTCCACCGAAGTGACGCCGTCGTTTGCCACCTACACCAACCTGATCGCACCGACTCGCAGCTACCGGCCCGTGCTGGACAGCAGCCTGCACTGGACGCTGATTTCCAACCTGTCGCTGAACTACCTGTCGCTGCTGTCGGCCGAGCCGCTCAAGGCGGTGATCCGCGCCTATGACTTTGCTGCCTTACACGACTTGCAACAGTCCCGCGCCACGCGCAAACGCCTCAACGGTATCCAGAATGCCGTAACCACGCCCATCGATTGGCTGATGAATGGCCAGCCGGTGCGCGGCTTGCAGACCCGCTTGCAACTGGACCAGAACGCTTTTCTCTGCGAGGGCGAGCTGTACCTGTTTGCCAGCGTGCTTTCGCACTTCTTCGCCCTGTACGCGAGCATCAATTCCTTCCATCGCCTGGAAGTGATCAATACCACCAACAACGAGCGTTATGAATGGCCACTGTTGACCGGCAGACAACCCGTGATCTAGCCGATGTGCTGCTGGCCGACGCGCGGAACTATTCGTTTCACCGTCTGCTGGAGCATTTGCACGCTTTGCATGGCGATGACCTGGAGGCGCAGCCCTTGAGTGCGGCGGCGCGCCGTCGTGTGCGCCTGCAAAGCCATGCGGGGTTAGGCTTTCCGGCCTCCGATGTGGTCGAGGCGGCGCGCCTTGAGGAGGATCGCGACGAGGTGCGCTATCGCTTGCAGACGAGCTTCTTTGGCGTGCACGGCACCGACTCGCCACTGCCCGGCTATTACCTGGACCGCCTGGCCTACGAACAATCACAGGAGCGCGGGATCCGCCCGGCGTTCATGGATTTTTTCAACCATCGCTTGCTGACCCTGCTGCACACCAGCTGGCGCAAGTACCGCTACTACATTCGCTTCCAGGCCGAGGCCAGCGACCGCTTTTCGCGCTACGTATTCTCCATGGTCGGGCTGAACGACAACGACCTTCGCGGTGCCACGCCGCTGCCCTGGGGCCGCCTGCTGAGCTTTGCCGGGTTGATTGCCAGCCGTAGCCGGTCACCCTCGGTGGTATCTGGCATCGTCGAGCATTGCTTCGACCTGAACGGCGTGTACATCCGTGAGTTCGAGGTGCGCTCGGTAAATTTTCCGCAGCGTCAGCGCCTGGTGTTGGGCAAGGCCAACGGCACCCTGGGCAACGACTTTGTGGTGGGCGACCGCAGCAAGACCCGCGCCAGCAAATTCACCTTGGTGATTCCCAACCTGACCCAGACGCGCTTTCGGCAGTTTCTGCCCAGCGGTGAGCAGTTCGGACGATTGCGCCAGTTGATGGATTTTCTACTGCGCGACGTCACTGCCTACGACCTGGAACTGGGCCTGCGCGAAGAGGACGTACCGCCCTTCAACCTGCAACGCTCCGGCGGCACCCACCTGGGCTGGACCAGCTTTATTGAACATCAAGAACAACGTCATCCCGCCGTGGTGCGGATTCGGGGGCGCGCATGAAGTTGACGCTGGTCATCAATAATCCTGCGCAGTTGTTGCACGGGTATTTGCCCCTTCACCGGTTTGGCCCACAAGGCGGCAGCATCGGCAGTGCCGCGGCGGACTGGCGCCTGGAGGATCGCCACAACAGCGTGCAACCCAATCACTGTGAAATCAGAGTCGTCGAGGGGCGCTTTTGTGTGGTCGACCGCAGTGGCCATACCTACGCCAATGATCATGATTTGCCGTTGGGTCGCAATATGGCGGTGAGCCTCAACGACGGTGATCGGTTGCAGATTGGTGCGTATCAGATCGCGGTGCAGCTGGGTGAGCACGCCCCAGGGCAGCGCTCGCTGAATGAACTGCTCGGCGGCCACCCTCAGGGCATGCACGTGTGGCACCAGGAAGACCTGCCAAGTAGGCCACCGGCGGACAGGCGACCTGCCACTTGTCCGGAATTCGAGCGCCTTTGCCGGCCCGAGGATCCAGCCGAGCAAGGCGACCCGCTGCGAGCAATGCATCAAGCGCCGCCACCCGAACCGCTGGCTGACCGTTGCGCGCCTGCACCCAAGCGCACCGCCAGCCTGTTCAGCACCCTGCGCCTGGGTAGCTTGTTGCTGGCCTGCCTGGCCCTGGGTGGTTGCACCATGCTCGGCAAGATCGGCCAGGTGATCTGGACGCCGTCGGTCCCAGTCGGCGGCCCCGACGACCAGCCCAGCCGCTACTCCCTGAGCCTGTACGCCAGCGACAACGTCAACCCACGCCTGATCAGCACCGGCACGGCGCCGGATGAAGACGCGAGCCGTTCGCCCTACACCCTCAACGTGCAAGCCGCCAGCCCGCAAGCCCTGGCGGACAAGGTGCAAACCCTGCTCAGTCACCTTTACGAAAGCGTGCCGGCCCAATCGCCACTGAGCGATGAACCGGCGCCCGTAGTGCCGATGTCGCCGTTGGAAGACTCGCTGCTGGGTGACTACGACGCTCAGGGTGTACGCCTGACCACCCCGTGGGGCAACCCGGCACTGGCGCATGTCGCCACGCCGATCGCCTTCAAGGTGTTGCAACTGGCCGACGACTCGCTGCTGGTCAACGCCAGCCCCCAGGCCCTGACCGAAGACCTGAAAAAGACCTTGGGCAGCACCTATATCCGCGCCGACGACTACCTGCTCCAGCCCGGACAATTCAAGTTCATCGACCTGCGCGCCCTGGATGAAGACACCCGCTTTATCGCGGTGATTGCCAACTACCACAACAGCGAGGTCGGCCAGTGGAAACAGCGTCTGCGCGTCGAGCCGAAAGGCCGGCAATACGCGGTGCTGGTGCAGCTGGACGCCGCGCAGGTCAGCCTCAAGGGAGAAACCCGATGACGCTTTTTTCAGCCGCTTTTGCCCCGAGTAATTTCCGATGAGTTCACGTAACCCCGTCATCTGGCATGAAGGTTTGTTCGTCAAGCCCCAGCACTTCCAGCAACAGGCCCGTGCCGCCGAAGCCGCCGTGCACCAGCGTTTGCACAGCCTCAACGACACCCTCTACGGCTTCAGCGAACTGGCGTTGAACGACGAATACCTGGGCTTCGGCAAAATCGCCATTACCCGGGCACGCGGGATCATGCCCGATGGCAGCGTCTTCGACATTCCCCACGACCTGGCACCGCCCTCCCCGCTGGAAATCGCCGATAGCAGCGCCGTCAGCCAAATCGTCTACCTGACCCTGCCGCTGCGCTCCAACGGCGCCCTCGAAGTGCGCTGGCCCGACCAGTACGGCAACAGCCGCTACATTGTCCGCCGGGAAGAAATCCGCGACACCCACAGCGATGACGGCGATCAGGTCGGCATGGACCTTGCCGTGCCCAACCTGCAATTGATGCTCGAACACAGCGACCGCAGTGCCTTCACCGGCATCGCCCTGGGCAAGATCAAGGACAAACGCCCGGACGGCAGCCTGGTGATGGACGAGCATTTCTACCCCACCAGCCTGTCCCTGCAAGCCGTGCCGGCGCTGCACCGCTACTTGGGCGAAGTGGCCGGGCTGATGCGCGAGCGGGCCAAGAACCTGGCGCAACGCATCGGTTCACCGGGGCAGTCGGGCGTGGCCGATGTCACCGATTTCAATCTGCTGCAAACCCTCAACCGCTTGTGCCCGCTGTTCCAGCACCTGGCTCGCCAGCGCCAAGTCCACCCGGAACGGCTGTACATCGCCCTGGCCCAGGCCTGCGGCGAACTGGTGACCTTTACCGATGAGGACCACCTGCCCCAGGAATACCCGGCCTACCAGCACGACAACCTGCGCGAATCGTTCCAGATGCTGGAACACACCTTGCGTCGTGCCCTCGGTACCGTGCTGCAACCGCGTGCGGTGTCGTTGCCGATTGTCGAGCAGCGGTACGGCGTGCGCATCGCCGCGTTGAACGACAAGCGCCTGCTGGACAACGCCGAGTTCATCCTCGCCGTGCGCGCCGAACTGCCCGCCGAGACCCTGCGCCAGCAACTGCCCAAGCAGATCAAGATCACCTCCACCGAAGGGCTGGAGCAACTGGTCAGCCTGCAACTGCCGGGCATTCCACTGCGGCCGCTGCCGGTGGCGCCGCGGCACCTGCCGTTCCATGCCGGTTTCAGCTATTTCGAACTCGACCGGCATCACCCTGCCTGGCTAAGCCTGAGCAGTGGTAGCGGGTTCGGTTTCCATATTGCCGGTGAGTTCCCGGCGCTGGAGTTGCAGTTCTGGGCGATCAGGAGTGAAAAAGATGACTAAGGCCACACCAGATTCATGGCATCACGAGGAAGTCTCCGGCGCCATCAACGTTGACGGTGAAACGATCACTGTCAGCAACCAAACACTCTTGGCCGACCCAGAGTTCGACATGCGTGGTCTGGCCTGGAACCCACTGTGCGATGCCGCCACGCCGCTGATCGGACTGGTCATCCGTCTGCGCCGCCTGGACCAGCACGACGACGTGCCCGCGCTGTACAAAAGCGTCAGCAACCAGATCACCACGATCATGGAAGAAGTCAGTCAGCTCGACTACGACGCCGGCATGCTCAAGGCCTACTCCTACAGCCTGTGCCTGCTGGTGGACGAGGTGGTCATGCGCACCACCTGGGGCAGGCTCTCCAGCTGGAGCGCACGCTCGTTGCTCAGCCAATTCCACGGCGAAACCCAAGGCGGCGAAAGATTCTTCACCGTGATGAACAACATGATCCTCGAAGCGCCCCGGTACCAGCATGTGCTGGAGTTCATGTACCAGTGCCTGATCTCCGGACTGAAGGGCAAATACGGCGCCCATATCAAGGGCGATGACGAAATACAGAAGATCATCACCCAACTGCACGGCCTGCTGCGCCCCTTGCGCGGCGAAACACCCAAGCGCCTGAGCGACCCGCTGGAAAACGTCGCCCCGCGCAACTACCGGATCAAACGCGCCTGGCCGTTGTGGACACCCTGGGCCATGGCCGCCGTCGTGCTGACGGTCGCCTACACGATCTACTCGGTCCGCCTGAACACCATCACCCAGCAGGTGCTGGAATCCCTGGAGCGGGTGCTGCACCTGTAACCGATTTTCAGCGCGCTTATCCCGAGCGCCTGCAAAGCCATGGCCGTGTCGGCCATAACCTGCGGCCCCCAGGGGCCGTTCACTTGATCACGACAAGGAGCTTGTCATGCCAACACCTGCGTACATCAGCATCCACGGCAAAACCCAAGGCCACATCACCAAGGGCGCGTTCACCGCCGACTCGGTGGGCAACGTTTATGTCGAAGGCCACGAAGACGAAATCCTCGCCCAGGAAATCGACCATGCAATCGGTACCCCCACCGACCCACAGAGTGGCCAACCATCCGGGCAACGGGTGCACAAGCCACTGACATTCACCAGCGCCTTGAACAAAGCCTCACCGATGCTCTATCAGGCCCTGGCCACCGGCGAAATGCTGCCAACCGTTGAAGTGAAGTGGTTCCGCACCTCGGGCGACGGCAAGCAGGAGCACTTCTTCACCACCAAGCTGGAAGACGCCACCGTCGTCGACATTCACACCGTCCTGCCCCACGCGCAGAACAGTGACAACGAAAACTACACCCAACTGATCAAGACCAGCTTGGCGTATCGCAAGGTCAGCTGGACCCACGTGGTGGCCGGCACCGAAGCCTCGGATGACTGGCGTAAGCCGGCTTAAGCGCCAACCGGCATGTTCCGCCGCTCAGGCGGCGGAATATTCACTGACTCGATAATTTACAGGAGGTTCTATGCCCGCCGTCGTTCTGGTCGGACACGACCATGATTGCCCGTTGTGTGGCCCCACCACCGTCGACAGCGGTACGCGCAACGTGACCGTAAACGGCCACGCCGTCGCCCGTGTCGGCGACACCCTTGGATGCGGCGCCGTCATCACCAGCGGCTCGCCCTCGATGACCGTCAATGGACAGCCAGTAGCCCGTGTCGGCGATACCACCGATCACGATGGAAAATTGGAAAACGGTGATAGCAGCTGGTTGATCGACTGACATTCACACTCTCGACAAGGAGGCCCCATGCCCCGCCAAAGCGACCTGCGTTTCACCTTCGAGCCCTTGAAAGGCGATCCCTTCGAGGTGGTCTCGTTCACCCTCGAAGAAGGCCTGTCCCAGCCGTTCAAGCTCACCCTGGAACTGGCCAGCCACAATGCCGCCATCGACTTCAATCGGGTGCTCGATCTGGCGGGGCTGTTCACCCTTTGGCGCGGTGAAATCCCGGTGCGCTACGTCCACGGTTTGGTCAGCCTGTTCCAACAGGGCGACACCGGCTTTCGCCGCACCCGCTACACCGCCGTGGTCGAACCGACATTGGCGCGTTTTGGGCTGCGTTCCAACTGGCGCATTTTCCAGGGCCAGACCGTGCCCGGCATCATCACCAGCATGCTGGCCGAGCAAAAGCTGACCGACATCCGCACTGAAATCTGCTTCGACCATCAACCTCGCGAATACTGCGTACAGGCCGGCGAAACCGACCTCGATTTCATCGCCCGCCTCGCCGCCGAAGAAGGCCTGCTCTACACCTTCGAACACCGCGCCGACGGCCACACCCTGGTCCTCACCGACCGCGTTGGCGGCCTCGGCACCATCGGCACCCACACCGACTGCCCGGTGATCTACCAACCCATGAGTGGCGGCGACGCCCTGGAACCGGCACTGACCCGCTTCCACTACACCGAACAGGTGCGCACCGCCGTGCAGGTACAGCGCGACTACACCTTCACCCACCCGCACTACAACCAGCAGCACACCGTCACCGGCAACCAGGACCTGAACAACCAGCACAAGGACTACGAACGCTACGACTATCCTGGCCGCTACAAGCGCGACATCGCCGGCAAGCCGTTCACCAAGACGCGTCTCGCCGCCCTGCGCAACGACGCCAAGCTGGCCCACGTGGAAGGTGATGACGCGCGCCTGCAACCGGGGTTGGCCTTCGACCTCAACGAGCATCCGCGTGAGGACTTCAATGACCGTTGGCGCACCATCGCCATCCAGCACGAAGGCAAACAGCACACCAGCTTGCAGGAAGAATCGTTTGGGAGCGGCCTCGGTACGTCTTACTCGTTGAAGGCCAGCGCCATTCGCTGGACCTCGGATTGGAAGGCACCGCTACGCGACAAACCCTGCATCGACGGCCCGCAGATTGCCACGGTGGTTGGGCCACCGGGGGAAGAGATTTATTGCGATGAATGGGGCCGGGTGAAAGTGCAGTTCCCCTGGGATCGCTCGGACAAAAACAACGACCACAGCTCCTGCTGGATCCGCGTCACCCAGGGCTGGGCCGGGGCGACCTGGGGCTCCATGGCGATCCCGCGTGTGGGTCAGGAGCTGGTGATCAGCTATCTGGACGGGGATCCCGACCAGCCGATCGCCACTGGGACCGCGTACCGCGAGACCAATCTGCCGCCCTACCCGCTGCCCAAACACAAGACGCGGATGACCATCAAGAGCCGGACCCATAAGGGTGAAGGCTTCAATGAGCTGCGCTTTGAGGATGAGATGGGGCAGGAGGAAGTGTTTGTCCATGCCCAGAAAGACCAGAACACGGTGGTCAAGAACAACCAGAGCCAATCAATCGGCGCTGACAGAAACAGCCAGGTGGGTCAGGACGAAACCATCACCGTGGGCCGCACCCGCATGCGGGTGGTGAAGGCCAATGACACGCTGAAAGTAGGCGGCAGCAAAAGTGACTCGGTCGCCAACGAATACACCGTCGAAGTGGGCAACGCTTTACGCCTGAAATGCGGCAAGACGGTGATCGAGCTGCAGGCCAACGGCACGCTGAACATCACCTGCGAGAACTTCAATATCACCGGATTGCAGTCCGGCCAGATCAACACCCCCGACGGCATGCTCGATCTCAATGTGGAAGGCGGCACTGCTGCCGTTGCGGCTGACGGGCGAGCTGCCAGCGCGCTCCAAGACGAAGCCAACAGTCATTTTCAGCAGGACTGAGACCTTTGATGACTGACCTGTATTTTCCCCAATAAGGAACCCGAATGGCCAGATACCTGACTCAGGATCTCAACGTCGATCTCGGCGATGAAATGCCCGATGACACCACATTGAACATGCTCCAGTTTCGCCAGCGGCAAACCACATTGGTCATCGCCCGTAGCGCGCTACCAGAACACCAGACCCTGGATGACGCCTACACATTTCAACTGGACTTGCTGCGCAAACGGCTCACCGCGTTGACCTGCACCGATCCCGTGATCGTTTTTATTGGGAAAGACAAGCAAGTCGAAGGTCGTGAAGCAGCACTCCAGTTCACGCACGTAAATCAGCCTACGTATCAGCGCCAGTTGGCCTGCCAACTGCCTGGGCAACAACGCCTGCTGGTCCTGAACTACAGCAAACACAGCGCGCTTACCGAGGCAGATATCAGCCATTGGCGCGTGATCAAAGACAGCCTGCTCTTTTCCTGATCAGGCCACTCAACCCATTTGCATACACGCCACAGCAAGGAGCACACGCCCATGGCGCAGAACGTCCATGCCGCCAGGGAAGGAGACGCGATCCTTCACCCACCATTGGCTGCCGAGCTGATGAGTGCATTGGCAGAAGCGGTTGTCTACGCTGCCGCGACCGCTCTCGTTGCGGCGGCTATCGCCGGGACCGTTGTGGCGGTGGTGGGCACGGGCGGTGCGGCGGCAGTACTCGTCCCTGTGATTGCTGGAGCACTGGTAGGCGGTGCCAGCATGATTCCCATCGGTGACAAGAGCATCGGTGAAGCCATCACCGACGGGTGTGATTCCCTTGCCAACAGCGTGTTCCCGGCAGAGCCATTCGGCAAGATTGAAAGCGGCTCGCAAGACACCCGCATCAACGGAAAGGCCGCAGCTCGGGCCGCAGGGCGCAGCACAGGAGGCAGCGGCGCGGACGCCTCCGAAGAGGAGGCAGAACCGTCATTTCTGGACAATGTCGGAGCAATGGCGATGTCCGCCGCGCCCATGCTCTTACCTGTGCTAGGGCTGGGCATGGCGATCTACGACATCTTCAACCCTCCTGTCACCACACAAGCAGCCCCGGGAACAGAGCCAGCAGACCAGGATAAGGTTACCTGCGAACGCCATCCCCCTATGCCCGATACCTACATCGCGCAAGGGTCCAGCAAGGTGCTCATCAACGGACAGCCGGCAGCCCGAGCCGGCGACAAGACCACGTGCGATGCAACCATCGACAGCGATGCCAATGTCTCTCCCAACGTGCGCATCGGGGGTGAGCCGCTGACCGTGCGGGATATCCGCAATGGCAAAAGCAAGATTGCGCAGTTCACCGGCATGGTGGCCGGCATGTTGATCTCGCGCAAAATCAAGCTTCGGCCACGACCGAAGGGCAGTCCCAAACCGCTGCCGCGCATTCGTCCGTGCAAAGGCAACCCGGTGATTGTTTCAACCGGAAGCAAGGTGCTGGGCGGCCCCGAGGATCACGATTTCACCTTACCGGGCCTGCTTCCCATTGAATGGGCCAGGGGCTACGACAGCAACGACCTGCGCAGCGACGGCCTGTTCGGCATGGGCTGGAGCGTGCCCTACGAGGTGGAAATCCTGCGTGTGCCTCATCCCGAGGATGGCGAGTTGTGGATCTATGTCGACGAGGAAGGCACCCGTCTGGAACTGGGCTGCTTGAAAGCGGGCGATGCCTTTGTCAGCGTGCTCGATGGGTTGGCGCTCTTTCAACTGGAAGACGGGCAGACCGTGGTCGAGGATATCTACACCGGCCTCTATCAAGTCTTTCAGAACGACCCGCATAACCCGAAACGCTCACGCCTGATCAAGCTGGGTGATCGCAACCTGAATACGCTGGGGCTTCTCTACGATCAGACAGGGCGACTGCACTACCTGTGCGACGGGTTGAGCCGAACCACCATCCGACTGAGCTATGACACGCAACACCCGAAGCGGGTCAGCCAAGTGGAGCGGCTCTATATCAAGCTTGGCGATGACCCGCAGGTCGAACAGACCGAAGTACTTGCCAGCTATCGCTACACCCAAAGCGGCCAGTTGCAGGAAGTACTCGATGCCACAGGCCAAGTCCTACGTCGTTTCACTTACACGGCGCAAGGCTACCTCGATAGCCACACGCTGCCCAGCGGCGCGACCCGACAGTATCAATGGCAACGTTTCAAAGTTCCCGAACAACGTCCGCAATCCGTACGCTCAGATGGCAGCCCCTGCAACTTCCCGCCCCTGCTGGAGCCTCAGCCTGACCATGAGTGGCGCGTCATTCGCCATTGGGGCAGTGATGGCGAAGACTACCGTTTCGAGTACGACCTGGAAAAAGGCGAAACCCACGTCACCGACAGCCTCGGTCGCCAGGACCACTACTACTGGGGGCCCTTCTATGAAATCTACAAACACATCGACCCCATGGGGCACTGCTGGCAGGAAGACGTGCTCAGCGGCCAACTGCTCAAAAGCATCGACCCGCAAGGCGGCCAATGGCAATACGGTTACGACGAACTCGGCCGCCTGATCGAAACCCGCGACCCGCTGGGCCGCTGCGAAAGGATCCGCTACACCCGCCACTGGGCATTACCCCTGAGCATCGCCGATGGCGCCGGGCGCACTCAACGCTTCGGTTACGACGGCCAGGGTAATCTGCTTTGGGAGCAAGATCCCCTCGGCCGAAAGACCCAATACCGGTATAACGCCCAGGGCCAGGTCGAATGCATCACCGATCCTTTAGACAAACACAAATATTTGCGTTGGAACGTTCACGGGCAATTGCTCAACTACCGTGACTGCTCCAACCACGAGACCCACTACCGCTATGATCAACGCGGCCTGCTCAGCGAAACCATCAACGCCCGCGGCGAGCATACCCACTATCGGTATGACGCCCGCGGCTATCTGATCGAAAGCCAGCGCCCCGACGGCCGTATTGA
Source organism: Pseudomonas alvandae (assembly GCF_019141525.1). Lineage (GTDB taxonomy): Bacteria > Pseudomonadota > Gammaproteobacteria > Pseudomonadales > Pseudomonadaceae > Aquipseudomonas > Aquipseudomonas alvandae. The sequence goes on from NZ_CP077080.1 coordinate 3,997,567, forward strand.
TCGCTACGACATTGATGCCGCCGGCCAGCTGACCGCCTACACCGACCCGGCCCAGCGCATTACCCGCCTGCGTTATGACCGTAGTGGCCGGCTTATCCAGCGGGTCGATGCCCTCGGCCACAGCGTCGAATTTGGCTACGACGCCTATCACCGCCTGCTGCACCTGAGCAATGAAAACCGCGAATGCTACCGCTTCGAGTGGGACGTGATGGACCGTCTGCTGGCCCAGCAGGACCTGGATGGCAGCGGACGTATTTATCAGTACAACCCGTTGGGGGATGTCACCGGCATCCACCATATTCCCGCGCCGAATGCCGAGCCCGATCTGGACGGCAAGGACAGAGCCGAATCACCCACCCCGCTGCAACACCACTTCGAGCGCGATGCCCTCGGTCGCTTGATCCGCAAACGCACCGACGACGGCGTCACCGCGTATGCCTACGATAACGCCGACAACCTGCTGTCGATTGCCTTTATAGACAAACAAGGTGAAGAGCAGCGGCTCGACTATGCCTACGATGCCCTCGGCCAACTGCTCAGCGAGACCAACAGCGCCGGTCTGCTGCAGTATAAGTACGACGAATTGGGCAACCTTGAAACCCTGACCCTGCCCGACCAGCGCCAGCTCAATCACCTGTACTACGGCAGCGGCCATCTGCATCAAATCAACCTGGGTGGCCGGGTGATCAGCGATTTCGAGCGCGACGCATTGCACGAGGAGGTGCTGCGCACCCAGGGCGCCCTGCACACCCGCACCCGTTACGACCGCAATGGCCGCCTCAGCCAGAAGGCGCTCCATTATCAAAATGTCGCCCGCGAAGTGTTGCCGTTGTTGCAGAAGGACTACCAGTACGATGCCAGCGACAACCTGGTGGCCGAGATACTGACCCAGACCCAGCGCCCTGGCGGCAGCCGATCGACCGCAGCGGCCAATGACGACAGCCTGATCGGGCGATTCCACGGCCACTCCTCGACCGGCAATTCGTATCAAGGCAGCACCAGCTACGGCTATAACCCTGTCGAGCAAATCCAGAGCATGCACCGCAACAGCCCGACGGCGCTGGGCCAGCACATCGAAAGCCTCAATTACGACCCGGCCGGCAACCTGTTTGATGGCTACCGGGTCAACGGGCTGATCAAGCACAACCGCGTACATGTGTATCAGGACAAGCGCTATCGCTACGACCGCTTTGGACGGCTGAGCGAAAAGCGTATCGGCAGCAGCCGCATTCAACGCTTCGAGTACGACGCCGAGCACCGACTGATCAAGGTGCATCAGCAGAACGGCGCCCTGCGCCAACGGGTGGTGTTTGGCTACGACCCGCTGGGCCGGCGGATCAGCAAACAGGTGTATCACGACGATGCCAGCGAGCCGAGCCACCGCACGCTGTTCCACTGGCAAGGCTTGCGCCTGCTCGAAGAAGTGCAGGACGGCAGGCCCAGCCTGTATGTGTATGCCGATCCGGGCAGCTATGAACCGCTGGCGCGCCTTGATGGCAAGCCCGGTAGCGAGGCGATCTTCTACTTCCATACCAACCTGGCCGGGCTGCCGGAACAGCTGACCGACACCGACGGTCACACGGTGTGGCACAGCGAATACCGGGCTTGGGGCAGAACGCGGGACGAGTGGCATGATCGGCAGGCAGGAGGTGAGCAGAACCTGCGCTTTCAGGGGCAGTACCTTGACCGCGAAACCGGGCTGCACTACAACACCTTCAGGTTTTTTGATCCGGATGTGGGGCGGTTTACCCAGCCGGATCCGATTGGGTTGGCGGGTGGGCTGAACCTCTGTCAATACGCGCCGAATGCGATTGGATGGATTGATCCGCTCGGCCTCGAAACTATTCGCTTACGGCATTACACGAGCAATCAAGGATTAGAGGGAATAAAAAATAGTATGGTAATTAAGGCCGGTGACCAAAATTCCGTATTTGCCACCAAAGCCAAAGGGAAGCCGCTGAGCATGGCCGATGCAGCTAAAAAATTCAAAATAAGACCGCACCACGCGCGAAACCATATTGACTTCGACATAGACACTGGAAGAGTAGAGTTCAGAAAAAACAATTTAGGCGTTGAGGAGTTCAAAATAAAAGGCGACGTCGTGCTAGATAAAAAAACAACCTCTTTCAACAAACGGTGCCCATAAAATGAGTAAAAAATGCAGAATAGGAGTTTCAGAACTTAAAAGTATTCTGACCCACCTAGAAGAAGTGGTGATTACTATTGACAAAATAGGATCTGGATTTGAAGACAAAGAAACCACCGCACTAGCGTTGTTATTATTTTTCAGAGAAAAAGACGTCCTTGACAAACTAGCTGAAACAAGAAAAATCCTCCACCATAGTTTATCCGAAGAATTGGGCGTTGATGCATATGATAAATGGATTGAGAATGATACAACATATTGGAAACCGCCATACGGAAAAAACAAAAATGAAATCATTAAATTTTTAGCCAACCTAGACTAAGACATTTTTTTGAAAAAGCCTTCTATTTTGCAATGTAGCCGTCTGAGGAGCGTACCCTTGAGCTTAATTTTTGGATATTGGGCTTTTTCAGATGATCGCTCAGAAGAACCAAACAAAGAAATGCACTCGGACTCTGAGGGATCCCCACAAATCTACTCTAGGCTCTGCGCCTGATAATGCACCTCGTCACGCAGGGCCTGCTCGAGCTTTTCTAAATGCTCTCGTCCACCAAAGTCCGTGCAGCAACGCCAATACTCCAGCCCTAAGCGCCACAACGAAAGCACCCGCCTATCTTTAAGGCTGTTGCTCTGATAACGCTGTTCCAATTTGCTTTCACGGGCCCGTAGCCCTGTCAGGAAGATGAGGTAGTTGGCCAGAGCCGCAATCAACAGCAGCGCCTCAATGCGCCGAGGGCAATGACTTCTATGTAGGTTCAGCCCCAACCCCAAGTGCTCACTTTTTACGTATGCGATCCATGAACCCCACCCTTAACGGCCGGGTGATCAGCGATTTCGAGCGCGACGTATTGCACGAGGAGGTGCTGCGCACCCAGGGCGCCCTGCACACCCGCACCCGTTACGACCGCAATGGCCGCCTCAGCCAGAAGGCGCTGCATTATCAAAATGTCGCCCGCGAAGTGTTGCCGTTGTTGCAGAAGGACTACCAGTACGATGCCAGCGACAATCTGGTGGCCGAGATACTGACCCAGACCCAGCAACCTGGCGGCAGCCGACCGACCGCAGCGGCCAATGACGACAGCCTGATCGGGCGATTCCACGGCCACTCCTCGACCGGCAAGTCGTATCAAGGCAGCACCAGCTACGGCTATAACCCTGCCGAGCAAATCCAGAGCATGCACCGCAACAGCCCGACGGCGCTGGGCCAGCACATCGAAAGCCTCAACTACGACCCGGCCGGCAACCTGTTCGATGGCTACCGGGTCAACGGGCTGATCAAGCACAACCGCGTACATGTGTATCAGGACAAGCGCTATCGCTACGACCGCTTTGGACGGCTGAGCGAAAAGCGTATCGGCAGCAGCCGCATTCAACGCTTCGAGTACGACGCCGAGCACCGGCTGATCAAGGTGCATCAGCAGAACGGCGCCCTGCGCCAACGGGTGGTGTTTGGCTACGACCCGCTGGGCCGGCGGATCAGCAAACAGGTGTATCACGACGATGCCAGCGAGCCGAGCCACCGCACGCTGTTCCACTGGCAAGGCTTGCGCCTGCTCGAAGAAGTGCAGGACGGCAGGCCCAGCCTGTATGTGTATGCCGATCCGGGCAGCTATGAACCGCTGGCGCGCCTTGATGGCAAGCCCGGTAGCGAGGCGATCTTCTACTTCCATACCAACCTGGCCGGGCTGCCGGAACAGCTGACCGACACCGACGGTCACACGGTGTGGCACAGCGAATACCGGGCTTGGGGCAGAACGCGGGACGAGTGGCATGATCGGCAGGCAGGAGGTGAGCAGAACCTGCGCTTTCAGGGGCAGTACCTTGACCGCGAAACCGGGCTGCACTACAACACCTTCAGGTTTTTTGATCCGGATGTGGGGCGGTTTACCCAGCCGGATCCGATTGGGTTGTTGGGTGGGCTGAACCTCTATCTGTATGCGCCGAATTCAACGGGGTGGGTAGATCCGCTTGGTTTAACCACTGACAAGGTCTTTGAGTCATATGAACAGGCTAGAAATGCGGCTTTGAAATGGCTTGAGAAGCGAGGATTCCGGGCCGAGAAGGAAACACTAGGGCGCTTTGGAGATATAAAGGGAACGCCGATTGGAATGCAGACGGCTAACGGAAAAGTCGGTTTCAGAGTTGAGTTTGACGATAGAAACAAGGCTCACATCAACACTTGGGCAGGTAAGGAAAAAGGTCCCCACTTCATGTTCAACTCAACAAGATCAATTGTCTCCAGAATACAAAAAACATTCAGCAAACTTAGTCGCTCACTTTCATGCGGAGTATAAAAATAATGTCATATGACCTTGATCTTATCGAATCCTGCAAAAAGACAGGAATACAAATCAACGCGCCACATTCGCTAGAACAATATTTAGAAATAATTGACCAAAAGTATCCAACCATAGGCGGCCGAATAGACCTCTCCTCGCTCCCGGATTACAAATACTCTAGAGCAAACCCAGAAAACATCCATCTAGACTATTGCAACTTTGTAAAATCCATACCCAACTTAGATGACGATGACTCGGAGATAATTTATATAGGAGACAGCCTTACAGATCACGCCTACACTGTAAAAATTTCTGACCTACAAGCGTTCCTGTGCGCCATTGTCGACATCCCCCAATCCCACTACCTATTCCGCAGCGACTTTTCTTGGTGTATCAACCTATCATTTGAAAATGATATGGAGTTTGCGCGACTTAGCGCCTAACAAAATTTAATTATCAACGCAGCCACTCCCGACGATGATCGCGATAGTACCCGATAGCCGCCCGCTGCACCTGAGCAATGAGAACCACGAACGCTGCCGATTCAAGTGGGATGCGCTGGACCGCCTGCTGGCCGAACCGGAACTGGACGGCGAAGACGCGACCGAGCCGCACACGCCGCTAGAGCATTATTTCGAACGTGATGCCCTAGGACGGTTGGTCCGCAAACGTACCGACGACGGCGTCACCGCGTATGCCTAAGATAACGCCGACAACCTGCTGTCGATTGCCTTTATAGACAAACAAGGTGAAGAGCAGCGGCTCGACTATGCCTACGATGCCCTCGGCCAACTGCTCAGCGAGACCAACAGCGCCGGTCTGCTGCAGTATAAGTACGACGAATTGGGCGACCTTGAAACCCTGACCCTGCCCGATCAGCGTCAGCTCAACCATTTGTACTACGGCAGCGGCCACCTGCATCAAATCAACCTGGGTGGCCGGGTGATCAGCGATTTCGAGCGCGACGTATTGCACGAGGAGGTGCTGCGCACCCAGGGCGCCCTGCACACCCGCACCCGTTACGACCGCAATGGCCGCCTCAGCCAGAAGGCGCTCCATTATCAAAATGTCGCCCGCGAAGTGTTGCCGTTGTTGCAGAAGGACTACCAGTACGATGCCAGCGACAACCTGGTGGCCGAGATACTGACCCAGACCCAGCGCCCTGGCGGCAGCCGATCGACCGCAGCGGCCAATGACGACAGCCTGATCGGGCGATTCCACGGCCACTCCTCGACCGGCAATTCGTATCAAGGCAGCACCAGCTACGGCTATAACCCTGTCGAGCAAATCCAGAGCATGCACCGCAACAGCCCGACGGCGCTGGGCCAGCACATCGAAAGCCTCAATTACGACCCGGCCGGCAACCTGTTTGATGGCTACCGGGTCAACGGGCTGATCAAGCACAACCGCGTACATGTGTATCAGGACAAGCGCTATCGCTACGACCGCTTTGGACGGCTGAGCGAAAAGCGTATCGGCAGCAGCCGCATTCAACGCTTCGAGTACGACGCCGAGCACCGACTGATCAAGGTGCATCAGCAGAACGGCGCCCTGCGCCAACGGGTGGTGTTTGGCTACGACCCGCTGGGCCGGCGGATCAGCAAACAGGTGTATCACGACGATGCCAGCGAGCCGAGCCACCGCACGCTGTTCCACTGGCAAGGCTTGCGCCTGCTCGAAGAAGTGCAGGACGGCAGGCCCAGCCTGTATGTGTATGCCGATCCGGGCAGCTATGAACCGCTGGCGCGCCTTGATGGCAAGCCCGGTAGCGAGGCGATCTTCTACTTCCATACCAACCTGGCCGGGCTGCCGGAACAGCTGACCGACACCGACGGTCACACGGTGTGGCACAGCGAATACCGGGCTTGGGGCAGAACGCGGGACGAGTGGCATGATCGGCAGGCAGGAGGTGAGCAGAACCTGCGCTTTCAGGGGCAGTATCTTGACCGCGAAACCGGGCTGCACTACAACACCTTCAGGTTTTTTGATCCGGATGTGGGGCGGTTTACCCAGCCGGATCCGATTGGGTTGTTGGGTGGGGATAACCTCTATCAATACGCGCCGAACCCGATTGTGTGGATTGATCCGTTAGGCCTTAGCAATAACCCCATTAGCGGCACGCCATTAGGAGAAGCACTCGAGCCAGTGTCGGCCAGAACAGGAAAGACATATCAAGGCCAACAAATATTCCAGATCACGAAAAAGACGAAAGTTGACGATGTAAAATTTAAGCCCGGCGACTACTTTTATATGGATGGCATGCACAAGGATCATATAGAAACCTTCTCATCAAAAAACCCATCAAAAGGCGTTTTCAATCTTGACGGTAGATACAACGCTGCAAAATCTACTCGCGCCGCAAACCGAATCGGCCCAGGCTGTTAAAATCCCGACGGACTTAAACTCATGAATCATCTAGAAAATGAAATTCTAAAAAACAAAGACGATCTAGTCGAAGGTACATTTTGCTTTGAATTATTTGAGGAGAAGACGTTCAACACGCCTTTATTCGATAGATTGATAAGAGACATACAAACGACACTAAAGTCCACAGATGCAAAATCTAGCGACAAGCTAAAAGAGTTTATAATTTGGTTCACCATGGGAACTATTCGCTGTGTCATATGCCACAACAACCCTAATGACTTATATAAAATAAGCGACTTCTCCATGGATGCATGGAACGAATCATATGAACCAAAATTAAACAGTACGCTCTTGGCGCTAATAAAAACGTAGGCTCGTCTACAACGGAGTTTACCGCAGGACAAACGCCTGGGTATGCAGTCCGAAATCCTGCGCTTCAGCTACGACCCGCTGAGCCGTCTGATCGAGGAAGTCGGGCCACACCTGCAGCGCCAGTATCACTACGATAAGGTCGGGAATTCGGCATAGGAAACTCCCAAAATAGAGGAGCTCATTTCAATGATGAGTCAGGCAATCACTATGATTACTGAAATTAAAACCAACAGCAGTGAAAATGCCTTTCAGGATAATGATGTAATTCACCTTGGCAGAGCTGTAAATTCAGATGAATGCAGCCTATCTGCAATTAGCTGGACGACGGCGGGGCGTTCATGGCAAATCCAGTTACACATACTGAAAACCCTGTACACGGGCTTTAAAAGTGCGATTCCAGAACAAAATATTTGGCTCTTTATGGGATCTTACTCATGGCAGCCAGATAATCGCATTACCCGTCACAGAAGGTTGTGGGGCAGTTTAAAAGCAAGAGGGGTCTAAATTTTTCATGGCAAGGATCATCAAGATCACCTTATTAAAGGAAGGAAAGGTATTAAGTTTTTTGGGGCGATACATCTGTCCGATGTCCTCCCTAACATCTACACTATCCGCCATATTAAGCGAGCGCGCCTCGTATATTGTAGGCCTACCCAAGAATTGCGAAATTTCTACTTTTTTAAATCCAGGATGGGCAGGTAAAATCACTGAAGATATAAATTTTATTTGCAGCATTAGCCATTCAAACGGCTTTGTATTGAAGCCAATTGGCGAGTTTGATGATGCAGAGCGCGGGTTTGTGTATTTAGGGCCATCGGATATTGCGCAAAAAATTAATATGTTTAAAAATAACTGATAACGGCTACTTGGTGATATACCCCTTATTGCAAGGGCCACTTCCCAATTGCCGAATGCAGCGGCACCCATTCCGTCAACGGCATTCCCGTGGATTTGGATGACATGAAGACTACCTGCGGCACGACTTTGATCGCCAGCGGCTCCCGCGCTGCCGAGAACCGCTGACAACCGCAGTTCCTGCAATGAAACTCCACTAGCTTTTCACAAATCATCACAGCAATAAGGAAGCACACATCCTACAACGCCCTCGGCCAACTGCTCGGCGAGACCAATTGCATGCTCTCCCGTCGGATAGCCGTTCCATCGTTTGCAGAGTCGAAGGTCGCCCAAGACCCTCTCTTCGCTTCATAAAGTGGAAACCACGCTGAGCCCTGTCTATTGTCTTTGGCGACGTATAGCCATCGGAGACATGGACATGACTCAGAGCACTTCGCCCGCCACTTCAGCCGTGCGGAACACAGGCACGGTAGCCACGACCCTATGGGGCTCGGACACCGTCGCAGGTATCGCGGTCGATCCCGACGGTACTATCTGGCTGGGCGCTTATAGTCGCTTGGGATTAGGGGGCGAAGAGGATTCAGGCTTTACCGGCAGCCTGGTCCGGTTCAATGCCGAGGGTCGCCTGGACCGCAATTTCAGCGGCGACGGCAAGTCCCTCCTTCCCGTGTCGCTCGATATCGAGGACGGCGGTAATGCCGCGGTGCAGCCGGGAGGGGGCTACCTGGTGGCGCAGTACGTGAAAGTCGGCGACGCCTGGGTGTCGGGCGTCAGTCGCACCTTGGCCGACGGCAGCCTCGACACGAGTTTTGGCAATGGCGGCACCGCGACAGTGCCCTTCTACTGGAATGACAATCTTGGCCAGCAAGCGTCGTTCTCCGTGCAACGCGACGGCAGCTTTTTCGCAAGCGCCGGGTATCCCTCCGGGGAGATCTATATTGCTCGTTTCGACGCGACGGGGACCTTGGTCTCGTCTTTCGCTGAGGCTGGGGTCCTGCACCTGCCAACGTCCGTTGGTATCCACCCCGGCGGCACATTCGACGTTTCGCTGCAGGGAGACGGGAAGGTATTGGTCACGGGACAAGATACCCTGACCCGCCTCAACCCGGACGGTACGCTGGATAGCACCTTTGCGAATGGGGGCAGCCTGGTCCTGGATGTTCATGCAGACGCGCTCGTCATACAGGATGACGGCAAAATCCTGCTGGCGGGCGCCTCAGGTGGCGTGGCGTGCGTCATTCGACTCAACGCCGACGGCTCGCTCGATACCGATTTTGGTGATCAGGGTCAGGTGCGTTGGGGCTCGGAAAGCGCTCCCTTCGCGGTCGCCGACATGGTCGTGCGGGCCGACGGCAAGCTGTTGATTGGCGGAAGCCAAGGCACGAGCGCGGACGGCTATCTGGCCGCCCTGGTCCAGTTGAACCCCGACGGCAGCCTGGACCACAGTTTCGGCAATCCCGACGACGGCTATCACCACCTTGACGGTGGCCGCGAGGATGACTTCTTGCTGGGTACCGCGTCGTTCGACGATGCGATCCTTGGCGGGGCCGGTAACGATCTGCTCGATGGCCAGCAAGGTCGCGACCAGCTGACGGGCGGTGTTGGGGCCGATACGTTCCGTTACGAGTCAGTCACCGACAGCTACCGAACCACAACCACGGCCCATAGCGATCGAATCACCGACTTCGACCCCAGCACCGATACGCTCGACCTCTCCTCCCTGGGCTTCCTCGGGCTGGGTGATGGACATGACGGAACCCTGGCGATACGCGTCAATGAAAGCGGGACGCGGACCTACCTCAAGAGTTTCGAGGCCAATGCGCAGGGGGAACGCTTCGAAGTGGTCTTCGACGGAAACCTGGGCCAAGCGCTGGATGAAACCAACATCCTGTTCCAGCAAGCCAGGTTGATGGGCACCGAAGGGGTTGATCAATTACAAGGCAACGCTCGGGGCGAAATCATCGAAGGGTTCGCGAGCGACGATCGCCTTTATGGCGCGCTAGGGAACGATGTATTGATTGGCGGAGAAGGCCGGGACTTATTAACGGGTGGCGGCAACAGCGATGTGTTCCGCTTCGACACACTGAGCGACAGTTACCGTACCGATACCGAAAACCACGCTGATCGCCTGATGGACTATACCGCCGGTGAAGACACGATCGATGTGTCCGCCCTGGGCTTTACCCGACTGGGAAATGGCTACAACGGCACGTTGGACGTGGTTTTCAATCAAGCCAGGAACCTGACGTACTTGAAGAGCTACGAAGCCGACGCCTCCGGGGCGCGATTCGAGTTGAGCCTGGCAGGGGATCACTCCGGTTACCGTAATTTGGACATCACCTTCGCCGAGCCTTTGCAGGAGGAGGTTTTTCAATTGGTCGGCGTGGCTGACTTCCAAGCGTAGCGCGGCCAACAAACGAGAAAGGAGCAAAAACCCAACAGTCCGAGCAAGGCTGCCAAAGAGACGCACGTCAAAAAGCAGGAGAGTTGAACCGTCGAAACGACTCACAACCACTGCTTGGAGACCTGACATGACTCAATTCAATCCAACCCCTGATGAAGTTGCAGGCAAAGTAATCCTGGTGACCGGTGCCGCCAGTGGCATCGGTAAAGCCATTACCGAGTTGCTCCATGCGCGCGGTGCCAAGGTGATTGCCGAGGACATCGACCCGTCTGTAAACGACCTGGAGCGAGACGGCATTGTGCCCTTCGTCGCGGACATCACCGTGGATGGCTCCGCTGAAAAAGCCGTCGCCCTGGCCGTCGGGACGTTCGGCAAGCTGGACGTGCTGGTCAATAACGCGGGCCGAATCCTCTACAAACCGATCGTGGAAATGACGCGCGAAGACTGGACGTGGCAGATGGAAACCAACGTCACCGGCGCCTTCCTGCATTCTCGCGAAGCGATGAAGGCAATGATGAAAAACAAATCCGGGGCGATCGTGAACATCGCCTCCTACGCCTCGTATTTTGCCTTCCCCGGCATCGCCGCCTACACCGCTTCCAAAGGCGCCCTCGCCCAACTGACGCGCACCCAGGCGCTTGAAGCCATCGAGCACGGCATCCGGGTAAACGCCATCGGCGTCGGTGACGTGGTGACCAACCTGCTGAACCACTTCATGGACGACGGCCGCGGTTTCCTGGAAGAGCACGGTAAATCGGCACCCATCGGCCGGGCGGCGGCGCCAGAGGAAATTGCCGAAATCGTCTCCTTCCTCGCCTCCGAACGCGCCAGCTTCATCGTCGGGTCGGTGGTCATGGCTGACGGCGGCATGAGTATTCCCGTGGGCTGATGCTGGTCCTGATCCGCGCGGTGCGGCGTTGTCTGCACCGCGCTTTTTTTGGACACCGCGATGACGAACACATCGGCAAAGGGCTCACTTGCGATAGTGGCTCGGCGTCACGCCCACTTGGCGTTTGAAAACTTGGGAAAAATGGCTTGGGCTGCTGTACCCCACGTCCAGGCCGATATCGATAATGCTGCGATCCGTCTCCAACAGAAGCTGCCGGGCACGGGCCATTCTCAGTCGGATGAAAAACTGCGAAGGCGAGTGCCCCGTCGCTTTCTTGAACAGCCGGCTGAAGTGGAATTCGCTCATGTCGGCTGCTTCGGCCAACGCCCGCAAGCTGAACTCCTTTTGCAGATTGGCTTCCATGTCCGCCAATACGCGTCGCAGTTTATAAGCCGGCAAAGCATTGCGACGGGCGATATCGTCTGCCGAATCGTCCAGGTACTCACGGGCGAGGTGAACGGCCAGGCACTGCGCCAGTCCCTGCAAAAAGAGTGCGCTGCCCCCGTGGCGAGTGGTCAGTTCCGCGCGGAACTGTTCCAGCAGCATGGACAGCACGTCGTCACGACCACCCGACACCTCGCGCAAACGGACAGCACCAGGGCCGCCGAGTGTCTCCTGAATGGCTTTCTCCAGCAGCGCGATGCCCAGGTAGATATGCATCACGACAAAAGCGTCTGCGCCAGACACGCTCCAGCGCATTTCGTAGGGCTCAGCCGATGTGGTCAAAAAGAAATCGCCCTTGGACACGACGCTGGTTTGCCACTCGCCGCCCAGGCTGCGTTCCTGCACCGCCGCGGTGCCTGACATGATCCATACCAGCAAGGGCTCAGCGACGGCTGGGACGATAAAGCCTTCCTCCTGAGGCTCGCGGTTGAATATCTGCACCAACACGTCGCGGGCGGCCAATTCATCCGAAGTCGCCAGGCACTCGCCGCGAATGCAAGCCTCCAGCCCACGGGGCGAGGTTCGTTCTATTGGCTTCATGCTCATCAACCTCCCTTATCGATCCCCCGTCAGCGCCCCTGATGTTGAAAAATTTTTCTAGGCGACACCTTTCATACGCCAATACACCGTTGCCGCCATCACCAGCACGACTATCACGACCACAAAACCTGGGTGTTGCAGCGTGTGCCAAGGCAGCCGCCCGACCCGAAGTTTAACGGCGCGCCATGCTCGTGCCCAGATGGAAACCTTACCGCCGCTCAGCGCTTGGTTGGTGAAATAGAGGACACCAAGGAACACAGCGACCGCGCTTCCCCACCGCAACCATGCAGGGCCGCCGGACCATATGTACGCCAAGAAGGCGGGCGCTGCGCCGGGAAGGATGTGGCGCAGCAACAGCAGCCCGGCGCCCTGTCGGTACCAACGGCGCGGGACCAACCACTGGCTGAGCAGCACGTCCAACCGAGCCGCTGTCACGGCCACCAGCGCCCATATTCCGTAGGCCTTCATGCCGACCCAGTTCACTGCGATCATCAGCACCGGCATGATAACCGCCGAACTCAGCCCATCCTTTCTTATCAGACCGGTGAACACCGACGTGATCAGCACCACGGACAGCGCCACCCACAGGAACAGGTAGATGCCTCGATAGCTCGTCGGGGGTAGCCAATCCCGCCAGTTGTCGACGGGTTGCAATCCAAGCTGCCCGGGCACCTCTGGATACTGATATTCGATCGCTTGAGCGAGCTGGGCAAAACGTTGCCAGTCACCGCCGTCAAAGCCATCGGCCAATTCACGGCGGTCACCGTCCGCCATGGCTTTCAGCAGCAGAGCGGCCGGCTGCCCGTAGACTTTATCGGTTTCGAACCTGGTAAGGTCCGCCCGCACAGACTCGGCAAAGGCTTGCGCCTCGCACCGTCTGATCAGGCGGTCCCAACGCCAATATTCACAAGGCAGCGTGGCCTGGGCTTCATCCCACCCCATGACCTTGCACACCCCATCGAAAAAGGCCGGCGACCAGCCTTCCGCGGATTCGAGCCATTCCAGGACGCTCAGCTCGAACTGCTGGCGGCGCTCGAACGGCAACAGCCAGTCACTGGCCAGCCAAACGCGAAGCCCGTCCATTACCTGGCGGTCCCGGCCCTCGGCCAACCATTGCTGCATCTGCTCAAGGGACGGTTGCGGCGGGCTGATGGACGTTTGGACGTCGATATCGTCCAAAGAAATGGCGAGCGCAGAGGCCTGCACAACAGTGCGAGATGAGTCCGGGGTTGGCTCGCTGACATCTAGCGAAACATAGCTGCCTTCATCTTCAGCCTGCGCACGCCACTGTGCCTCGGCCAGCGTCGCCTCGTACGCTTGGCGCAGGCGCTGAAACTCATCAGGATTTTCGTCAGAACGATGGACTTTGAGCAGCCGTGCATAGGCGCGCTTGATACTGCGTTCGTCCGCGTCGGGGGCAAGGCCCAGCATTTGCCAATGGCTCATGACTTACCTCTCCATCTCGAAGTGGGCAAGGCGCAGGTTGATGTCGCCACGGGCTTCGCGGATCCGGCGTTCGTCCTGGGTGTCGAGCATTTGCTGGAAGTGATTCGCCAGCGCGGCAATATGATCTCGTCCGTCGCCAAGGCTTTCCTGATACAGGCGGTCCAGCCGAGCCAGCAGCAACGTATTGACCTGCTGGTCCCGCGGATGCACTTTCAATGCTTCAAGGGCGGCCAGCCGTCGGGCGATTTCTTCCGGGGCCAGCACGCCAGGGTTGTTCTCGATGACCAACCGGCGGGTTTCGCCGTTGATGGGCAGATGCACCTGGGCTTCGAGCAGGCCGTTGTTATCGTAAGTGAAGCGCACGTCCAGGGTGATCTCCCCGGCCTTGCGCGGCGGCACTGGGATTTCCAGCTCACCGAGAAAAATATTGTTGGCCACCAAACGGCTTTCGCCCTGGTAGATACCCAGCCTGACCACTTTCTGGTTGTCGCTGAGGGTCGACACGTTACGGGAACGACTCACCGGCACCACCGTGTTGCGCTCGATGATGGGCAAGTAGTGACCGCTTTGGTATTGGTTGCCCAGCTGTACCGAGGTTTCGATGCCCAGCGTGTAGGGGCAGACATCGGTCAGCACCACTTCTTCCAGGGAAGCATGGCGTGCTTTCAGTGCCGCCTGGATAGCCGCGCCCTGCGCCACGACTTCGTCCGGATTGAGCTGCATCGCCGGGATCCGTCCGAACAGCGTCGCCACCAATTTGCGCACCAGCGGCATGCGTGTGGTGCCGCCGACCAACAGTATTTCGTCCAGGTCCGCGACCTTGATCCGGGCATCACGCAGCGCGCGCTCGATCGGCGCACGCAGGCGATCCATTAACGGCTGGGCGATGTTCGCCAGATCGCTCTGGGTCACTTCCAGGCACCACTCGCGTGCCTGCTCGCGCAGCACAAAGCGCGCAACCGGCGCCTGACCCAAGGCATGGCGAACACGTTGCGCCTCGCGCCGCAATCGCTGCGCCATGCCAGGCTGGGACGTATCAGGGAGATCGGCGGCGCCGATGCTGGCGATGAAATGCTCGACAAGTCGATCATCGAAATCTTCGCCACCGAGGAAGTTGTCGCCGGCACTGGCGCGCACCTCCATGACCCCTTCGAACAGCTCCAGAATGGAGACGTCGAAGGTGCCGCCACCCAGGTCGAACACCAGGAAGGTGGCCTCGTCCCGCTGTTGCAGGCCGTAGGCCAACGCCGCGGCGGTGGGTTCGTTGATCAGTTTTTCGACCTTCAGGCCCGCCAGCTCTCCCGCAATACGCGTGGCCTTGCGCTGGGCATCGCTGAAGTACGCCGGCACGCTGATCACCGCTTCGAGAACGGGCACGCCCAAGGCACGCTCGGCGTCAGCCTTGAGACTGCGCAGCAGCATCGCCGAAAGCTCTTCCGCGCGGTAGGCCCGCCCGCCCAGCAATGTTTCACGGGCACTGCCCATATAACGCTTGAACAACGACGCGGTGAGGTGCGGATGGGTGTGCAGCCTTTCCCGAGCGATATCGCCGGCGATCAACTGGCCATCGTCGTCGAGGCCAACGACGCTCGGGGTAAGAAGATTGCCAAGGGCATTGGGCAATAGCCGGGCGTGTTCGCCGTCCCAGGCCGCCACGAGGCTGTTGGTGGTGCCCAGATCGATACCTATGATCACTGTCACTTTTCCTTGATTGACACGGTCGGCCAGCAGAGCACCGCATTTCGGCTCAGTCAATACTGATGCGGACGCGGCTCGCGGATTCATGACCGGGGGTATCGGCAGCGTGGGCGGTGGCTTTAGGTTCGGCTGCCTGGAGATTGTAAGGTTGACCGCTTACATTTTTTCATCGTAGAAGGCGATGCGAAGGCCAGGCCTGTCCTTGGAAATAAGGATATTGATGCGATAGCTTCGCCCACTGCCCTGGGCATCGCGCAGTGTAATGCCCGTATCGCCGATCGGGAGGATTTCAGGATCGTCCCACCAGTCCATCGTTTGTGGAACGGCCTGAAGAACCTCGTTGAGGATGGACTTTAGAATCGGGCTTTTCCCGCCTGTCAGATAGTCATGGCGCGCCTTGAGCAGTACAAGCCTCGCGGCGGACTGCCAGTCTTGAATCTTGACGCCTGGTACAAGCATTTTCGACAGCGGCCGGGCGCCGAGTACCAGGAGCGCTCGATACGGTGATGCCGCACCCTTAGAGCAGCGGAATGCTGTAGCTTACAAAAACCCGGTTCTGGTCTTGGTCACGGGCGGCTTCGCTATTGGATTTACCGTTGCGCCAACCGAAGCCAACACCTTTGAGCGTTCCTGACTGAACGACGTAGTCCAGAAAGATATCCCTTTCCCATTCTTTCTGAGTGTCACCGGATCTCGTCTTGATGTTGTCACCGGAGAGGTACATGACCGAGGCTTTCAGGCCCGGGATCCCCAGGGCGGTAAAGTCATAGGCGTACTGACCGAATAGCGTGCGCTCCCCTGCACGGGTGAAACTCTGGATCAGACGATCTGTATACAGGTACAAGGAGCTGCCTCCTGCGCCTTTATCTACCAGGCCACCCTGATTGAGTTGGGTGAAGCTGCTACCGTCCGAGACGCTTTGGTAGCCGGCCGTTATCGCATGAGCGCCGAGGCTATAGATCAATGCAGCACTCCAGAGACGATTGTCGATAACGCCATCACCGTTTTTGGTGTAGCCGCTGATTCGATAGCCCGATGTACCGGAGCTGTTTTCACCTGACGCGTCAGTCCTGAAGTAGCGCAGGTCGGTTTTCAACGATTGGCTGTCCGAGAATGCGAGCGTATGCGTCAGTCCGAAAAACTGCTGGTTATAGTAGTTTTCGAGCTGGGCATAGTAGTACTGAGCTGTCAGGTCCTTGGTGACTTTCCAGTCGCCCCCGGCGAAAGCGAACTGGTTGCTTTCACGCGTACCGCCCATAGCGGCGAGCCCTGTCCGGTCAGTTGAAGCACGACCGGTTGCATGTTCGATGCGCCCGCCCGTCAGGGTCAGGTCCTTGAACTCGCTCGAAGTGATTTGGCCGCCCTCGAAGGTTTGCGGGAGCACCCGTCCATCGTTGGCGACCAGAATCGGAAGTTTCGGAATCAAGGTGCCGTAGCGCAGTTCGGTCTTGGACGTCTTGACCTTACCGGTCAGCCCCAGCCGGCTCCACTCGTTGACGGCGCGGTTGTCACTGTCCGAGGCAATCATCGAGCTGCCAATATGACGTCCCTTGCCACTGTCCAGGGTAACGCCCAGCAACCCAAGGGCATCAACACCAAAACCAACGGCACCCTCGGTATAACCCGACTTGAAGTCCAACATGAAGCCCTGCGCCCACTCTTCGGTTTTCGAAGGGGCAGCGACGCCATCGCGATTGTCGTTAATGAAGTAGAAGCTCCTCATGCCCAAGGTGGCTTTGCTATCGCTTAGAAAGTCAGCAAACGCCTGGCCACTGAGGGCGATGCTGCCAGACACCAATGTTGCAGATATTTTCTTCAGGCTCACTTATAACGCTCCGATTTTTATTATTTGTATGTGATGGAAGCGACCACGACCTAGCCATTCGAAGCCAAACGGACAATTGCATCGCGACTGCCTGCCTGCTCTCGAAGTAAAAACTTCTGGATTTTTCCGGTTGCGGTTTTCGGCAACTCCATAAAGACCACTCTGCGCGGACATTTGAATCGGGCCAGACGCGCTTGGCAGAACTCCATTATTTCTGCTTCGGTGGGAGGCTCGACACCCGTTTTCAGCTCAACAAACGCGCACGGTACTTCCCCCCATTTGTCATCAGGCTGAGCGACCACCGCGGCATATAGAACAGCGGGGTGACCATGGATGGTCTCTTCGATCTCGACCGACGAGATGTTCTCCCCGCCGGAGATAATCACGTCTTTGCAACGGTCGGTAATTTGGACGTAGCCGTTGGGGTGAACGACGGCGACGTCCCCCGTATGAAACCAACCCCCTTCGAAAGCTTTTCGGGTTGCACTGCCATTCTTCAGATAGCCCATCATGACGGTATTGCCCCTGAGCAGTAGCTCACCCGTTGTCTGCCCATCCTTTGCTACTGGCTGCATCGTATCGGCGTCAGCCACCATCAAGCCTTCGAAAGCGGCTGCACGAGCCCCTTGGCGCACTCGCATAGCGCCTTGCTCACCGACCGTCAGATCATCCCAGCCGTCTTGCCAGACGCAACTGATCGGCGTACCGGACACTTCAGTAATTCCATAGACGTGGTCAACATCGAAGCCTCGTGAAACCACCGCGTTGAGTACGCTGGCCGGAGGTGGGGAACCGGCGGTCAGCACTCGAACCGAAGTCTTGAGCACGCGGCGATCTTCGGCATTGGCAATCATCGCCATGACAATCGGCGCCGCACAGAAGTGATCGACACCGTGGTTATCGATCGCATCAAACACCGTCTCTGCGCACACTTTTCTCAGGCAGACGTGCGTACCGGCCGCAGCCGTGATCGCCCAGGTAAAACACCATCCGTTGGCGTGGAACATCGGCAATGTCCACAGGTAACGAGGCGCCCGCGTGAGCGGCCAGTTGGTCATCTGCAGCAGACTCATGAGGTAAGTGCCACGATGGCTCGCGACCACGCCCTTTGGATCACCGGTTGTACCGGAGGTGTAGTTGAGTGCTATCGGCTGCCACTCGTCATCCGGCCATACGCCTTCGAAATCAGGGTTGCCGCTGCGGATGAAGGTTTCGTAGTCAGTGTCCCCGACACTCGCGCAAAGTGGCGCCAGGTGATCATTGATATCAATCACCATCGGGCGATGCTCGAGGAGCGCTAGTGCGGCATCCGCCAGCGCAGCAAACTCTCGATCCACCAAGAGCAACTTGCATTCGCCATGACGCAGTATGAACGCCACACCTTCGGCATCCAGCCGGTAATTAACCGCATTGAGTACCGCGCCGCTGAGGGGGACCCCGAAATGCGCTTCGAGCATGGCAGGCGTGTTAGGAGACAGAATTGAAACGGTGTCCCCTGCTCCCAGGCCTTTTTCGCAAAGCGCCGAGGCCAGTCGATAGCAGCGTCCGCGGGTTTCTCGCCAGGTTCGTTGCAGTTCGCCATGCACCACCGCTACCCGATCCGGGTGCACAAGGGCTGCCCGATCCAGAAAACCAAGTGGCGTCAGGGGCAGATGGTTGGCCTTGCAGCGATCAAGCCCACTCTCATAAGCACCAGGCTTCATGATGTCGTTTCCTTATTATTGTGATGAAAAGTGCAGAACGCGCTCACCGGCTCCCGATCAGTGACCAAGGTGTTCTCGATACTGGTCTCGTTGGCGTATCCAAGGCTCATTCCGCAAACCAGCATTTGATCCGAAGGGATCGCAAGGACTTGCGAAATGACCTGGTGATATTTCAAAAAAGCGGCTTGTGGGCAGGTGTGCAGATTCCTCCCGCGCGCTGCCATCATTACGGCCTGCAAAAACATTCCGTAGTCAAGGAGGCTGCCCTCCTTCAACACCCGGTCCATGGTGAAAATCAGGCCGACGGGAGCGTCGAAGAACTGGTAATTGCGGCCGTGCTGCGCATGCATCCGCTGCTTGTCTCCCTTTGCAATGCCCAGCAACCCGTAGAGTTCCCACCCGACTTGCCTTCTCCGATCCACGTAGGGTGAAGTCCACTCGCGCGGGTAATAGTCATAGGCATCTTCCAGGTCGTTGCTCAGTGATGGATCGTTGTCAATTTCCTTGATGGCGCATGAAAGACGAGCCTTTGCTTCTCCAGTGACGACATGCACGCGCCAAGGCTGCATGTTCACGCCCGTTGCGCAGAACCGAGCGATATCAAGGATCGCTTCAATGTCTTCGCGCGGTACGGGAGTGGGCAAGAAAGCCCGAATGCTGCGCCGTGAAGCGATCGCCCAATCAACCGTTTGACCAAGCAGTTCAGGCGGTATGGGCGGTTTGGATAAGCGATTCATTTTCATGCATTCAATTCCACGGATTCAGCTACAGGCGGGTGCATCCCTCAGTTCGACAGGGCCGGGGATTTCCTGACTTGAGTAGAGTCGGCGCGCGACTGATTGATCAGGGTCACGGCGACAGCGCCGATGAGGCCGGCCAGGCTGATGGCCATGAAGTTTTTCTCAAGTGCAAGATTCAACGACACCAGCCAGCCAATCAGGACAGGGGCGACGATTGCGCCTATTCGTCCCACACCAGACGCGAAACCCACACCGGTTGAACGAATCGATGACGGGTAGAAATCGCCCGCGTACGCATATGCCAGCAACTGGGTCCCTAGCGTCGATGCGCCGACAATGAACACCACAGGAAACAGCAATGTCGTTGAACGCGTATAACCCAGAATAGTGAGCGCAATCGCACCGACGATGTAGAAGCAGACCAATACGTGCTTGATGTTCAGCTTGTCGCTCAACCACCCTCCGCCTATTGCGCCGGCAATGGCCCCCACGTTGAAAACAATCACAAAGTTCAGCGCAGAACCCAGGCTGAACCCCGCCATCGCCATCAGCTTGGTTAGCCACGAGTTAAGGGCGTAGACCATGAACAGGCCCGTCATGAACGCAGCCCAGATCATTACCGTGCTAAAGCCCCGACCTTCCTTGAATAAATTACGAACGGGGGCTTCCTGTTTATCCAGTACGGTGGCGTTCCCGATCATCAGCGTGTTTTCGTCGATAACCAGAGCTGGGGCCAGTTTACGAGCGATCGCCCGTAATTCGTCCTGACGTCCGCTCTTGAGCAGGTAGCCGATGGACTCAGGTAGGGTCTTCAGGATCAGAGGGATCAGCAGCACGGGCAGCAACGCCACATAAAACACCCACTGCCATCCGTGACTCTCGATGAGTTGCTTACCCGTCAGGGCAACCAGAATTCCGCCCACGGAGTACCCGGCGAAAACCAGGGTGACCAGCCGAGTACGCAGTTTGAGCGGAGAAAATTCACCCATCTGAGCGGTGCAGATTGGCAGTACGCCGCCGATGCCAAGACCCGCGATAAAGCGAGCAACGCTGAAGCTGATCGGGTCACTGGTGAGGCCTGCCGCCGCCGTGAAAACACTGAACAACGCCACGCAGATGGCGATCATCCTGGGCCGCCCGATACGATCGGCCAGCGTGCCAAGAAAAATCGCGCCCAACATCGTTCCGAAGAGCGCAGAGCCTGCCATGACACCAGCGCTGGTTGGATCGATGTTCATGTCCTTCATGATCGCCGGGAGGGCTGCACCGACGACGGCGAGGTCATAGCCATCGATGATCAGGATAAGCACACACCAGAACAGGATGAGCCCATGGAAGCGGTTGAACTTCGACTCAACCGCGAGCGTATTGACGTTTACCGGCTGCATATCGCGTCTCCTTCGATCTTGTTTTTGTTTGTGAAGTGCGAAGATTTGCTGGCCCGCTTGATAGGCGATGCCAGGGCTACCTGCAGCGCATCGTAGGAGTTGCCTTTGCGGCGGCCTATGCCCGACGGCATCGTTGTGCGTGACCGTTTTGGACACCCATGACTTGCCAAGCACGATCGGGCTGGTCCTGGTCCATTGAGGTTTGGGTGGATGAAGCGAGTGGCAGATCACAGCAGGTAATCTGGCGGGGAAGCGGGGCTTTTTATAACCGCAAGAAAGGCTTCTAACTCTCGGCCGATTCGTCAGCATTGGAGCGGCGGTAAGCGCCGGGACTCACCCCCGTCCACTTTTTGAATGCTCGATGAAACGCACTGCTTTCCTGGAAACCCGTGAGGGCAGCCACTTCAGTCACGGTCATATTCGGTTGGCACAGCAGATTGATCGCCATGTCACGGCGCAGGTTGTCTTTCAAACGCTGATAACTGACCCCCTCGGCCTGGAGCCTTCGCTGGAGCGTCGAATAAGACATGCACAGCGTGTTCGCCATCTTGTCCAGTTCTGGCCATTCCTCCGGATCGAGGCCTCTCAATCTGAGGCGGATCTGGGCGCTGATGCTGTCCTCGTTACGATATTTCACCAGCAGACTGGCAGGCGACTCTTTCAAGAATGTCGATAGGCTGGCTTTGTTTTGCGCGATCTTGAGACTTAGAAAACTGCGCTCGAAACGAATCATCGTCACTGGCGCACCAAACTGAATCTCTTCACAAAAGCGCATCCGATAATCGCTATCGTCGAGGGGTCGATTCGGCCTGAAGCAGAGCTCTTTTATGGGAATGCGTCTATTACCCAGCCAGCAGAGCAGTCCATGGACCAGGATCAGCCATGTTCCATAGTGGAAGAGACGGCGCTCAATGCCTTTGTCATGGATAACGATGACGGCGCAGTCGCCATCAAAACTCAGCTCACCGTGAATATCGTCCAATACGAGACGCAGGAATTTAAGGATGCGTCGCAGCGCTTGCTCTAACGACTCGCAGTCAATCGAGGACTGGCACATCAATCGGAAGCTGCCCCGTCGCATGGGATGGCTATCGATTGCGAAAAACTCGTCGTCGAGCAGATCCGAGAGCGCGACCCACAGGCGAGAAAATGCAGCGGCCGAAACCCTCGCTTGAGGAGAAGTGAGGAGTACCGGGTCGATACGTGCCTGCTGCAATACGATGGAAGTGTCCAACTGGCGTCGCAATGCGCCCTCGAGGGCCTCATGCACCAGTCCAATTGAAGTCGTTCCCTTGTCCTGGATGAGCACGCCCATACCTCTCTGTCGGTGAGTGACTGCTGACCTGATGCTGACCTTCAAATCTCTTCGGCAGATCCTGCTTTATGCAACCCGGCGAGCCTGAGTTCTCTGTCTACGTTCCGATTTCCCGATATTACCTGTCAACCCAACCCTCCCCCAGGCTTGATGGCAGGCCTTGCTCGTTGTCCAAAACATTCAACCACGCTAAGGCTTTTGAGCATTGTCGAGGCCACTGACCACCGACACCATTGACTTAACAATCTTCGGTACGTTGAGTTCAACGCTACAGAATCCAGGGGCTACCGTGGCAGAGAAAGAGTTGTATTGGGAAGACCTCCCGGCAGGCAGTATTTGGACGGCCAAGCAATCTGCACCTATCACAACGCAAGAGATCATTGCCTTTGCCGCCGAGTACGATCCTCTCGACATTCATATCGATCCTGACCTTGCCCGTTCGAGTCCGCTTGGGGTGCATTGTGCCAGCGGGGTGCAAACCTTCGCTATCTCGCAGCGGTTGATGTGCGATGCCCTGTTGCTTCAAACAAATATCGTGGCGGGTGGCAAAATCGACGGTTTCAGGATGGTTGCTCCGGTAGTGCCCGGAGACACGCTCAAACTATCCGCTCGAGTCGTTCGATCATTTATCCACGCGTCAAACCATGAACGAGGTTGGGTCGTGTTTAAAGTCGATGTCACTACGAATGAGGGGAAAACAGTTCTCGTCTATGAGGTGACAGTATTGATAATGCGCGGGGGCGATCAAGTTTAAATATGACGAAGCGTTTTTGAGGGGCATTCACAGAAAGATCGCCACTACCGAATGCGTTGGCAATCCAGCTGCTAAGCTCATTCCTGCTCCAGACCATAACCAACAACAATTTTAAAGAAAGGGAAGGCAGCATGACCACGGCTCAGCCCCCGGCAACGTCAACGTCCGCGAAATGGCGCTTCAAGGCGGGCATCGCCATTCTTTGTCTAATGCTCGCGTTGTGGTTGTTGGTGCCGCTGGCAGCGGCTGCGGATGTGCCCCGCTCCACCATTGCGGCAATCACCGGCGC
The DNA here is from genome assembly GCF_019141525.1 of Pseudomonas alvandae. GTDB lineage: Bacteria > Pseudomonadota > Gammaproteobacteria > Pseudomonadales > Pseudomonadaceae > Aquipseudomonas > Aquipseudomonas alvandae. The sequence goes on from NZ_CP077080.1 coordinate 4,021,021, forward strand.
CCTGTTCATCATCAACAAGGTGCTGTTGCTGTTGGTCATCGCCGTGATGGGCAAGGCAGGTTTCCAAGAGCTCAAGCAGCATGTGTTCAGCTATGTGTCGGGACTTGTGCCGAGCGCGGAGCAGGAAGTCAGCGTCACCCGCCACCGTATTGGCCTGGTGATGTTCTGCTTGCCGTTGGTGTGCTCCTTTCTCGAACCCTATGTCGATACCTTGGCACCCGGCCTGCGCCCCAACAGCTGGGCATTGCAACTGCTTGGTGATGCGCTGCTGGTTGGCAGCTTCTTCGTGCTGGGTGGCAATTTCTGGGAGAAATTACGCGCGCTGTTCATTCGCACCGCACGGGTCGTTGCGACTGACCCGGCCTGAGCCAACGCCGGATCGCGTCTCCCTCGCGCTTTCTGTATTTCTTTAACGGCCATGACCTGCAGGTGCCGATATGCCCGAGACGCAGAATTCGCCCGTTTCCGTCGAGCCAGAACGCCAAGCTGAAACGCCTTCTGAAAAGCCTGCGCCAGGCAATCCGCTGCGACGCATTGCGCTAGGCGTCGCTGTGTTGACCGCCGTGCTGTTTACCCTCTCCATTTTCATGGAACGACGCACGCCCTCGACGTCACAGGCCGTGGTGCAAGCCTATGTGGTGGAAATGGCTGCCGAGGTAGGTGGCCGCGTGACAGAAATCGCGGTGCTCGACAACGCCCGGGTGAAAGCCGGCCAGGTGCTGTTTCGTATCGACCCGCAACCCTACAAGCTTGTCGTCAGCGAGGCTGAAGCGCGGCTGGAGGAAACCGGCCAGGCATTGGGCGCCAGCACCGCCTCGGTGGATGCCGCCCAGGCCCAGCTGGTGTCGGCGCGCGCGCAGCGCGACAACATACGCGAGCAGGCCCGGCGAGTGAATCAAATGGTCGAGCGCGGTGTGTTCGCCCCCGCCCGCCAGGATGAAGCCAAAGCCTCGCTGGGTTCCGCCGAGGCGGCCGTGAGCAAAGCCCAAGCCGACCTGGAGCGGGCGCGCCAGCAACTAGGGCCCAAAGGCAACGACAACCCGCAATTCAAGCAAGCCTTGGCCGCGCTGGAAAAAGCCCGGCTGGATCTGGTGCGTACCGAAGTCATTGCACCCGCCGATGGCGTGATCACCCACCTCCAGCTCGCCGTTGGCCAAGTCGTCAGCGCTGGCCAACCGGCACTGACCTTTATCGACAGGACCACGGTATGGGTGTCTGCCGCCTTCAAGGAAAACAGTCTGGAACATGTGCAGGCCGACGATCCGGCGGAACTGGTGTTCGATGTATTGCCGGGGCGGGTATTCAAGGGTCGTGTTGAAAGCGTTGGCTGGGGTGTCGCACAGCAAGACAGCAGCAACGCCGCCCTACCCTCGGTGCGCAACGAGAGTGGTTGGGTGCGCGACCCGCAGCGCTTTCCGGTACGCCTGATAGTGGAGGAGCCCCACCCGATCGGCCCACGTTACGGCTCGCAAGTCACCGTGGTGATCTATACGGGTGACAACCCCATGACCAACGCTTTGGGGGCATTCATGACACGCCTGGGCGCCTGGCTGAACTATGTCTATTGATGGGCAAGCTGCGCCGCAGCTGCTGCGGATCAAACGCCAGGGATTGCGCGTCGCCCTGGCTGTGACCGTGGGCTTGTGCACGGGACTGGTCCAAGGCGACATCCTGCCCTTTCTCGCACCCTTGTTCGCCATCCAGTTCCTCTTGACCAGCCGCCGCGCGCCAACGTCATCCCAGGGATTGATAACGTTGTTGGTGAGTATGCTGACCGGCGCGCTGCTGGTGTGCATGACCGGCGTGCTCGGTGAGCGGCCGTGGATACTGTTACCGCTGCTGTGGCTGTTTTATTTCGCCTGCTTTACCGCGCAAGGCCGACAATTGGGCGGCGCGGGGCCCACATTGATGTTGGTGATTGCGATTGTGGTGCCGATGCTCGATACCGTGCAGCGTGATCTGGGCGAGTCCATCGTGCTCGTTCTGGTCAAGGCGGTCAGCCTGGGTTTGCTATTGACCTGGGGCGCCCATGCGCTGATGCCCGACCTTGCGGGTGAACAGGCCGACCAGCCACTCGCGCAGCCGCAGGAGTTGACGCTAGTGATTCGCCAGGCCATGACCAGCGCGGCGATTTTGCTGGCCATGGTTGCCCTGTGCCTGAGCGATCCACGATTGGCCACGGCGATGGTCGTCCCCATCACGGTGGCCTCGTTGCTCAGCCAATTCTCCTTGGACATGAGCAGCCGCAGCGCCCTCGGGCTGGTGGTCGTCAACCTGCTGGGCGGAGTGGTGGGTTCTCTGGCCTTTACGCTGTTCGAACTGCGGCCAAGCCTATGGCTGGTGGCGCTGGTCCTGCTGCTGGTCAGCCTGCTGTTTGCCGGCAAAGCTGCCCTGGGCAACACCGCTGGCAAGGTATTCGGCGGAGGGCTCATGACGTTCCTGATTCTGTTCGGGCTCGGTGTATCACCGTTGCCGACAGAAACGCCCCAGCTGTTTTCCACCCGTATCGCGTACGTGCTGTTTGCGGCTGTCTATGCCATTGGCATGGCCGCGCTGTTGTGGCCGAGAGGGCGTGCAAGAGCTCGCCGTGCAGGCGTAGAGCGATAGGCTGATGAAGGTGCACCTCCCCGCCTAGCGACTGAGTGGGCTCGAAACACCCAACGCCGATTGGGGATTTCGCAAGCCAACTCGCTCCCGAAGTTTATGCGCTAAACCTGTGGGAACGAGCCTGCTCACGAACAAGACTTCAGGGCTGTTGCCCCATAATTCTAATCAGAAGTAGTAACCGATGTTCATGTACAGCTGGTTTTCCCACCGGTCACTACCCCCAGCCCCCAGACTCTGGGTGAGGCTGCTGCCGCCGATGACCGGGTCATTCTTGCCGTACAGCCATTCCGTGGCGATCCACAGTTTGCTGAGGGAGAACGAGGTGCCGAGAATCATCCGTTGCGAGGTCTTGAAGTCGTCTGCGGATTTATCGAAGGCGCTGTAGTTGGCGTACAGCTGCACGCCGCTGATCTGGTCGAACAAGTACTTGCCGCCAACGTCGTAGCTCACATCCGCCACATACAAGTTGCCGCGACTGGCCACGTTGTAGGTGGCGTCGTAGCCGCCGAAAGTCACCAGTTCATCGGTACCGGGGTTGCGCGGGGACATCTGCTGTCGCGCAGCTTGCAGTTGCACGCCCCACGGGCCGTTTTTGCCAATGTAGTGCACCGCCACGGCATTGCGCCGGCCTTCGTTGTCGGTGTCGCGGTTCTCCAGGGACGAGGTCAGGCCAGAAATGCCGACCTCGGACTTCCACGGCCCCAGGTCCAGCGCCTTGGCCACCCGCAGCACCACGGTGTTGCGTTCCTGGTTGTTGCTGCCGTCGATGACATAGCTGTCCGCTTCGGAGACGACGCTGGAGTAGGTTTCACCCTTGCTGGTGCCTTTGCCCTGCGAGGCCGGGCGAACGTAGTAACCGGCCTGGATATTCCAGTCGCCGCTTTGCTGGATGTACTTGGCGCCCAATTCTTCCAGGTCTTCCAGACCCACGACATTGCCCAGGGTTTGATAGAACGTGCTGCCAAAGTATGGCTGCAAACCGAACGGCACTTGGTTCAGACCGACCTGGACTTGCTGGTCGGGGTTGAACTTGTAGCCAATCCAGGCCAATTCGGCGAACTGGACGTCTCCTACATTTTCTGTGTACTGGTAAGGATAGGCACGTCCGTAGAAACGGTACTTGGCCTGGCCGATCCAAGTGTCGGAGTTGTACTTGGCGGAGAGGATCACGGTATCGAAGTTGAACTTCTGTATATCGCGATCCGGGTCATAGTCCCAACGCGCCCGGACGGCGCCGCCGAGATCGAGGTTATCGGTGACTTGGATCGCCTGCGCGTGGGTGGAAAGTGCGCCCAACAGCGCCAACGGGATCAGTGAGCCCAAGGCCCGGGTGGTTTTCAAGTTCATGGTCGCTCCATCTTTAAGTTTTATTTTTGGCAACAACCATCCCGGCCACGACAAAGCGCGGTCTGGATGAAATAGGTATGGCCCGCCGGAACAGAGGTTGGAACAGCGTCCAGGTGCTAGCGGGCTACGGGTGTTCGAGAAATCGCAGTCGTTTAAATTTCGGTGTCAGTTGCGTTGAATTTCTTCGACCACAGCCGCACAAGCGCGGAAGGTATCCAATGTCCACTCTGGATTGATGAAGTCCGGCCAACTGGACAGTTTTACGATCGTCACTTCAGAAGCCGGATCCCAAAAGATGCTTTGACCAAATACTCCGCGCGCCGAGTAAATCCCATGCTCACTGTCCAATACCCAGCACTTATTGCTATAGGCCGCGGTAGGAAAGTGCTTGGTGTAGTAGCCGTAGAGCACTTCAAAAGCGGGTGTGGAGCCACGTCCGCATGCACGTACAAATGTCTCCGGGACGATTTGCTGGCTGTTGTAATGTCCACCTTGCAAATACATTTGGGCAAAGCGCCCGAGATCGCGCAGCGTGGCACTTATTCCCCCATCGGCCAATGCAGTTCCAACACGATCAAGGGTGATGTTCGCGTCTTGTTCTGCCCCCAGTCTCGACCAGACCTCCCGGCTCAACAACACGGGGAGCCGCTCGCCACAGGCCCGCTCGCAGACCCAGGCCAACATGTCGGTATCCACTGAGCGGTACTCAAAGAACTGGCCATGTTCACGATCTTTACCCAGCGACTTCAACAAGGCATAGATGCTGTCGGGTGCGTTTCGCTCGCCCCGTTCACGCCAACCCGAGGCGATATCCAACTGGATGAATTCGGCGTCCGGATCGGTGTAGTCCTCCCTGAATCTCACGCCCGTGCGCATATCCAGCAGATCCTGTACCCGGGCGTCGCCATAGCCGCTTGCTGAAAGCTCGGGCACATAGTGGCTGACACACGCTTGAGGATCGATCCTGCCCTGGCCGATCAACCGGCCGACCAGGCTGCCGATGATGGTCTTGGATACCGATTGCAACAGATGCAACGTGTGCGGCTGCATACCGTTGAAATACTGCTCCGACACCACCTTGCCTTGGTGAAGTACCAAAAAACCATCGGTGTAACTATCGGTCAGGAAGGTCGCCAGATCGGTTTGCCCGCCGTCGACCCGCTGGAAACGTACGTCATCCAGTGAGCGCTCGTTGCGCTTGAGTTCGCTGACCGGCCCGGGACCGCGATGAATAGCGGCCACTGGAAACAGCTGGCTCATGTGCTGGAACGACCAGCGGTTATAGGGCGGGCTGTCCCAGTTATGCAGGCCAATCTGCTTTTCCCGGGACGGCGGATAGCCCTGCATCAGCCTTAAATCCTGGTAGCCAATGCCTGGAGCGGTCATGTCATTTTTATTGTACATAGGGGTTCAGCTCTCATCGTTCAGAGGGTGGTGGCAAGAAAAGCGGTGGCCGTGATCCTGGGTCTCGGCTGGCACCTCTCGGCGACAACGCTCGCTGGCCCGCGGGCAACGGGGCGCGAAGTGGCAGCCGGTAGGCCGGTTCAAAGGGCTGGGAATTTCTCCGCTCAGGATCTGCAACTGGTCACGGCGTTCCGGGTCGATGGAGGGCACCGAGTTGAGCAGCGCACGGGTGTAGGGATGACGCGGCCTACCGAACACCTGCTCCACAGGCCCGGCCTCGACGATGCGCCCCAAGTACATCACCAGCACCTGCTGCGCCAGGTACTCGACCGTCGCAAGGTCGTGACTGATGAACAGGTAGCTCAGGCCATTGTCGGTCTGCAGCGTCTTGAGCAATTGCAGCACTTGGGCCTGGACCGACACGTCGAGCGCCGCCGTAGGCTCATCGAGGATCAGCAGTCTTGACTCCAGCGCCAGGGCACGGGCAATAGCGATACGCTGCAACTGGCCACCGGAGAATTCATGGGGATAGCGATCCATGTGCTCCTCGCCCATCCCCACGTTTCCCAACAGCGAAAGAATGCGCGCGTGCAAGGCGCTGCCGCGCAAACCAAAGGCAACCTTAAGTGGTTCGGCAACAATCGCCTTGATGGTCATTTTCGGGTTCAGCGAGGCATAGGGGTTCTGGAACACCATGCTCAAGCTCTTGCCCCGAGCCCTGGCATCGGAGGGCAGCGGCCGACCTTCGACCAGGATTTGCCCACTGTCGGCTGGCAGCAGACCGAGCAAGGTCGCGGCCACCGTACTTTTGCCACAACCGGACTCTCCCACCAGCGCGACCGTCTCACCGACCTGCACCTCCAGGCTGATGTGGTCGATGGCGGTCACCAGGCCATCGCGGCTGGCGTAGGTCTTGTGCAACTGAGTGACGCTCAGCAGTGCGGGCTGTTGATTGTTGTTCATAGCCGTTTACCTTTCAAAGAAGCCTCACACCTTGACCAATGTGTTGTGGCAAGCCGCCCAGTGTTCCTCGCCGATTTCCACCCTCGGCGCAGCCTGGACGCAGCGCCCGGTAGCGCGTTCGCAGCGGGGGTTGAAGGCGCAGCCAGGCGGGGGAGCCGCCATGTTCGGCACCTGCCCCGGGATAAAGCCCAGGGGTTGGGGGCCCTGCCCCAGCTTTGGCACGGTGCCCATCAATTTCAGGGTGTAGGGATGCGCGGGTCGCTTGAACACCTGGCCCACCGGACCGCTCTCCACCACTTCGCCGGCATACATCACCGCCACCCGGTCACAGAGCGAAGCCACCACGCCAAGGTTGTGGGTGATAAACAGAATCGCCAGGTCCTGCTCTCGCGCCAGCTTGCGCAGCAGCGCGATGATCTGCGCCTGCACGGTGACGTCCAGCGCCGTGGTCGGCTCATCGGCGATCAGCAGTTTCGGCCGACAGGCCAGCGCCATGGCAATCACCACTCGCTGCAACTGGCCGCCAGACATCTGGTGCGGATACTTGCCTAACGCAAGAGTGGGATCGGGCATGCTCACCGCTTCCAGCGAGCTCAGCGCCTCGGCGCGAATCTGTGCCTTGCTCAGTTGCCGATGGCAGCCGATGACATCGAACATCTGCCGCCCGACCGTGAAGAACGGGTTGAGCGCCTTCATGGGGTTCTGGAAGATCATCGCCGCGCCACCGCCACGCAAAACGGCCAGCTGCGACGCCGACGCGCCGTTGACCTGCTGTCCGGCGACCTTGACACTGCCTCCCAACCGCGCGGCCTCAGGCATCAATCCGAGGCAGGACATGGCCGTCATCGACTTGCCCGAGCCCGACTCCCCCACCAACCCAAGGATCTCTCCGCGCCTTACCTTGAGATCGATGCCGCGTACGGCCTTTACGGTCTTGAACAAACCAGGGAAGGACACCGTCAGTCCTTCCACTTCCAGCACCAGGTCCTGAGCTGCCTCGTTGTTCGAAGCAGCGAGAGACTCGAGCGTAGAAGTTTTCAAGGATTCGTTGATCATCAGCGCGTCCCCTTCTTTGGATCGAGCACATCGCGCAGTCCGTCACCCACCAGGTTGACGGCCAGCACCAGGACAAAAATCGCGACGCCGGGAAACAGCACCGTCCAGGGATTTTCGAGCAACTGTGAGCGCGACGCCGCGGCCATCAACCCCCATTCGACCATGGGCGGCTTGGCGCCCAGCCCGATAAAGCTCAGCGAGGCAGCGGCAAGAATGGTGTAACCAAAGTCCATGGAGCCCTGCACGATCACAGGGGTGGTGGCATTGGGCAGGACATGGCGAAGCAAGATACGGCAGTGACTGACGCCCATGGCGCGGGCGGCTTGGATATAGGTTTCCGAGCGAACCCGTACTACCGCACCACGCATGATTCTCGCGTACCAGGGAAACCAGGAGACGGCGAGCGCCAGCATGGCGTTGGCCAATCCCGACCCCAGCGCAGCGGTGATAGCGATCGGCAACAACAGCGGCGGAAAGGCCAGGAACACGTCTGAGACACGCATCAGCAGCGTATCGATTCGACCACCGAAGTAGCCGGATACAAGCCCGATCGGAATCCCGATCAGCATCGCAATCAGCGTCACGCTTATTCCAATGATCAGCGAGGTGCGTGCGCCATAAAGCACCCGTGAAAGAATGTCGCGACCAAACTCGTCGGTGCCCATCCAGTGTGCCCAGTTGGGCGCCAGCAACTTCTGGGAAAAAACAATCTTGTTAGGCTCATAGGGCGCAAGCCAGGGGGCGAAGATGGCTGCCAGGATGATCAACAGCAATAACAGCGCGCCGAAAACAAACAACTTGTTATCGCAGGCAAACGCAAGGACCTTGATGCGCCATGACGGGGCTCGCGAGGGCATGGACAGGGACACGTCTTGGATACTCATTGGACTCGCAACCTCGGATCAACAAGGTGATACAAGAGATCAACAATCAGGTTGATCGACAGATAGGTCGTGGCCAGCACCAAGGTGGCGCCCATCACGGCGGGGAAATCATTCTGGGCAATCGAAAACACCACGAAGCCGCCCAGGCCGGGCCAATCGAAAACGAACTCGACGACTACCGCACCACCGAGCAGATAACCGAAGGTCAGGCCCACCACGGTCAGGAGCGGGATCATTGTCGCCTTCAGGGCATAGGCGTAGTGAATACGCCACTTGGGTACGCCGTAAGAAACGGCCGTGCGGATGTACTCCTCGGAGAGCACCTCCACCATCATGTTGCGAGTGATCCGAGTGACGGTGGCCAAGGTCACGACGACCAGAGTGAGCACGGGCAGCGTCAGGTGTTTGATGGCGCTCCACAGTGCTACGAAATTACCGGCCAGCAGCGTGTCGACCAGGTAAAAACCAGTCACACGCTCAAACGGACTATCGAGAAGAATGGAAGCATCGATACGTCCTTGCAGGGGCAGCCAGTTGAGCTTGCCGTAGAACAGCAACTGCAAACCCATGGCCAGGATGAAAACGGGAAATGCCGTCCCGGCGATGGACCCCGCCCGCGCCACATTATCGATCGCTGAGTTCTGCCGCGCCGCAGAGACGACACCGATCGGCACCCCGAGCACCACCACCCAGAACATCGCCAGGAACGTCAGTTCAAACGTCGCGCCAACCCGCCTGACCACCTCCTCCACCACCGGCCGCCCGGTGCGCAAACTGGTGCCAAAATCACCCTGGAGAAGATTGCCGATGTAATTGAAGTATTGGATCGGCAGAGGTTTATCCAACCCGAGTTTTTCCCGCGCGACGGCAATTTGCTCCGCCGTGGGGTGATTTCCCAGCATCATCTCTACCGGAGAACCGGGAAGAGCTCGGCTCAGCACGAAGGTGATAGTCAACACGCCCAACAGAATGAAGAGCATGACTATCAATCGCTGGGCTATATACTTCGCCATTTAAACTACCTTTTGTGGCTAATAAACTTGGCCGTGACTTCTTACGCCCAGCATAAAGCCCTCAAGGCGAATCAACGCTTGAGGAATGACCGGGCGAATCAACCGACTATCGGATGTCAGGGCAAATCAGGCCTACCTCTACAACTTCATCGCAAACAGCTCGGCATTCAGCGATTCAAGTTGTAATAGAGAATGGCCTCATAGGCCGGATTAAGGCTTTTTTCCATACCCTTGATGTCTTTGCGGGAGACACGTATCTGCTGCACGTCGGCGTACCAGATCGCAGGAGCGTCCTTGGCCAGTAGCTGCTGGGCCTGGACGTACTTTTCAGAGGATTTTGTCCTGTCACTGCCTTCCAGCGCCGCCGCCTCTTCGATCAACTGATCAAAACTTGGGTTGCTGTAATGAGACAGATTGAACAGCGTTGTCTTTTCGGTATGAAACTCACTGAAAAGCCAGTCGCTGGGCGTCGGATACGTCGGCCACCAAGCCATGGACTGCAAGTTGGGAGCGGTGTCCAGCTTCTTCGCCTTATCCCAGATCACCCCCCACTCGCCGGGACGTAACTCTACTTCTACCCCAACCTGAGACGCCGTCGCCTGGAACAGTTCAGCCGCGTTTGCATAGACGCCACCGATGTACTGCATCGAGACTTTCCAGTCCTGCTTGGGTACACCGGAGGCTTCCAACAATTGTCGGGCTTTATCCAGATCGTAAGAAGCCATGGGCACGCTGGCATGCCCCCAGATACTGCTGGGCAAGGGCCCCTTGGGGACACTGCCGTAGCCGTGCAGAATATCGTTGGTGACACCTTCATAATCCCAGAGGTATTGCAGCGCCTGACGGAATGCCAGGTTATCCGTAGGGTACTTCTGGGTATTGATCAAGAATTGGAAGTTCTTCCACGAAGGCGCGGTGCTCACCTTGATGGCGGGGTTCTCTCCCAACACCTTGAGCTGATCAAGCGGGATATCCCAGGCGACACCGGCCTCGCCATTCTTGATCATCTGGGTACGGGTAGAAGCTTCGGACACGACTTTCACGATGACCCGATCGAACTGCCCTTCTTTCCAGCCGCCCCAGTAACCCTCGAAACGTTCGAGCACCACTTGCTGGCCCTGTTCGACCTGCCCAAGCTTATAAGGACCGGTGCCGATGGCATTGGGGGCCATCATCCAGTCGTGCCCTTTATCCACCGCCGCCGGGGCAATGATGTAGGCAGCGTATTGACCTGCTGCGATCAGATTGGCCGGAGTGGGACTCTGAAACTTGAGCACTACCGTGTCGTCAGCGACGACCTCCACGAAATCCAAGGCCTTCCATACATACGCGGCGCCTTGTTTTAGCGCTTTGACGTAATCAATGGACTTCTTGACCGCAGCGGCATTGAACGCCGAACCGTCATGAAATTTGACCCCGTGCCGCAGTTTGAAAGTCCAAGTCTTGCCGTTGTCGCTGCTTTCCCAGGACGTGGCGAGCCCGGGGGAAAACTCCTCGGCGCTGCCTGGCGCGTTATAGACCAGAAGTGTCTCGTAGATATTGCCCAGCACCCGAACCTCTTCGGAAAAAGCCGAGGCTGGATCCCAATCCTTGAAAGAGGCTCGATCAGCGACTACCAAGGTATTGTTTGCCGCACACACCAAGCCACTGGTCAACGGCGCAGAAACGGAGAGCGTCATCAACCCTGCCATCAATGTTCTTTTGAAGTTCATCGGTGTTCCTCTTATTTTTATGATGGGCGCAGCGGGTCACTTGCACGAACAGACAATCATCCGACCGGAATAAACGACGTGATTGGTCGTCGCGAGACTGCCTGAGCGGTGTGGCCCATTATTGATCTGCCGTACCGTCAGCTCAATTTCGCGAACGCTAAGAAAAAAACGCCCGGTGACGCTTGAAAGCGTCACCTAGCGTCTGTTTTTAAGGCGGGGTTAGAACAAGGGGGGAACAAGGTTGAACTCACCCTCGGATGGGCGGATCAGCAGCCGCGCCCTGACTTCGCTGGGAATCTCAGGGGCATCAATCGGGAAGCAGCTGCAACTGGACAGCGCGTTACGCAGGTCGATCGACTCGCCAAGGTACTCAAACACAATCTGCGCACCGAAAGGACGTCGAAAGTTGTCGCCCGACACGCCAAGCACCAAGCCATTGAGAAAGCGGAAACGACTGCGGTAGGAAGGGTAAAGCGCTGACCAGATATAGCCCCGGGAGGATAGGTATTCGCGCTCGACGATGTAAATCAGGTCGGATGAGGCAAAGCAGAACCCCCGATATTTATTGATGCCGAAACTCTTCAGTTGGTCATCACCCAACCTCACTCGCTCGTACGTTTTACTCAGTATCTTGTTGCCGGAACGAGTCAAGCGGGTAATCGACTTGATCACCTCCCCTGACCCGGAGGGCGACATCAAATAGACGAAGTAGTAACCCTGGTACTTCGACAGCTCCTGCGCGGAGCTTGGAAAAAAATCGGTGGGTACAGCACTGTCCGGCTCTCGCGACGTGCGCTGGCGGTTGAGCAAAGCGCGGAAGGAATCGTGCTCGGAGAATATCTCATCCTCATCGACCCCGAAAAAGGCGCATATCTTGCGAAGGGTGAACAGTGAGGGAGTCGCCTGCGCCCCCAGGTATTTGTTGAACTGCTGGCGGTTGATATCGAGGGAGCGGCACACCATCGCCACCGATTTGTAGTACCCGCAGAGAAGACGCAAGTTTTGACTGAAATCTTGCATCGACTGGGGTGAATTGGAACTCGCCATTAAAAGTATTCCTAACGCTACTATTGAACACGCTGGACTTATCGTCTCTTTGGATCACGGTCAGAAATCTGCAGCGCCAACCCGTGACCGACGTGCGCATTAAGCCCGACCATAGCGCCTGGGTGGGGGAATATTCAACAAGGACACATCATGCATTCGTTGGCCGTGCGTGCTCTCCCGCTGGGCGGCCGTTCAAACATCCAGCACTCGAGTTTCGTTGATCCGTTCATAAACGCCGGGGGATGCCCGGCGTTCATGGGCCATGACCGCCCGGCTTTGGCGGTCATGGCGCAGCATCGCAACCACTCGGTCACGATGTACGCCGCATCACCAAGGCGCCAGCTTCAATCTCTCCGGCATCTTGCGTATCTGACCGTCCCCATGGCTTCGTGCAATCGGCTCTCCATCCCCGTCGAAGGCTTGCACGGCCAGTTCCGCCGCCACCGGGTCCACGTCGATCCGGCAGAAGTTGTCATCCTGGGAGAAACCCCACGCCCTGTAGTGCAAGGTGCCCTGGGCCGGACTGATGGCGAAGCCATCCTGGGTATTCGCAGCGCGTGAATCGTGGACGTAGCCAGCGGGGTCGCCATCGGCAAAAGCAAACGGCCAATAAAATGCGGAGGAGACTATGGAGTAAGCCTTGAGCGCCGCGGCAGGGCCCGAGAATTCCAGTTGCGCCACGCTGGAGCAATGGATGTCACCGGAGAGGAAAATCACGTTCTGCACGTTTCCGTCTACCATCGTCTGCAGAATCCGCCGACGCGTGTTGGGAAAACACGGCCACGAATCATCCTTCTCCTTGTGCTCGTCGCTGAGCAAGGTATCCACGCCGTTTGGCAGGAAGACGCTGGACGTCACGATGAACTTCGGCACGTTGCCGCGGGTTTGCTGCATGTGCATCAGCCACGCGCATACCCGGTCCAGTTGGCTCGGCTCGTTGGGATCAAGCGAGGGCCGGCCCAGCAGGTGATTGTCGGCCAACCCCGGCAGGTCGGCGAGAAAACGCTGGGTGCGGGTGTCGAGGACAAAGAATGGGTAGCCGGCGCAAACGAAGTCGTAGAACAGGTTCAGCGTGCGCATCCGCTTGAGCGAGGCTGGCGCCCCGTACGCCGGATCATTGACGTAGCTGTCGGTGAAACGCGGGCCGTGGCTCCACTGGTAACTCATGTAGGCACCAATGGCCAGGTTGAAGAGTATCCGTTTGCTGTTGCTCTGGTGCAGGCGATCCTGTGACCAGTTGTCCTCGATTTCGTGGTCATCCAGGATCATGTAGGTTGGCACGCGACTCAGCAGCTTGCGCATGTTCCGCGACCCGAACGCAATATGGTAGCGCTCCTGGAACTCTTCGTAGGTATCCGCCAGGCCGATGGGCACCATGCGATTGAACATGTCCGCATAGACCTGATCCCCGGCCATGAGTGACAGGTTGACCGGCCTTGCCTCATGCTGCTGGAGCATGGGTCGGAAGATGCGGTCGGCTTCCTTGCGCTTCCATAGCAATCCTGGATATCGGCACGAGCCCAGCAGGAAACTGAGTGGGGATGCGGCTTGTCCTGGCACCGGCTGTGTGGTGAACGTAGCCTCGGCAAACGCTTCACCCAAACCATTTTCGAGATTCAACTTGTCCGCCCACACGGACGCGTCTGGGAGCTTGGACGCAATTTCCTCGCTGGTTACATTGCTGTCATTGGGATAAGCGTCATCCTGATTCAGCGACGCCATGCGCACGGTGTAGGTGGTGGCGGGATCGAGCGTGTAAGGCTGCAGTTTCTTTTCCTCCGCCGCATTTTTCCAGAGGGACTTGTCTACACCGAGATTCAACGTGCCGGTACGGTCGTATTCGCGGGGCAAGCGAAAATAGAAGATATCCCCCGGCTTTACCTTGCCGTTTTTTCCTACGACACCGAGTACACCAATGGAGCGGACCTCTTCATCCAGTTCTTTTCGATCGAGACAATCCGAGGCGGCAATCCACAACCGGCACGAACGATGGGTCGTGTGTCCCACGATGGGACCGAGTGCGGGCGCGCGAAGCGTAGTCATGCAGAGGCATCCTTGAGTTCAGCCGTTACACGCTAGTTGACTTTCCGTGGCACCGCTATATAGCGCTGGCGTCTAAAAAGAAATAACGCATCCGATTGAAATAGCGTTACTGCAGAATTCTGGCTACCGAACCTGAACTTTCTTTTTTATTACCCATAGCCCCAGAAAAGTCAGCACGGCAAAGCCGGCTCCCATCACGAAAGTAGCCTGGTAACCCACCGAGTCCCACAGAACACCCGCAGTGATGCTTGCCACCAGCAAGGTCAACCCAGTCAACAGATTGAACATGCCAAATGCCGTGCCACGCAGCTCAATAGGCGCGCAATCGGCGATCAAGGCAGCGAATATTCCCTGGGTAAACCCCATGTGCAGTCCCCATAGAACCACTCCTGCAGCCAGGCCGGTGATGCCCGGAACGAATGCCAGTGTCAGGTCGGCGATGATCAGCAATATCAGCCCTGTGCCGAGCACCGACAGGCGGTTGATACGATCAGACAGTGCGCCAGCTGGATAGGCTGACAGCGAGTACGCCACGGCCATCAAGACCAGCACTGCAGGTGCCCACATCGGCGCCAGTCCAACGGCGTGGCCACGCAGGATCAGGAAGGCTTCGCTGAAGCGTGCCAGGGTGAACACCGCAGCTACACCCACCACCCACCAATAGCCGGCGCCCAGTCGTGCCAACTCCCGTCGACTCAAGGGCATACGCACCCGTTGCGCTCCTGGCGCCTGTGCGGGCTCATGGACAAACAGAAGCAACACCGCGACGGCAAGGAAGGCCGGGATGACGGCCACCCAAAAAACCGTCTGGAAGTGGTTCGCCGTCAGCCACATCAAGCCAATCGCAAGCAGCGGCCCCAGGAACGCACCCACGGTATCCAGCGTCTGGCGCAGGCCGAAAGCTGCCCCTCTTATCGCTGGCGGAGTGATGTCGGCGACTAATGCATCACGCGGGGCACCGCGGATCCCTTTGCCAATACGATCGATAAAGCGGGCACCGGTCAGCCAGTCCAGCGAGCCTGCCAAAGGAAAGATCGGTTTCGACAGCGCCCCCAATCCGTAACCCAGCGCCGCAAGCAGTTTGCGCTTGCCCAATCGATCACTGAGAGCCCCGGAGAATACCTTGGTGATCGAGGCTGTAGCCTCGGCGATTCCTTCGATGAGACCCACCGCCAGGACGGAGGTACCCAGCACTGTGACCATGTAGAGCGGCAATAAGGCATGGATCATCTCCGAGGAAATATCCATCAACATCGAGACGAAGCCCAGTGCCCAGATACCGCCTGGCATGGTGCGCCAGGCATTGCCGGTCGAAGCCTTGCGGATTGGCGCAGTCGTTGGAACACCGCCCGGCCTGTCAGTGGTTTTCATCATGAGCCTCGGAAAACGCCTTGGAGCGTTGGGTCAGACGGGACGATATTCGACGGTCAGATGGCTGACTTCGTGAACCGGCTTGAGACGTTCACGAATGCTATCGGCGTCCACCGTGTTGTCACCCATTACGCTGACAATGGCCGCATGGGCTTGCGGTCCAATCTGCCACACGTGCAAGTCCGTAATGGTGGCATCCCCATTCTTCTCCACCAGCTCGCGGATTTCCTCGGCAATGTGGGCATCTGTCTGGTCCAGCAATACAGCCGCGGTGACGCCCATCAACGACCATGCCCAACGCGCGATAACGAGGGCGCCGACGATCCCAATGACCGGGTCCAGCCACACCCAACCGAGATAGCGGCCGGCGAGCAGTGCAACGATGGCCAGCACCGACGTCAGCGCGTCTGCGATGACATGGAAATAGGCCGATTTCAGATTATTGTCGTGCCCGTGGTGGTGATGGTCATGATCACTGTGATCATGCCCATGGCTATGTCCGTGGCCCAGCAGCAGTGCGCTGATAATGTTGACGATCAAACCGACAATCGCAATGAGCGTCGCAGAGCCGAACTGGACGTCTGTTGGCTGCAAGAGACGCATGACAGACTCAACGCCAATCCCCAGGGAGACCATACCGAGTATCAACGCCGAGGCAAACCCGCCCAAGTCGCCAACCTTCCCGGTACCGAAACTGTAACGCTGACTGGACGCGTGGCGTTTTGCATATCCGTAAGCAGCGGCCGCGATGCCCAATGCGCCGGCATGGGTTGCCATATGAAAACCATCGGCCAATAAGGCCATCGACCCTGTGATGTAGCCGGCAATGATTTCGCCAATCATCATCACGACGGTCAGTGCCACGACCCAAAGCGTACGCTTGGCGTTTTCGTCGTGCGCCGAGCCAAGGAACATGTGGTGGTGGGTGTAGTTGAGGTGGGAGCCGCTCATGGGGGTGTACCTGGATGCGTTCACTTGGAATAACGGCGAATGGCTTCGAGCAGCTCTTCGACGCCTTTGTTGCGCTGTGCTTCGCTGAGCGCAGGGTTAGCGACATGCTCCCGTGCGTGGTCTTCGATGATTTCTTCCATCAGACCGTTGAGGGCGCCACGAGTGGCGGCCACGAGGTGAAGTGTCTTGGCGCAATCGAGATCCGACTCCAAGGCCCGCTCAACGGCCTGGATCTGTCCGGCGATACGTTTCACGCGCTTGAGAAGATCGTCTTTGTTTGCTGCGATATGACCCATTGGATACCTCTGCTATGCGTTGCGCACGATAGGTATACCCCCTACCCCTATTCGCCGACAAGCTAAAAGCGCCTTAACAGGCCCCAATGCGCGAACAGTGCAAGCGCTTACGTTACACTCGCCACCCTAAGCATCGGCCAGGGAGGCAAGCATGAGCGTTCGCGGCAAAGACCGACAAATCGACAATATCGAGCTTAATGTAGGCGACATCGCCCGTAGCAAAGCCTTCTACGGCAGCGCATTCGGTTGGACCTTCGTCGACTATGGCCCCACCTACACTGAATTCACTGACGGCCGCCTCACCGGTGGTTTCACTACAGGCGAGCCCGTTCGACCGGGTGGGCCTTTAATCATTTTGTACGCCGACAACCTCGCTGAAACACAACGGCGGCTCATAGCCCTGGGCGCTGTTTTAACCCGGGAGGTATTTTCTTTCCCGGGTGGCAGCAGGTTCCACTTCACGGATCCAGATGGCTATGAACTGGCCGTGTGGACAGAGCAGCAATAAAACAAACCCTTCAAAGGAGTTGAATTGCCATGGCCCCACTGGATAACGCTTTTCACAGCCTCCACCAGAATGGACTGTTGGTTCTGGCCAATGTGGCCGACGCGGGTGGTGCGCGTATGGTCGAACGCCTGGGTGGCAAGGCCGTAGCCACCAGCAGCGCGGCCATGGCCTGGTCCCACGGGTATCAGGATGGCAACAAGCTGCCTCTTGACCTGCTGAGTACCACCGTCAAATCGATGGCCAGGGTGCTCAGCGTACCGCTCACAGTGGATATCGAAGGCGGCTACTCGGATGATCTGAAGCAGGTCGGCCAGGTGATCAATGCCGTCATTGCCGCCGGAGCGGTCGGGATCAATATCGAAGACGGCCTGGGCTCGCCAGAGCTGCTAGTTCGCAAGGTTGACGTGGCGAGGACGGTGGCAGACCGGGCGGGCGTCAAGCTGTTCGTCAACGTACGGACCGACGTTTACCTCAAGAACCTTTTCCCCGCCGAACAGCGTCTGGAAGAACTACTGAAACGCGCCGCGCTGTATGCCGCCGCCGGGGCAGATGGTCTGTTTGCCGCCGGCGTGATCGATGCGGACGAAATCGCCACCGTCTGCCGGGAAACCAGACTGCCAGTGAACCTGCTGTCCCGGGACGGGTTGCCCTCCCTCGACGAATTGAAGCGCCTAGGAGTCCGACGGCTAAGTGCTGGTTCCAGCATCGCCGAATTTCTGCATGGCGCCATGGGCGCGTTGGTCAGCAGTTTCCTCGACAATGGCCAACTCGACACCCACGCCTTGAAAGCCCATACATACGGCGAATTGAACGCATTGATGGCGGCGAAAACCGAGTGATGTCGGGGCCCCGAACGGGGCCGAACACTATTGATGCCATGGACATGCCTATACGCCAGGGACTTCCATATTTATCTTCCGCCAGAAGGCCTCAGCGAAGCTGTAAGCCGAGAAAGCAATCAATCCGAAGGCCATTATCATCAAAACCATCCACCCAGCTGGTAAATTCTGGAGCGCCTCAAGGGCTTCCTTCATACCGGGTGGATCCATGGCTTGATAGGCAGAGCCACTAACGGCCAACAGCAATGCAATCTCTATAAAGACGACGCCACGTGCAATCAGGCCAAACCGAGACACTGGGCGGACGTACCGCATGACGTCTTCGTCGGCCTCGAAATACTTTTCAAACGACGCCTTCCATCCCTTGATAATGTGAGCGATTCCAACGCCAAGCGGAATAAGAGCAATCAGATACACCAATACATTGGAATGCTGCCAGGACAATAGATGCGCCAGCCAATCTCTGGTGTGTTCCCCTGAGTTACCCGAGCTACCTATTCCGCTTACAAGTAGGCCTAGCGCAAAAAATGCCAGAGCACCATTGACCAAACCTCCTGCAAACAGACCGGTGCGAATTATCAGACCCTTGAGATGTTTGCCGTGATGGTCGACATCACGCGTAGCTTGCAGAACACGCCATGCCGCAAATGCGAGCAGACCCGCCACGACGATTCCCACTAAAAAATAGCCAAACGGCTGGCCTAATAGGGCTTCCAGGCTTTTTTGACTGTCTTTCGGCTTTGTCGAATCTTGTGCCGCAAGCAATGCAAAGATACCGATGATCAGGTAAATCACTCCTCGAGCAGCGTACCCTCCGCGTGCAAGGACAATAAGGCTATGGCGCGCTGACATTGGCTGTTTTCCCGAAAGTAATACAGGAACAGACTCGTCTGGCTGGAAGGGGTTCTATCGTTAAATTCAAGGCCGCAGCCCTGACCGACTCAGAGTCGCTCGTTGATGACCGAGGCGACAGGCAGCTCCCAAGCCAAAAGCGGCCGGTTAGCATTTACGAAAATCGAGAAGCTATTGCTTATCGCTGTTATGCAATCTGCTCGACCGCCGTCAGGCTGACCTGAGTGCACACCGGTTCACAGCGCGAGCCATTGCCAGCAAGCGTTGGGGTTCACAAAGTCCTAAGCCCCGTAATCCATTTTAATTTACCATTCGCAGGCGGTCTGCTCCGGCGCCGCCCAGCCCACTCCTGCACTCCGAATTTCAACTGGAAGGATCCCCGTTTCATGTCCAATACTTTGTTCCGCACACTCGCCTTGTCCAGCGTGTTAGCCCTCGTCAGCTGCACCACTGCAAAGCCAACCGTATCGACGCCTGTCACCTCCAAGGCCATCGAAGCCTTCGTCGACATCTGTCTGAAGACCGCCCCCTCATTCGCCGGCTCTGCTGAAGCGGCCAAGCGGTTCGGCATCAACGACCTCCAGGACATGGGCTTCACGCGCATCGGCTTCACCGCGGACAAAAACCTCGCTGTGCAACTTTCCGAAAAGGAATGCGTCGTCACCACCCCGAAGCAACCCGACGACAGCCTGACCCGCCAACTACTGAGTGCCGCGCAGACTTACTCGCAAACGCCGGTAGCAGATCGTGTGCCATCGAAGGTGCGTATCCAGGACAACAACTTTATTCTTCAACATGACCGAAACGGCGGTGAAGCTTATGTGCTGTTGCGGAATAGGTAATTAGCACTCTTACCGGACATCACGGGCATTTTGGCGACGGTCTGTATCTGGCGGGCAAACTCGAGGAAATAAACCTCACGTGCCTCACCCTGCATGGCGGCGACTTCGTAACGGCCGCCAGATAATTCCACCAGGTCCCCCCCCAGGCCGCCGTTGGCAGCCCCACCAGCGAGACACCCAATGGAAAGGCTCTGCCTAAACGCTGCCGAAGCCCCTACCGCTGACAGATCCAGAAGCCCGCTGGACCGCAGCTGAAGGTGGCCCAGCGCTCGGGCGCGATCCCAATGAGTGGGCTATGGTTCAAGCGGCCGCTCGTCTTGACGTGCGTGAATAGCAAAACAGAAAGAAGGATAGGTTATGCACTCATCCGCTATTTTTCGTGCGACTGCGCCTGGTCGCTCCCTGCTTCTCTCACTGGGTCTGCTCGCTGCGGCTATCACCTCGGGCGCAGGGGCTGAGGATTATCCCCACGCCCAGGAACCGATTGGCACCGTGGAGCAGATCTATGACGGCGCCATGCTCCCCGATCTGGCGGTCAGTACCTACCGCAACATCGACCGGCTGTTCCCCACCCACAGGATCAAAGCCGGCGATCACCCGTATGCGCTGCCGAAATCAGACAAACAGTTGCCCAACGTTCGCTTCACTGTCGGGGACAAAAAGTACGACCTGTACGACTTCGTCGCACTGGATAGCATTACGGCAATGCTCGTGCTCAAGGACGGCAAGATCGTGTTCGAGACCTATCAGCGTGGCAACACCGAGAAAACCCGATGGATGTCGATGTCGATAGCCAAATCCATTACCTCCACACTAGCGGCTGCAGCGATCAAGGACGGCCTTATCAAGGGCCTTGATGCGCAAGTGGTGGATTACGTTCCCGAGCTCAAGGGCAGCGCCTACGAAGGCGTGACCGTGCGCGACGTGCTGATGATGTCTTCGGGCGTGAAGTGGAACGAGACCTACACCGATCCAGCGTCCGATCGTCGCGCGCTACTCAAAGCGCAGATATCGCAGAAACCACGTTCGGCCATGGCCTTGATGGCAAGTTTGCCGAGAGCTGCCGAGCCCGGCACGGCCAACACTTACAGCACTGGCGAAACGCAGGTACTCGGCGAGATCGTCCGTGGCGCGGTGAAGATGCCGCTGGCCGATTATCTGTCGCAGAAGATCTGGCAGCCGTTCGGTATGGAGAGTGATGCCCGGTGGTGGCTCGATTCGCCTGACGGCGTGGAAATCGGTGGCAGCGGTATCAGCGCCACGCTGCGCGATTATGGACGCTTCGGGCTGTTTTTCATGAACGGCGGCAAGATTAATGGCACATCGATTCTGCCTGAAGGCTGGGTCAAGGAGGCGACGCTGCCGACCAAACTCAAAGGCGGCAAGTCCCTGGACTACGGTTACATGTGGTGGACGGCGTGGACCGAGCCGTCGATGAAAGACGGCGCCTATTCGGCGGTCGGTATCCAGGGCCAGAACATCTATATCAACCCTGCCAATAACGTGGTGATTGTCACCTTTGGTGCCCAGCCCAAGCCGGTTGACAAAGAGCCGATTGACCCGATGGTATTCTTCGATGCCGTGGTAGCTGCGTTGAAGTAAATTCGCGCCTCGGATGACGTCGGTCTTTGCGGCGTGGAAGGACACTGCGGGGGTGTTGACAGTGCCCGAAGTATAGCGGGCACTGCTTCTTAATAGATGGGAAAAAGGCTTACCTGCCTGCTTACCAGCTGTAACTCACTTTGGCGGTAATCTCGCGCCCCGGGTTGTAGAAGTTCGCTGTGCCGGAACCGACCACGTGCTGCTCATCCAGCAGGTTGCTGACGTTCACCGCAAGGTCAGTGCCCTTGGCAATCTCGTAGTTGAAGGCGGCGTCGAACAGTGTGGTGCCATCGCTTTTGCCGGAGTTGGCTGCATCGAAGTAATAAGAGCCGACGTAGCGCGCACCCAAGCCAACGCTGACATCAGTGCCGGGCACGTCGTAATAGCTCCAGAGCGAAGCGGAATGCTTGGGTGCCGTGGAGAACTCATTACCCTTCAGCGAGCTGCCGTCGTACAACGAACCGCGCAGTACCTCGGACTCCATATAGGAATAGCCACCGATCAGGCTGAGGTTCTGTGTCACCTGCGCCTTGGCCTCCAGGTCGAGGCCACGCGCCCGCGATTCGCCCACCGTCTGTTGCTCGATGATGCCGCTCGGCAGCACCACGGCGATGGTGACGTTTTCCTGGGTCAAGTCATAAACAGCTGCGGAGAACAGTGCGTCCATCCCCATCGGCGCGTACTTCACGCCCACTTCGTACTGCGTGCCCGTCTGCGGTGTTACGCCAACCTGAGGCGGTGAGACGGATTCCACCATGCTCACATAGGTGGACACCTCATCGTTGACGATATAGGTCAACGCACCTCGGTAGGAGGTTTCGGAGAAGTTGTCTTTCTCAGTCGATTGCAAGCCTTTGCTGGTCAGGTCCATCGAATCGTTGCGCATACCCGCGGTGACGATGAAACGCTCGTAGAACGACAGGTTTTGCTGAAGGAATACGGCCTTGGTGGTCGCGTCTCGCTTGTTGACGGCATACGGCGCGATTGAGCGTGAAACGCCAGTAAACACCGGATTGGCAATATCAATCGGGGTCGTCAGGGCGTAGACCGAGCTTTCCTTGGTGGTCGAATCGAGGTACTCCACGCCCACCAGGCTGCTGCTGTCGATGTTCTCGAAGCGGGCATCGTATTGCAGCATCAGATTGCCGTTGAACTGGTCGGCCTCAGTGTCCGTTCCAAACAGATACCGGTCGACGGCAGTACCGACACGTGCGGCGCTGTCGCTGAGGTAAACGTAGCCAAAATCATCGGTCAATTTGCTGTAGCGCAGATTGCTGCGCAGGACGAAGCCGTTGTCGAAATCATGGGTGACGTTACCGCTGAGGCTGGTGCGCTCGACATCATGGAAGTTGTAGCTGGGCTCACCATAAAACTTGCTGCGGTCGTATTCCTTGTCCAGCGGATAGCCGCCACTGTTGGGTGAACTTTCAGTTTTCAGATAGTCCAGAATTACGGTGGCTGACGTGTAATCCGTCGGTGCCCAGGTGAGGCCACCCATCACCAACCGGTTGTCGTCCTGTGAGTGATCGTACTCGCGGTCGCTGTTTTGGCCTTTGGCAGTAAAACGGCCAGCCAAGGTTTTCTCGTCGTTCAGCGCATCCCCCACATCGATGCCTGTCTCGACATGGTCAAACGAACCGTAGGTCACATAGCCTTGGCCAAACTGCTCGAAACGCGGCTGTTTGGTCACGAAATTCACCGAACCGCCCGGGTCCGCTGGGCCAAACAGCGTGGAGTTGGCGCCACGCAGAATCTCTATGCGTTCATAAGCGAATGGATCTTCGCGTACGCCGCGCATCGAACTCAGGGTCAAGCCGTCACGGTAGGTGGTGGCCTGGAAGCCCCGGATCTGGAAATAGTCGTTGCGATCATCCGTACCATAGAAGTCACTGACCACGCCCGGCGTGTATTGCAGCGCCTCTTCCGTGGTGCTGACGCTGCGTTGCTCCATTTCCTTGTTGGTAACAACCGACACCGATGCCGGTGTATTGAGAATGCTGGTTGCCACCTTGCCGCCAACCCAGAGCTCCTTGGCGACCACCGAGTTGGCATCGTCATCGGCACTGACCCTGACCTTGGCATTGATGATGAGAGGTGCAAGGCGGTATTCCTCGACGTCCGTTGCGTCGAGCTCCAGCGGGCCGGCGGGCTTTGGTTGAGGGATCAGTAGATAGGCATTCGGGCCTTGCTGTTCGATTTGCAATTCGCTCCCCTGCAGCAACGATGACAGCGCTGCCGACGTAACGAGCGTGCCATTCACGCCAGCAGTGCTGCGGTTCGCTACACTCGACGCGTCGAAGGAAAGACTGATGCCAGCCTCGCGCGCAAAGCGGTCAAGCGCCGGCGCCAGTGGGCCGGCAGCGATGTTCCACTGTTTGGCTTGATTGTTGTGGCCAGCGCTTGACGTTTGCGCCAGCGACGGCAATGCATAGCTGCTAACGATCAAACCCAAAATCGCACCTTGCAAGGCACGATTTAGTGGATGGCGCTGTGAAACAGGGGACGAACTCATTTTCTCGCTCCAAGAAAGGACATCGGCAGACTGGCCTGTATTCCGGCCTTCCTTAGAGGTCGAACGAGAATGAGAAACTACCTCATTATTTTTCAGCTGATACAAAGTTTGGATGGGTTCAGGTGGCAGCGGTCACGGTCACCCAATAACGGGTTCGATAATCAATGTGCAAGTGCAATGACTGCGCGATCAATGCCAGCACCTGGTCGTTGTCGGCGAGCTGGAAGGTGCCGGAAACGCGACGATCAGCGACTTCTTCGGCGCAGCGCAGTACTCCGGGGCGATAACGCGACAACTCCGCGATGAAATCATCGAGGCGCA
This sequence comes from Pseudomonas alvandae, assembly GCF_019141525.1. Classification (GTDB taxonomy): domain Bacteria; phylum Pseudomonadota; class Gammaproteobacteria; order Pseudomonadales; family Pseudomonadaceae; genus Aquipseudomonas; species Aquipseudomonas alvandae. The sequence continues at coordinate 4,045,191 of NZ_CP077080.1, forward strand.
TATTGCGCGCACTGATCACCCCGTCACCCCAACTCCATAGATCAAGGCCGTTGTCCCTGAACATTCGGGTGCCGCTTGATGTGAACAGCAGCTGATTTCCAGCCTGGACGCTGCGGCTCGCAGGACTCTGACTGGAGCCGGGGAACACCGTGACTGATCCTTCCCGAGCCGCGACCAGAGTGCCATCGTCAAGCTCGCGTGCCAGAAAGCGGGAACTCTGAGCGCGCATGATCCCGTTACGTGATTGCACCCAGAACGGTCGTGCTCGAGGCGAGTGTTGATCCGCGCCGACATTCACGATGATTTCACCACGTCGAAGGATTATCAGGCGTCGCTGGGCGTCGAAATCGCTGTCGACGGCGCTATCGCTATTGAGCTGGATAAGGCTGCCATCATCGAGTTGGAAGCGTCGTTGCTCGCCGGTACTGCTGCGCTGCTGCGCAAGCATGGCGGGTACGGGTGTATAGTCCCGGCCGAGCCAGGCTGCCGTGCTGACAGTAGCCAATAGACCCAGTAACTTCAGGCTTTCCCGCCGCCGCATTCCATGACGGGTACCATTAAGGGTTTGCCGGGCCAGTTGAGCTGGCACGCCTGCAAATTCATCCCCAAGCGTATCCACACGCTGCCACGCCAACACGTGCTCTGGGCGCTGCTGCAGCCAGTGCTCAAAAGTGCGCTGTGTTTGCTCATCGGGTTGATTGAAGCGAAGGCGCACTTGCCAGTGGATCGCCTGGTCGACAACGGCCGGATCCAGCGCCTGCGACTCACGCCTCGACATAACGCAAGCGATAGCAGTGTTGCAGGGCTATGGCCAGGTCGCGTTCCACCGTCGCACTGGAAACACCCAGCTTTTCGGCTATTTGCGCGCAGGTCAAACCGTCGAGCCGGGCAAATAAAAACGCTTGGCGAACTCTCGGCTTAAGCATATCGAGCATGCGGTCTATGCGCTCAAGCGCATCAAGAATCAGCAGTCGGCGTTCTTCCGAGGGAACCTCGTGTTGAGGCAGCAACGTGATGCTTTCCAAGTAGGCACGTTCGAGTTCGCGACGACGATACTGATCAATCATCAGTCCGCGGGCGATACTGCTCAAATAGGCGCGTGGTTCACGCAAGGGGCTGGACTGACGGGATTTGAGCAGACGTACAAAGGTGTCCTGCGCCAAATCTGCTGCGTTATCGCGACATCCAATGCGTCGGATCAGCCAACCTTGTAACCACGAGTGGTGGGTGCGATAGAGCAGCCCTAGATCTGCAGTACCTAGTGTTTCATCGCTGCGCATCGGAATACCGGCAAGTATATGATTGATAATTAATCGCATTCTACTCGCGCGATAGGCCTCAGGTAAATACGTGGCGCTCAGCGTCCGCTTTTGGGCAAACGCTGTGATTCAACACCCGCCGCCCTTCCAGCGATGACAAAGGATCTGCCCGCCGCCGCACACCGCGCCGCAGTCGTTGCTGCTGGTGGCCGAGCGACGGAACGGCCCGCACACCGTGCCTGGACAGGATGCCGTGTGAGCTTCTGGCTCAAACGATTGGGATCATGTTGCTGATGATCTCCCGCGTGTGGCTCGCCAGGTCCTTGCTATTCATGCTTGCCACGACATCCGCCTCGATGGGCGGGTGGGCGACGATGCTGACGTCAGTGGAGCGCAATGAATTGTAGGCAACGTCTCTGACAGCGGAGCAGATCGTCACGGGAACGATCCCCACCCCCATGTCCTTGGCGAGCCGGAACGCGCCGCTCTTGAAAGGTAACAAGTTCCCGCCATTGTTCCGGGTGCCTTCAGGGAAAATCCAGAGGGACGTATTGTTGGCCGCGACATTCTTGGCCACCTTGCGCATGCTCTGGATCGAGGCCCGCGGATTGCTTCGGTCAATGAACAGGCTGCCGGTCAGCCAATACAATTGCCCCACCAGGGGCAACCACTTGAGCGATTCCTTCCCGACAATGACCGTGCCTGGCTTGAGCGCCTCGGCAACGATCATCACGTCATAGTTGCATTGATGGTTGACCACGTAGATATACGGCTTGCCCTCGGCAATCGTGTTGAAGCCCCTGACAGCGACACGAACCAAAAATATTCGATTGATCACCGAATAGGCGCGGCAGGCGACGTGCAGGTTCCGGTTCTTCTTCGGATTGATCAACATGAACACACATAAAAATGGAAAGCTCAGGACGATGAACAGCCCGACCAACAGCCATCTCACTACCAGAATCATACGTCACCCACCTTGCTTGAATCCCTTGAACCCTTGGCAGCACCGGCCTGGGCTTCGCTACACCCCACCAATGCGATGCCATAGAAGCCTTCCTCATCGACACACGCCATTACCCCAACATCGCCGGCCTTGACCGATTGCGCCAAGTCGGCGAGTTGGTAGGCTCCGACCAGGGACAGGCTCAATGCTTTTGCCCGTTGCAGGACAGCGAGTTTTTCCCCGAATGCCTGGCCGAGATCGTCCAGGGCGGCCCGCCACGATTCCGCTACCGACACGCTGACCTGACCGAGTCTATCAAGCGCCACCCCATTGCCTGCCACGAACGTGAGTATCAGGTCGCCCAGGCTGGCCCCGCTCGTGGGGAACAAGCGCCCGGTCACGCAGGACCTGACCACCGGCCCCGGCGTTTGCGGATCGGAACAGGTTCGGAGACTGAAAATCGCGGCGGTATCGATTCGTTCTGCCGCGTCCAGCCCATGGCTGTCGGCATAAAGAGTACCGAATTCGCCGCTGAAGGTTTCCATGGCTGTCGCGTAGATCCGCTCGCAGTCCCCGCGCCTGGCGAATCGCAGCCCTTGCACCATCGCGCTGTAGAAGCTCAGTTCCTTGGCGCAGAGCGAAACGTTGGCACCCTTGATGCCGTATTTGATCGCCAACTGCCCCACCGAGGAATTTATGACGGTGTTGGGGATCTGTGCCGGATTGACCTGGAATGCAAAACGACTTTCGTTCGACTCCTTGATCAACTGGATGACGGTATCGATCGAACCGTTGGACGTGCCACCAATGACGGCCGCACGCGCCAGGGATTCGCCCTGGTTGGCATCCTCGATCAACGACATCGCCGCCAACAGCAACAGGGACTGTCGATCGAAGTTCTTCAACTCCCGGCTAGGCACCAGTTCGCCCGCCGTCAGGTCCCACCGGGGCGCCAGCCCATGATGCAACTCCGTGCCCCCTTGCTCGAATGCGCCGGGCATCCGCAACATGACCCAATCGTTTACGGCCAGTGCAACGATAGCGTCATTGCTCATTTGGGATTACCGAATACCAGGATTGAATTATTTCCGCCAAAAGCGAAGGCATTGTTGATGACCACGTCGACTTTTCCGGCCCTGAAACCCTCGCAAACCACGTCGATGGGTATTTCAGGATCCTGCTCGCTCACGTTGATCGTCGGCGGCAACCCTTCGCTGAGGGCAAGCATGCAGGCGATGGCACCGAAACCCGCCGCCGCGCCCATGCTATGCCCCATCATGGACTTGATCGAACTGACCGGTGGCGGTGAATGGCCAAAGACCGCCTCGATGGCCTTGTACTCGTTACTGTCATTGGCTGCCGTACCGGTGCCGTGGGCACAGATATAACCCACCGTCCCGGGCGGGACGCAGGCGTTTGCAAGTGCCGCCTTCATGCAGTCGCCAACGCTGTGATGATTGAGCCTCACCATGTGGTCCGCATCGCAATTCATCGCGAAGCCCAGCACTTCTGCATAAATGTGTGCTCCACGGCGAATGGCCCGTTCGTAACTTTCAAGCACCAGCGCGCTGCCGCCTTCGGAGGTCAGGACACCCTTGCGGCCGGCGTTGAACGGCGTGCAGTCCTTGTCGGTCATGCTGCCCAGGCGATGGAAGGTCGCGAAGGTGGCCTTGTACACTGCATCGCTCCCACCGCAGATGGCCAGCTCGCAGTCACCCGCCTGGATGGCCTCGTAGCCGAAGATCAACGCAGCATTACTGGCCGAGCAGGCATTGCCAATCGTCACGGCCTCGCCGGTGGAACCTATCGATCTGGCCACGTCTCGGCTGATCTCGGAGGCAAACGTGCGCCCCAGCGAAGCATGCAGGCCTGGCTGGGACTGCGCCATGGCCGTGACCATGTCGTCGATCAGGTTGGATTCACCATAAGTCGTGCCGAAGTAACAATTGACCCGCTTGCCAGCAATCGCTGCCCGCTCGATCCCGGCATCGGCAAGGGCGAGCCCGGTGGCGGCCAGGGCAAAATGACTCGGCGTACCCGATTCGGCGAACGCATCGAAATCAGCGACCCATTCAGCGATGGTGCCTTTCACCTCGCAGCCGTACTTTCTTTCGAAGCGCTGCGTGTCGATTTTCGACAGCGGCACGGTGCCGTTCACCCCTGTTTTCAAAGCATGGAAAAAGGCCTCTTTTCCGACCCCGATCGGACTGACCGGCCCCAGGCCCGTCACCACCACCCTTGTGCCCTTACCGGAGCTGTTCATGCACACTCAGCCTCAAGGGTCTTGTCGATAAACGAGAGTATCGAATCCACACTGGTGATCCTGGGGATGTAGGTTTCATCGACCCGCACCTGGAATGCACCTTCGATGCCGGCGAGGATTTCTATTCCCGACATCGAGTCGGCGCCATAAGCTTCGATGAAGTCCTTGTGGTTCTGGATTTCTTCGGCGTTGACCCCCAAGGCCTGGGAAACGATTTCCTTGATTTTTGCTTCGTGAACGTGAGTCATGAGACCTCCTGGAATGACGCAATCAAATAATGAAAGGAATGACCTTGAAGCTGTCGGCCTGATAACGAACGTAGGATTGGCCAAAAAAACCGACCAACATTTTCTCTTCGCCGTCGACCCGTTTAAGAATCAAGGCCAGTGCAACGGCGAAGATGATCGCCGCCGCGTATACGCTGGCGTACAAGCTGAATCCGGTCACAATGAGCAGCGTGCCGAAATAGGCTGGGTGGCGGATGTAGCGGAAGGCGCCCGCGCGGATCAACTCATGGTCATCCAGCACCCGCAGCGAATGGGAAAAGTGCCGTCCCAATATGATCTTTCCATGGGCTCGAAGGCCGATGCCGCACAGGATCAGCAGCGATCCGGCCAATTGCAGCATCGCATCGCTGCGCGTCAGTAACTGCAGCAGCATGACGATCGCGATGGCGCACGACACCATGAAGCCACTTTTCAGGCCTTTGTCGAATTGGCTGCCGCTGTCGGTTTCGCGCAGGAAATAAAACTCTGCGGCGAGCAGGATGGCGGCCATGACGACTGACTGGAACAACGCAAACCCCGTGCAGACATGCAGCACCCAAGAGGCGCATGCGACCGGCACCAGCAAACTGGCGGCGACATCAATCCTGAACGTTTTCAAAATAAGCCCCCACCAATACCGATAACGTTGAACGAGTCATGATCACTCTCACATCCTTTTCGACCCGCCAGGGGTATACGAACAAGTCATTGAAGCGCGCCCAGGGAAACAACTTGCGCTGGCGCCTGAAGGCATCGACGAAAGACAGCACCTTGTAGATCCTGAACAGTGTGCGCACCTTTACCGTGCGTAGCCTCGCCCGGCCTTCGGCGCCCTGGAGCCGGCGGTACACCTCGTCGACCAGATCGTTATAGGTAACTGTGTCGTCGCTCAGCAGATAGCAGGTTTGCAAAGTCCGTTCGGGAGGACGTGAGAGCCATTGGCGGATGGATCGGGCAATGCTCTCCACGCCAATGACGTGCAAGGCTGGAAGTTCGCTGGTGACCAATGGCAGTAACTTCAATTTGCACATCGAAATCATCGGCAGCAGGTTTTTATCGTGGCGGCCCAGTACCGTCGGCACCCGTAGGATCACGCCCTGCACTTTGTGGTCATTGGCACGAATAACCTGCTCGGCCGCCCATTTGTCGTCCGCGTACGCGTCCCGCCTTTTCTCCGGGTTATAGGCCTTGACGCTGCTCAGGTGGAACAGGTTTTTCTTATCGAGCGGGCCGACTCGGATGGACGCCATTATCTGTTGGGTCAGTGTCTCGTTATTGGCACGGCTCGGCCCCAGGCGACTGAGGCCGATGCCCGTGCAATTGACAATGAAATCGTGATCTTTGACCAGTTCGATAAACGCCCCAGAGCCGACCTCGCACACCGCAAAACCCGCCTTTGGCGAACGCGAATGGCGGGTAACCCGCAGGTCTTGTTCCTGCCTGAGGATTTCGTAGACACCCTGCCCGATAAAACCACTGGCGCCTAAAAGCAGTACCTTCTTCACCTGTCAGTCATCCTTTTCCAGGCGCTAAAGCCTCAACCGTAAAACACCCCGAGCGATACACCGTACGGAACTGCATGCCCTGTTTTTGCAGCGTCTTGCGCACGGTCCTCAAGAACATGCCGTGGGAGACCACGACCGTGGTCTCCCCGGTCCTGGTGCAGGCGGTATAAAGCTCATCGGCCACCTCCACGGCACGCAGGTGTTCCGATCTTCGGGATGCGGCCCCCAACGAAATCCCCATCAGCCAGAGCACGCGATGCAAGGCGAACCATTGCCTCAAGCCCATCTTCAACAAAGGCACGCGACCCAGCCGCAGGTCGAATTCCTTCAATCGGTTGTCTTGCCGGATACGTCCGGCATCGAACAGCCGGCAGGCCGTGGCATAGGCTCGGTTGATCGGCGATGAAATGATGTTCAGCCCTGGCGTCATCAACGGCCCGGACAACTCCGCACGACTCAGGAAATCGGCAATTTCGGTCTCGTCGATCGACGAAGTCTGGTTGTACTCATCCAGCAGCACTTTGGCCGAGACAGCACCGCAGCGTCCGTAGTCGATCAGGGGGGTGGCGTGGCGTATCAGATAAATCACAGTAAATAGGCACCAGTGATAATGGCATTGCCGACCATGAACAAGAACGGCGTATCCCACGTGTGAGGGGACTTCGCTTCGGTCAGGGTCAGCGCGAGAGGAAAAACGGCGCACAGCAATACGAACTGATGCACTGCGAAGTAATCCTTGAACAACACGCAAAACAGCATCGACATCACAAACACGGTGGCCGAGCCTTCCAGGGTCCTTTTGAATGTCTTGTCGACAAAAAAACCTTTGGTCGTATATTCGTGTTTTCCAAACCTGATACCGACAGGCTCCGCCAGGCCGTCACCAAACGTCGTCGCCAGGATCGTGATGTAGAGCAGTTCCAGCGGGACGCCGATGGCCAGCCAGATATATTGCGTCACCCACAACACCAACAAGCCCGCGACCGTCTGGCTCACCAACCAGGACAGCGTGTTCGGTGCGTCTTCTGGCCGGTCAATACTGGCGAACATTTGTTGCGCGGTCAGCGACCGACGGCGTGACCAGCCACACATGGCAAAGAACAGGATGGCGGTGGACAGCGCCGAGAGCAGCAGCCGTTCATGGGTGTCCTGGATATTGAACAACGCAAAAAACAGACTGGGCAGCATGAACATCGCAAAGTGCCCGACCTTCCTCGTGTAATTGACGCGCACCCCTCGGTTGATGACCAGCAGCCCCAATCCCTTGCACAGCATGAAGTAGAAAAGAACGATACTTAACAGCGCCGACCCCACTTGAATCATTTCGTTTTTCGTCCGTTCAAATGATCTGGCGCAGCGCATCGATGCAATAGTCCACATCGCTCTGGGTGTGGTTGTAAGTCAGGCACAACCTGATCCTGGACTGGTGTTTCGGCACGAACGGCGGCACGAACAACGACCCCATGATCCCTTTCCCAACCAACCCGGCGTTGACCCGTGCAGCTTCCATCGGGTCCTTGAACACCACCGGAATCACCGCTGTTTTCGAATAAAGCTTGTCGACACCGAGCGCGTCGATTTGCTCATGGGTGTAGCGAGTGAGTTCAGCGAGCCCGGCCCGGCGCATGCTTCCTTCCGTGGCATTGATCTCCAACGCGGTGCAGGACGCCGAGGCAACGCCTGGCGAAACCGAGCGCGAAGCATTGTAGGTCGGGCATCGGAACCTGACTTTTTCCGCGAACACCTCGTCCTTGAACACCACGAAGCCGCCCGATGAGCCGAACGCCTTGCTCATGGTGCCGACAATGTAGTCGATGTCCGAGAGCACCCCGGCCGCTTCGCAGGCACCTTGGCCGCTGTTGCCCAGCATGCCAACGCCGTGCGCGTCGTCGATGTAGATTTCCAGCGCCGGATGGAGTTGCTTCAAGCGGGTGATTTTCTCGAGATTGGCGACGTCGCCGTCCGCCGAGAACACCCCGTCGGTCACGATCAGGATTTTCTTGTCCAGGTTCAGCAGGACCAATTGCTCCAACATTTCGATGTTGGCATGACTGTAGGCCCTGAAGGGGCTGCCCGATAACTTCACTCCGTCCCAGATGGAAACGTGGGACAGCTTGTCGAGCAGGATCAGGTCGGCGCGCTCAGCCGCCAACGGAATAACGCCGAAGTTCGCCTGGTAAGAGGTGGTGAACATCAACGCGGTGCGCCCGGTATACAGCTCGCTGTAGCGCTGCTGCAAACGCTCGTGGTACTCGGTGAAACCGCTGAAAATCATGGGTCCGCCAATGTTCGAGCCGTACTTCTGGATGGCGGAAATGGCCGACTCTTTCATGCGCGGGTGATTGGAAAGCCCCAGGTAATCGCACGATGCAAAATTCAGCATCGTCCGGCCATCCAACAGCGTCATGTCCCGGCCGCACGCCGAGCGCACTTGAGGGAAGTACGTGTAGAAACCCAACTCTTTCGATTTGAACGCGACGTCATCAATACGCATAAAACTCTCACTTAACCGATGCGGTGTATCTAAAAATGCGATAGACCCTTTCGGTGCAAATGCCATCGCGGGTGAGGTGGCGCATCGTTCGAAGCACCATGACGTTATCCTCGAGCATCCAGGACACACTGATTTTGCTGCGGCCCATCTGGTGCAAGGCGATGGCGGACAATTTCAATGTCAGCGCAACCGACAGGCCTTTCTTCTGATATTCCGGAGCCACCCCGGTAAAGAACGCGCGGCCATATAACCCCTGCTCGTTCATTGCCGGAGCAAACATGGTGAAGCCAAGGATTTCGCCGTCCTGTTCGGCAATCAGTGCCGACATGTCCTTGATGTTGCGAGCCGCCACTTCAAATTGCCCGGCGGTAGAAGGACTGAAACCCCAGTTCCGTTGCCATGCGCGGTTGTAGCAGTCGGCCAACGCTTGACTCTTGGCGACCAACTCGTCCTGGCCATAACGATGAAACTGAATACCCGCCAAGCGCCGGGTCAGTTTTTCTTCCAGGTCGTGCTGTTGGTAGCCCTCGGCTGGGGGCTCGAAGACAATTTCAATCAGGTCCTTTGCCTTTTCGCAGCCGGCCTCGATAAAGGCGTCAGCTAGCTCAGGGCTGTTGGACGGCAACGAAAACACATTGAAGTCCGACTCGAATGTTCGCAAACCGCGCTCAACGAGGAACGAACTGTGGAGAGGCCCCACCAGCTCCGTCACCTGTCCGGGCAACAACCCCGTGTCGTTTATGTACTCGACACAACTGCCCAACAGCTGTTTCAGCATGCTCGCCAGCGGCAAGGCCATCAGCGTGGAGAAATACGCGTTGCCCAAGCCATTGACCGTGTCTTGCCGATCGAAATGCACGATGCAGAACGCGACGACCTCGCCCTCTTCATCCCTCCACGCCACCGGCACATTGTGCTCGGTCGCCGAGTAGGTGCAGGCCGTGGTGACCCGCTGCTCAAGTTGTTGCCGAGAGCGCCCCACGGCCGAAATACGTGCATCCAGGCGTACCAGGGCATCCCAGTCGCACGCCGCCAAGCCCGATACTCTACTCATCAATTATTCCAACCATGATTCGCGATGATGACTAGGCGGCCTGAGACAAAGCGCTGGTGGTTTCGTCGTCGATTTCGATCCAGAAAGGCACGACACTTTTATTGTCGATAAGCCGTGGCGCCGAAATCCTTCGGGTGTTGACGCCCATCCGCTTCAACAGACGCTCGTTGCCCACGGCTGTAAAGGCAATCAGCCGAAACGCGCCTTTCGAACGTGCGACGTCGATGACTTCCTTGACCAGCTTCACTGTATTTCGCCAAGCTTGCTCAGCCGTCAGTACTTGCCCTTTCGGCTTGCTGATGGCGAACCGGGAAAGTTCCCATATCTGCGGCGACGAAGGCAGCGGATTGCTTCCCATCAAATACGGGAAAACATCCCCCAGCAGATAAGGCCGATGCGTGGGAATCAATCGAGCACAACCGAAGATCTCCTGATTGTCATCACAGGCCAGTACATACACTGTGTCAGAACGATCAAAGGCGTCTAATTCAATTCCTTTTTCACAAGCCAAAGGCCAGCCTAACTCTTTAACGAATACTTGGTATCTATATTTAGCCAGTGCAGCTTCCATTCCTGGCAAAAGATCGCTAACAGTCCCTGTTACCGCGGTCAGCATAACTACCTCCTGACGAAAATTATTCCGCCAGTACAACAAACCGGGCTCTTTGTGGGTAGCTGCCCGAATGGGCAGGCCAGGTAAATCAGCGTGTCGCCACACGGTACTTCTTGAAAATAACGAACTGTATCCACGACAAAAGAATAGTCCCGTCTCTTGCCAGCCTTTCTAGCACTTTCGTACTAAAAAATTCGCCATTAGCTCTGCCCGCTATTGCTCTATCTAGACGCATCGGCGATGCCGAATGTTTGCAAGCGTCGTGCTGCTGGCCTTATCGGCTGAAGGATTGCCGTCGGAAGGCCTCTCCATCTCCCGGCAGCGTTTCAATCCTGTATGATGTGCCCCGCTCTTGTCACGAAAGAGCGCTGACCACGGAAGGTAATATTGGTGATTGATTGGCGTGAAGACTTTATAGCGCGTGTGGCTGGCTGCACTTACGAAAACCAGCTATTTAACGAGCTCGTTAAAATTACAAGAAACTTAGGCTTCGAATTTTGTTCTTATGGATTAAGACTAAGTTCGCCGTTAGCGCCGACGCAATACTTTCTGCTTTCAAATTACCCGGACGCCTGGGAAAAAAAGTACATTGCCGGCGATTATTTCTCCCAAGACCCCACCGTTGAACATGGACTGACCCGTTCGATTCCATTGCGCTGGTCTGCGCAGCAGCAAAATCCAGGGCGCGGGTTCTGGGAAGAAGCGCGGCATTACAACCTCAACCATGGCTGGTGCCTTTCTTCGCGGCGCGAACATAACTCGATCGGTCTGCTCTCCGTCTCCCGCTCAAGCGAACGCATTTCAATACAGGAAATGGAAAGCAAAGAGACCAAGCTGATTTGGCTGACTCATCTGGTACATGAGGCCATGGCGCAGTTTTTCTTCGCAAAAACCAGGGTTGATACTTACAAGCCACTGACCGCCCGGGAGAAGGAAATACTCAGGTGGACGGCATCGGGAAAAACCTATGTCGAAATCGGGATCATCCTGAACATCGACATACGAACGGTGAAGTTCCATCTGGTGAATGCGATGCGCAAATTGCGGGCGTCGAACAAGACTGAAGCGGCGGTCAAGGCGTCGTTATCTGGCTTGTTGTCCTGAGACACCAATGTTCTGAAGCCCGAATGATGACCGCGCCTCTCATGGGAAGGCGTGGCCAGTGCAAGCCTCGGTTACCTAAGCGCTAACGTGTAGCTGTACTTTTCTGCCGTGGAAACCATGGTCGGCTTTTTCAACAGAATCGGCCGAAAGCTGCCTGTCGACATGAATACCGACATTTTCTCAGGCACAAAAAAAACCACTCATCTGAGTGGCTTTTTTAAATCTTGGAGCGGGAAACGAGACTCGTATCTGGTGTCCGACTCGTTGAAATCTAAGGATTTTGTTTTCTTGCAAAAGCAGGAAAAGACTTAATTCTGGACTCGTTTTCTGGGAGTATCAAGGCCAAGAAGGAATTCCGGCTGTGCCTTTACAGCACCTGAGGAGCATGCTCAGCCAGTGAGCGGAGTGACAGTTGTGTCCAGAACTCTCCGAAATCAATAAGAGGTGTCATGAGCAACTCGCGTGTACATCTGAATAAAACACAGGTGAATTTTTAGAGATCACCAACACTACATGAACATAATCCAGCGCCCACGCCGGGCAAATCTCATTCTCTGCATTCAAAATCGGAATTCCGGACGCCGTTTTGCAGGTGCAAACCACAACACTATCGCATGTTTTGATATACTCTAACTAGGCGAATCCATCTCCAAAATACTACCTCCGATAGCAACCAAGTAGGCCCCATAAGAAGGCTCTAGTTCGAGGATGACGATTAAACCATTTTCATAGTCCATTAGTTTCTTGTCTAGGAATGAGGAGAGTTCGGTGTTTCTTTCCAGATCGGCATCATCTACCTCATAGGCGTACTTGAGCAACGACCTGACCATACCTTCTGTGCCTGCCCCCCCTGCATAGATCACTTGCGCAACATTAATTATATTACCCTCTTTAAAATCCGTGACACGCAATTTTTCCAATTCATTCACTTTTATTATGATTTTTTTGTTCTGAGCGGATATTTCGATAGCCAGACTGTCATCAGCCACAGCAATAGATATAAGTTTTTCGTCATGGTAAGTACTAGATAACATAGCGATACTCATCTTTTAGGCAACGGACTATAAAGAGTGCTTATATTGCGGTCTTTGTATGTTGGAGGACCACCATCTGCAGATCTATCCCAATTATGGGTGTGATGGCTGTTCCCGATCCCTGACTCATTAGGGTGGGGGTCATCATAATCGACTTCAGGGAACCCATCGCTCCGTACCGGCGAGAGTTGCCCCCCGCATCCGGGTCTGTAGTTGATCCTGGCTCTCCTCGCCATGGCCGTCCCCGGGTTCGTTCACCTTTTTCAGCCTTTGAATCGCCGCCTGTGTCGGCCCCCTTTTCCCCGGCAGCTTCTTCATTACGATAGCCCGTGGAATTTGGCACATCTGATGTTTGAGTTATCGATAAGGATGGAGGTCCCGGAATGAATACATAAGCAGTTTCAGGCACCTTAGCAATAGAGTTATGAGCCGGTACGCAATAGCAGTACCGGCTCGATAGTGGCACGAGCGCATCCAGATAAGGGCTAAGACTGTAGCGCTGCTTCTTCTAACTTGTTTAACAGTGTTTGACTTGAGGAAAATAGAATCCACTCTGTGCTATCAATGGCACGAAGGGCGACTTCACACTCCTGGAAGTCATCGGCTAATAGTTTGTCGACCTCCAGCTTATCAATGCTCGATACGGCAATGATTAAGCAATCAATAGTGTACTCAATTGTTTCTGAAAATTTTAAGATTTCGCTCCAAGTCAGAACTAAGCCATGAGGTTGTTCGCGTATTTTTTTCTGAAACTCAAGAGTCGAATAATTGGACGGCATTTGGCCGGCGCCATCAAATTCGATAACACTCCAAACCCAGCTATTTACTGGTACCTTTGCTAGAAGATCTGCCAGTTGAGCACGAGTCCCATTCACTCGATACATCGGTACTTCAAGCATATTTATATCCTTATCTTAGTTTTGCAATGGTCGCGCAGGGCCATGCTGAAGGGTGCCACCTGTTGGATTGGGCAAATAAGGATGTTCATGCGGATTCGTGTGATTCTTTGGTCGTCCGTGATCCGTAAAGTCAATATCCTTAACTGGGCGTCCATTGGCATCCCATTCCCGCCCTTGATCGTATTTTCCACGACGACCTCCCTTTTGACCAAGTTGAGTATGCGCTCCTTCAGCTTCAGGATCCCGAACAGGATTACCATTTCGGTCTCGCGGCAATTCACGGTCGGGGAAGCCGCTTCCTTCGCGGTCTCCTTTGCTACTCTAATTGAAGTGGCAGAAGTACCAGAAAGAGAAGCGCCAGTCCCAGCTCCAGAAGTTACAGCAGAACCAGAACCAACAGCGCTGGCAGCGCCCGAGACCGAACTGGCAAAAATCCGGCCTTCAGAATCGGAAGCGTCAACATCAATGCCATCGGCAACAGCGGTCCCTGAGCCCGGGCTCGACTCAGCCTCCCCAGCGGCAGATACTGAGTTGTCCGTCTCCGCGGCCCTGCCCCCTGTGCAAGCTGCGGATCCGGTCTGCAAGGGAATCACCCTCTACACTCAGATCTATGGAGCTGAAGGACGCGATAATGTGCGTACCTTACGCTCACTTTGGCGGGGCATTGGTGCCTCAGTCCCGCCAATTGAAGACGTGCTGGATAGCGCTCGCCGCCAAGGGAGAAGTGGCCCCGAACCATATAGCAAGCCTACGGTCATTTACCATCTCGACGACGCCCAGGACTGTGCTAACGCACTCGCAAGAACGGCCTTTCAGCCTTCTGGAAGCTGGGATGTGATGCCTCTCAACAAGCGTCTCTCCCGCTTATCCCGTACCATCGAGGTTTGGCTGCCACCTACTGCTATTAACTGCCGGATTCGATCAGTGGGCTAGCAACTATGGTTTTTGCTACCAGGAACAGGCCCCAAACAACCAAGGTATGCCGTCCTATAGTGTTCACTGCTACCCGAGCCAAGCCACTTGTACAGAAGGGCGGGAATCCAACCCGGGCAGACGCCAATCGGCTTGCGAAGGCACTGCCTTGACGAGTAATGAGAAAAACGTGCTGCTGCCCTTCAGCGGTTGGGCAGGCTCTCGATACAATATAGATAATTCAGAATTCAAAAAGCCGTTTCCAGACCTGCCGCGCACTGAAATGCGTTGAGATCGATGACACTCCGGTTAATGCTTAGAAGTTGAAGCTTACAACGTCCAATCCAAAACCACTCGTCTCACGACGGGTGGTTCGCCGACGCTTAAGAATTTGAAGGCATCTGCCACGGCTGGACCTTGTTTGAAGAGTGACAATAATAGCTTTAGCCGTCTGTGGGGGCAGCCTAGCCCAGCTCCCGCCCGGTGTGACTGGCAACCCGTTGATGACATTCAGAACCTTGGTGGTGGATGATAGCCGAAAGCGCATCCGTATTGATTGGACCTTAGTTTTCTTTCGAAAACGCCTCACAAGCGTTGACCAGTTCGTCTGAACTTAAGGAGTTTGCGCTCGATTCTATCTTGGCGAACACGCGAGCGTAGGGTTCCGACGCTCGCAATTTCTTGAGGAAATCTGCATTTGCATCTTGTAGGAAGTGGGCGGCCACCGCAGTGTATCGCTCGCGCATTCCAGGATTTGTCAAAGAGCACTTGGCCTCGAAAAAATCATACGGTGCGATAAGGGAAGCCGATGCTTCGTCAATGCATCCGTCAGCTGTGCATGGTGAAGTTGCATTGGCTACTGTGGTCCAAAGCATCGGTAAGCAAGCCAAAATTTTCAAAATATTCTGCATTGGTTGATCTTGATTAGGGTTGAAGAGGTGCAAGTAGCATCTGCCAATTGAACTCGACATAGCGATTAAAGGGGTACGCACGAGACGTTTCGCGGCACATAACGCTCAACGCAGCGGAATTTTCAACTTGCCGCGCGGTTGCGGCAAGTTGATCGGAGCTTCCCTAGGGTGGTCCCGCAAAAATGTGCTTTTCCTATCGACGCTATAACGCTGGTCGCGCATCTGCAACGCAGTACCTTGTCTCCAAACACTCACGCTTTACCGCAAAAAAACTGCAGCTCTTGCAGTTGAAACCAACCAGCGAAATTGAGACATTCTGCTTTTCGAAAAAAACACCCAGCAAGCAACCGGCATAAAAAACGTACTGGAAACCCATAGAACAACATGAGAAAGCCCAAAAGGGCCGGGGGGAAATTGATAACTAAACAGCAGAACCAACAAACCCACAGCGAGCATTGAAGAGCCGATAATAATTACATAAGCGCGCCAAATATAACCCCACGCTCCAATATTAGTCACCAGCAAGGGATTCTTCCTGTGAGTCTTTTCTTCACCCCGAATAACACATATCAGAAATACGGCTAGAAAGGTGTCGAGAAAGCCAAATAATGTCTCAAGCACCAACTGCTCTACGGGCACTTTATCATTTTTACTAACAAGGGAGAGAAGCATTAAAAACGTCAGAAAAAAAATCGCTTTTTTTCTACTTGGATCCGATACCAGACGCTTCCATTCACTCATATTATTCTCTATTGCTCAGTTGTGATCTCAACGTTGCTTGGCCCGATGAACTCGCTGTACACGTGCCATAATCCGGAGAGAGAAATGTCTGTGGATGACGACAAGTAACTGCTGTAGATCCGACACACGAACAAAATATCAATTTGCCATCACTCTGTCCACCGGCTTAGCGTTGTTGAAGGTGGGCTGACGCCGGCTCTTCTCACAACCTCGAGGGAATGTCCGAACTAGTCCTCGAATGTGCTGAAATACAGCTTCATCACCTGACCCGAGCCCTTCATGAGCCAGATGAGCTTTTCCGACTTCGAATATGCCGACAAGCGCAAGCAAACGCGCCGCGAACGGTTCCTCGCCGAGATGGATCAGGTCGTAACCTGGAGTGGCTTGCTGGCGTTGATTGAGCCGTATTACCCAAAGGCCGGTGGTGGCCGCAAACCGTATCCGTTGGAAACCATGCTGCGGATTCATCTGTTGCAGAACTGGTTCTCGCTGAGCGACCCGGCCATGGAAGAAGCGCTGTATGAAATCACGCCCATACGCCAGTTCGCTCGTCTGACCCTCAGCGCGCCGATCCCTGAAGACACTACGATCATGAATTTCCGGCACTTGCTGGAAAAGCATAAATTGGCGCCGGCGATCCTCGCGGTCATCAATGGTTATTTGCAGGAAAAAGGCCTCTCCTTGCGTCAGGGCACCATCGTCGATGCCACGATTATCCATGCGCCTAGCTCGACCAAGAATGAAGACGGCAACCGCGACCCAGAGATGCACCAAACAAAGAAAGGGAACCAATTCTTCTTTGGAATGAAGGCGCATATCGGCGCTGATGTTGAGTCGGGGCTGGTTCACCACGTTCACGGCACGGCGGCCAATGTAGCCGATGTCACCCAGGTCGCCGAACTGCTGCATGGCGAGAAAAACGCGGTGTATGCCGACGCGGGCTACACCGGGGTTGAGAAGCGAGAAGAACACGAAAACCGTGAAGTGATCTGGCAAATCGCCGCGCGGCGCAGCACCTATTCCAGGCTCAATAAGTGCAGCCCGCTCTACAAGGCCAAGCGTAAGATCGAGTATTGCAAAGCTCAGACGCGTGCCAAGGTTGAGCATCCTTTTCGAGTGATCAAGCGCCAGTTCGGTTATGTGAAATTGCGTTTTCGTGGGCTGATGAAAAACTCCGCTCAACTGACCACGCTGTTCGCCTTGTCAAACCTGTGGATGGCTCGAAAACAGCTGATGGGTATGGGCGAGTTACGCGCATAACACGGAGAACTGGGCTGAAAAGCCCGCCAAGGCGGTACGCACGAGACGTTTCGCGGCACATAACGCTCAACGCAGCGGAATTTTCAACTTGCCGCGCGGTTGCGGCAAGTTGATCGGAGCTTCCCTAGAGGCCGACTTTTAGAGCGGACAGATAAACCGCCCCCTTACCGCTAACTATTAGCTGTATACATGTAATTATTTTGACTCGTCTAGTTCTTTCACTGCAGACAACATTACCGGCCAATCTTGATAGAGTTCCGTGTACTGCGTGCCAAAACACATTAAAGTTAATTCAATATGTTTGACTGCAACGCGATGCGAGTAAAAAGTTTCGTCACCCTCATAAGAAAATTTAATGGAAAGTTTATTTTCAATGTAATCGCGCCTTAATATCAGTTCATCATGACATAATTTTCTATCATGATAATCCACCATCGCCTCAATCGAAAACACCAGTTTGCTTTTAGGCGTCACACCGATTTTTAGGGTATTGAAAGGTAACTCATTATGCTTAAAGTCAATATAATATGACCCAACGCCATTTTTCTCTCCCATAAAATGGGGTTTGTATCTAGCGCTACCCGACAATTGAAATACCTTACCTAGCTCGATGCCGAGAAATGGCTTAACCACATCCCAATTTGTGGCATCAACCAGCGTTGCGCAAGAGGTACACAACCCGGCAAGCACTAAAAATATTCCGCCAAATAAACGCATAGCTTCGATTGCCCCGATTTTCTAATTATAAGTAGTCGATCTAAGTGACGTAATTTTTTCGCTGTTCATGCCGCATAGCATCTATCGCCCCGGCCTAACATCTTAAACCGAACCGCGTCGAACGTTAGAGGTACGACATGGCTAAAAAGAAAGTCGGAAAATGTACCTTGAGGTTATGCGGTTGTGAACAGTGTTCCTAGGGGCAGCTCTAGGCTAGGCTCTTTCGCCCATGAGTGTCTACTTTGCTTCACGAGGCCCATTCGGTTTTTTCAGGGTATACACCTTCCTTCCAGAGCCTCGCCAATCTCATGGATGCTCTCTGCGACCATCCTCCGTTTTTGTCTAGTGGACACTCAGAAAGAACCAATAACGTTCCACGCGCTTTGTTTAGCCTAAGAACTCCGATATCCGCGTCTCGACCAAAAGAGCACTCAACGTACTCCTCGGTATCAGCAATCTTGTCCATTTGTAAAATGGCCATATTTCGTTTCGGGCCTATCTTCGCCAATTCACGAGCGAGCATGGATATCGAGCTGAGTAACATCATATGCCCCCCTAATACTGAGGGCTCTGTACATTAAGGCTTTCAGAGAGTCTGCTTTTGCAGCGCACCTCTTTCCGAACACTGGCTGCACATTTTCAGTCGTCATTAGCAAAACTCCGCAGGCTACTCACTTGCAAATCAGTGGAGCTACTCTCCTGACGGGCTCCCGATGCGGTGTATTATTGAGCATGGTTAGTTTGCTTACTTTAAACCTGCACCCGAGCAATGTATTGCTCACTAGAACCACTTCATATTGTGATCCGGGCTCAGTGGGGACACTTATGCCGCCAAGGCAGTATCCAGGGAGGGGGGTAACCGCTATGTTGAGAGTCTGCCCACCCTTAAAAGAGTACTCTTCTGCTTCCCACAAGCCGGGATTTGGAGAGTCAATCATCCCTACTCTTTTCGGAGAATTTCCGCGTAGTGACCGTATAAAGTTGTCAACGTCCGTGTCAGCAGCTACAAGTGCACCGTTGTTGCAGTCTGTCTCTGGATATAGATTAAGGAACCCCATTCCACGCGACGAAACAAAACGAACCTTAGTGGAGGTCGCACTACTATCTTCGATTAACGGAATGTTTTGAGAAGCGCACCCTGTTACCCCAGCCAGCAACACCAGGCAAAGAAATGATAAATTTAACCTCATAGCCTCTTCCTTGATTTTATTCGATGGTATTTATTTCTTTATACTCAGCTTTAACGGCAGCTCCGTCCATCACAGGCTTGGATGTGAGTATATAGGTCTTACCAGGCTTGGCTACAACCCTAAGCGCTGGAAAGGCTCGGGCATGGCCAGAGACGACTCTTAGTACAACTCGATATATTCCAGGAGTGACTTTTATCTGGCTGTATTCTATGAAGGGTTTTGCCTCTAACAAAGCTTTGCCTTCGCTTGGGTACACTGCGTCTATGGTTGTTGAGACCGACCAGGACCAGTTGTTATCCAGCTTGATATAGGCGCTTGTTTCGTTGGTCAGTGTCTCCGCCCCCGGGACAACAATATTTTGCGAACAACCTGATATCTGAACTCCTATGGTTAAGATGGACAAAAGATATATAATTTTTCTCATGGCTGCCTGCAAGCTCTGATTTTAGTGGCGCGGGAGGTAATTGTATGCCGGCTTTACTAGCGAGCGTAGGTCGTCAAGGCTGCTGCACCTATGGCGAAATAGATATTAATAACTTTAATATTAATAGCTATAAACTGACTTTAGTGCTGTTTTCGCTTTACACATCTCCAGTCATATGGTCAGTGGAAAAATAAATCGGTCTTTAGCGCATGAAGGCAGTTTAATATCATATGGCCACTCCGCAGTCAACGGTTTGCTATTGACCCCGTAGTTGGATGAATCATGAGGAGGTACAACGAACCGGAGAGATCGGTCCACTGAGGATCGAGTTACCAGGTCGCAACGAGAAATCTAACGGTTAATGGAGCTAAGCGCAGAATCCTCCCGAATTTGCTTGACACATCCGAATGACTCGTTTCGGTCAAAGGCATCTCTCTTTTTGAACCGTTTCGAACAACCGGTGCCTAGCTCCATTACTGGACTGCCCGCCGCGATTGATTACTACACCCGCGCACGCATGCTGTAAGCCTTCGGAGGAGCGATGTTTTTCTCAGTATGGCCACAAGACTCTTTCTGCCCATGCCGATAATCCGTGCACCCCCAGAATGGCTTGTCAGTCCCACGTTGAATCATCCGACCACCCGAGACCGTACACAGCGCAACCCACCCACCACAGTCCTTGCTACAGATCAGATAGCGCCCTTCCCTACGCATCAGCGATCGGCAATCCGGACAAGCCGTTTCGATGTGCTCGCAGCGTGGAGAAAGCGAACATAAGTAAAACGACTCCCGGCCGTTTTTCCTGGCCCGTAGCATTAACTCCCCCGCGTCGCATGCAGGGCAAGCAGGACCAGGCACAGGCGCAACGGCCAAAGCCCCAAACTCATTCAGCTCGACGTCGTATTTCTCATTGAGGAGCTCTTTGATAAAGCTGGATGTAGGTGCTGATGAAGAATTGACCCATCTGCCGAAAAAACGCGGATCCAAGCAGCCTTCAAGGCTACGGCCGTCTGTGCTGGGTATCTACCTATCCATGCTGGGGCAATCTTGCCCCAGCATGTTGGGCAATTCCGCATCAGCGCCAACACACGATTCTCAGTGGGATCAATCGAAGAAAAATTACCACTGAGCGCTACTACGCTCGAAAGGCTGGGTGAAATGACACGCTGGCACGACACCGCCTTGAACTGGGACTACCCACCAGATCCGGGGCCTTGGGAAACGGCCGAATATACGGAATTTGACGACGCTGCTGAGGCTTTGCTTGCGGCTATCCAAAGGAGTTAGGTGCCGGGTTTGAAGTAGTCTATGAAAGGCTCTAGACGTTCAGTTAAACGTTTGACCTGATCATCGTTTCCCGCTTCTGGCCGATTGCTGTCACTGAATCACGGCAAGCGCTCACTTATTCAACCGCCCTTTGGTTTCCACCCCTTCCGCTGCTACGCTCTTGAGTCCTCGATTGGAGCCCAAACAATGCCCAGCGAATATTCACTTTCTGATGTTCTTGAGCGACTGTACCAAAATCAGCTCGCCTTGGAGGCCGCGGTGAAGGAGCTGACCTTGAAGGAACGCCGGACACATCAAACAGGGCTTGGCTAAGCTAAGAGCCCAGGGTCACTGATTTAACGGTCCATGCGATGGCGAGCTTGGCGGCTATTTTTCGCTCACAGCACAAAGACTGACATGACGAATGTACTCGCGCGCGTTGCACGGCAACATCGTAAAGATACGGGCGCTCTCGCCGCTCGTTATGAAAGGTGGCGCACCTTGATAATCCTGCCCGAAGCTACCTTATGCTTGGGCTTGGCCGCTCGAATAACCTTGTGCTGACCATCGGCCATTGTTTCAACGAGCATGCCATTCCTGATTTCCATCACACTGAGTCCGGCCGCCAGCGTATTGATATAGGCCGCCTTAATCGCGCCTTTCGCCATGGCTGGAATTTTCTCTTCCAACCGGCTCAACAGTTCATCATTTAACATCTGGTTGACGCCCATAAAGAGCTCCGCATTTCTAGGCCAGCATGGAACCATGTCATCATTGTTGCTGCGCTCCGTGGCAAGCCCCCCTTCCTTGGGAGGTAAGCGAGACGTGTCTGGCCGTCAACACCACGTAAAATTTGTACGGAAATCACCATTAATGCCCCATAAAAACTCGCCGTCTTCGGCAAGATCTAATGACTGAGGAATGGCAATTCCAGCCTCAGAGAGCGGATTCCAGAGGCCACTGTTCGGTCACTTTGACTCAGCTTTTTCCCGCGATGATAACGACCCCAATCCGCTCTGCCAGATTGAGCACCGTGTCGAACACAGTCGAGTCGCCGGTCAAGCTGCGTGACGCCCCCTGCGAATGGAGTGCGCCGTCAGGAATCCGGTCACCGAAGAGCACCACCGCACGTGCCAAATCATCTTGTCGCGACACCCAAGACAGCCCTTGGGCATCTGGACACTGACGGTGGACTGCCTCTGCCCATTTGCGCGTCGCAGGATATTGATCTTTCTCAGTGTCGATCAGTTGTTTACGCGTGATACCCAGTTTCCGCAGGGGCACGCTGGACAGATCAACCAGGTGCAGCGGTTGGCTAACCTGGACGACAGAATGCACCTGTCCAGTCAGCTTGCCTTTGTCGAAGCTCTTAAACCCAGCCGTATGGGGAACGTCGTGGAAGACGGTCTCCATCAAGGCGCAATCGACTGTCGTGCCTCCATACAAGGTGGGAATCGCCCGCCCCTGATCATCCTGGATCGGGCTGAAGCGTGCGTTGCCGTGCACACCAGGATTGAATTGATCAGGCTGATACTTATCCTGGTGCACACGGTGAAGCACATCGCCTTTGGCGATCACGGTGAAACTGACGTGCAACGTAGCCGCAGGCACTGGGGTAACGGACGCCGCCAAATCCGTGGGAGGCGTCGCCCTACCCTCACTGGACTTGGTACGCTGCTTAGCCATGGACAACGCCCTGGATTTCATCCTGTGCGGCAGCAATCACCCGATCAGGCGCCGATGCCAACAGGTCCTGAGGTCTTTTGCCTCCCAGAAAACTATTATCGGAGCGAAACCAGTAAGCCATCCCCCAGCCGTCCTTGTGGCCAGCGAAAGCCTCAATGATTTTGGCCAGTGCCTTGAACGGCCGATAGCCCGCGTCCGGGTCCAAGCCGTAGCCAGGGAAATAGTCGACCCCACCGTGGCTGATGGCAAAAATCTGCCCCTGCTTTTTCCATTTGTTGGGCTGGGCACTCGGGTTACGGGTACTCAACTGGGCCACCTGGGCAATGTCTGCGGCGGTCAGCCAGTCACCGCTTTCCAACACCGCTTTGCGGGCCTGTACCAGCATTGTCGCTTCCTTGAGCAAGCGAGGCGAAGGCGGCCTACGCGTCACAAACACCTCGGCCAGTCGCTCCAGCGACTTCGGGTCCTGACGCTCCTGCAGCACCTCGTACATCGAAGAAGCCACATTGGCGAAGTTTTCCGCCAACGCCTCAAATACGCTGAGGTTGACCTGATCAAAAGACACGACCAGCACTCGGTCCGCATGCGAGCGGCTTAAGCTCGCCCGAGCCTCCTTAGGCGTACCGACCAAAGTGGAGACGCCCGACTGCTCTGTAACGCTCATGGAAATCTCCTCACCAGTTATCTGCGCTATCAAATACTAGCATATCTTTGATAACCCCAGCCCTGGCCTAGCCTCCATTCATCCGGATACATAGGTAGGATTGAGGGGAGCACGCCATGCCGTCGATCAGCACGGTGACTCTGGGGACGAAAAGTCTAAGGATACGATCTTGGCTTTCAGGTGTGGCGAGCGAGCTAAAGACCAGCAATGGTGGATCGAAAGAGTTGGCATAACCCAACTCAGCACTGCTTGAATTCCCGGCGGTCCCGCTCCCCTAAGGGCCGAAAATTTGTACCACATCGATCTAAGAAGGTGTTCTCTCCGCCAACAGTTTGGCATTGCGCTCAAGCCGTCGCTGGTCGCGGGGATCGATACCCTTCGCGACCTGCGCCCTAGCGATATCACGCAGAGCGCGAGCATTGCGCAGACCTATTTCAGGATAAGTACCGAGCGAAATACGAGGCTGCTTGCCCGCCCAGGAAAAGCGGAAGTGCCAGCTCTTGGTGCCTTTCGTATTCACGAAAAGTGCGAGGCCATCAAAGTCAGGAAGGGTATAGTTTTTGGCGCGAGGTTTGGCGTGCCGGATCGCCGTATTGGTAAGGACCATCGTACTAACTCCCTCATATGAAATGAAGGTGTGTTGTACAGTTTTCAGAGTACCAAGCTGCTCAAAAAACTGATTTACCAAGCGTCGAATTGATGTACTAAAAAATGTACTAAAAAATCGTGGATACTAATGTATCAGAGTAGACTTTACTGGAACGAAAAAAGAGGCCGAGGCCTCTTTCTTTGACTTCTAAATACTTCAATGGAAGTCTATAGAAAAATAATTGGAGCGGGAAACGAGACTCGTATCTGGCGTCCGACCCATTGAAATCTAAGGGGTTTATTTTCTTGCCGAAGCAAAGAAAGACTCAATTTTGGACTTATTATTGGAACGTTTCAAGAACAAAAAACTGAGCGCCAACGCAGGCCATTAGATTATGCGCATAGCAAGCCGGAAACTTTTATCAATCTGACGGTATCAGTAGCGCAGGTCTGCCCGAAAACGCTCCAACCGTCGAACGGCCCTCATCATCTCAGGAAAACCCACAACTGATTGTTGGTGCATCAAGCTGCCTAGGATGCCACGTGATTTTTTCAGTCTCTAGATTGACCGCTTGAGTTTCGCATTTTTCGGAGTAACACAGGTTGTTCATGACACTGGTGACTGGCGTCAGATTAAGGCATAGAGGCATCAACTAAACTTGGGTCAGTTCAGGGAATCTTTCGGATTAACCGGCCTATTCAATTGGAAATGGAGGAAGAGACCTACGCAAGAACGCGATCGGCCCCTACGAAGGTCACTCAAAAATTGAAGGTGTAGCGCACGATGAAGCGATTTTCGTTAGCACTATCCGCATAAGTTGAGCGGTTCGTCGAGTTACGCCATTGGAACGCTAAGCCTTTGGCAGGCCCACTTTGGATAGCGTATGAAATATCGGTCACCCGTTCCCATTCTTTTCCCTGATCCCCGGTCAGGTGCAGAGCAGCAGCTTGGCGGGTCGTCAGTAGTTCTGGATCTACATCGTCCCCTTTGACATACCTGGTTGTAAACAATAGGCCAGGCAATCCTAACGCCACGAAATCATAGTCATAACGAGCAAACCAAACTCGCTCATTTGGTGCGGTAAATGTACTTACCAACGATTCGCCGAAGAGGTAAGAATCAGCACCATTGACGAATGCGAATGGCGTATCGCCCCACGCCTTCTGATAACCGCCACCGAAGGTATGTCCCTGTAGGTTGTAAGCAAAATAGCTACTTAACGTCCGATTATCAACGTTGCCAAGCTTATTTAACCCGCTTTCCCCTGAATCAAAAAGACGTACATCTGCTATTACGCTCCCCTCAAGAAATGGCTGGGTAGTTTTGATACCAGCAAAATACGTACGATAAAAATCTTCAAGTTCAGCCGCATGCAAACTTAGCGCTAAATTATATGTTGGTTTAAAGTCCAAGGCCAAGTAATTATAGTGATCCGCTTCAATAGGAGCATATCCAGTAGCCGTAAGAGACTCAAAATCAGTTGAATTTCTTTGTTTAACAGCATTTATACGTACTGCTGTCACCGTGAGTCTGTCAATGTCATTGACCGTTAGTAGGCCACCACGAAAAACTTGTGGCAAGAGCCTGCTATTGTTGCTCCAGAGCAAGGGCATAAGGGGATGCACACCCCCTATTCTAATTTCCGTTTTACCTAATCGCGCTTTTACTGTGGCAACAAACTTTCCATACTCATCCTCAACATTGCGATCGGAATCGAAAGCAAGCAAGCCAGATCCCGTTCTATCCGAGTTCGAATCCAACTTCACGCCAAGCAACCCGAGAGCATCAACACCGAAGCCCACCGTTCCATCTGTAAAACCCGACTGAAGATTTACGATAAAACCTTGCGCCCATTCATCTCGCTTGGACTGAGTTGCTCCTTCATTTCGAAAGTCTCGATTGTAATAGAAATTTCTGAGCTCAAGGCTCCTCTTGAAGTCGTCGACAAAATTTGCGGAAGCGAAGGGAGCGACTAACAGAGACGAGCAGACACACACCACTTTCTGAAAAAAATAAGACATCACTGGCACCTTGTTTTTGTTTTGTGCGCGAACATGAACCGCTAGGCTGCGGTTCATGTAATGACATTGCAGTGCTTTCCTCTCTACCGAGTACAGAGGAGTTTTAATTTTCCTGCCTGTCCGTTAATAACCTCCGACCTCCGACCAACTCCTAAAGTAGTAGCCCTAGAAAACTCCATTGTTAGTTATAGGCAGCTTGGAATCCAACCATTTGAGCAATCAGAAATACTATCCGGCGAGTCCATTAAGGATATACAAGTGAGCTGATGAGGATCTAAATCTAAAATCGATGATATCCTCGTACTCTGGGGAGTAGTAAAATTCTCGAGCCTTCTCGACAGACGAAAATTCGAGAAAAATCACACGTGACACAACACGCTCCCCTTCAATCACTTCAGGCGAGTCGGTTGCAACTAAGAATTTTGCTTCGAATTTCTCCAGTATAGGCTTTACCCGGGCCATGTACTCTTCGTAAAAGACACTTGGATCAATGACTGTAAGCTCCGCAAAAAGGTAACCCTTTCTTTTCATTTTTAATCCCTTTCAAAATAAATTCATCTGTGCCGTCATACAAAGCAAAACCATTGAAGTTTCGCCTTTCACCTATCTAGATCGCTTGGTGGCGAACTAGAAACTTGCTGGCAAGTGACTTGGCCGCTCGCAGGCGACTGTTCCCATTTTTGCAGGCACTGACATTTCAAACAGCTCAAGATCCGATGAGATAGCTGTTTCATTGTGCTTAAGTCCTGGCGGGATAAATAGCGATTCGCCAGTTTCAACGCGGATAGTGCGCCCGTCTTCAAACTGAAGTTCAATCCAGCCCCGAAGTGCGTATATAAAATGAACATCGCAGATGTGATAATGCCATCCAGTCTGCTCCATTACATCAGTTGCGCAGGTGACCTGCGCCCTAGCTACACCGGCGGTTGCAACGGTTAAGCCAAGATCGCGATATTTGAAAAAAGCACGACGACCAGGAACAAAAGGGGCATTTTGCGGAGTGACATATGTTAATTTTTTTGCCAGTTCGGCAACAGATTCGGGGAGTTCCAGTGAGACTTTCGATTCAGCTTGCATCTATTCTCTCCTTACTTTATTAGGCGATAATCATGTAGAAAATATTTATGGTTCGATCGCCTACGAAATACGTTACTAAAACCTCAGCCAATAAGCCCTAAATTATCTACTACTGCAGACATGACCAAAAAATGACACTACCGGCAGTAGTACACTATTCAAATAAGCCCAGTGGTATAGAACATCGCAATCACAAAGAACACTGCAAAGGTTTTGATAATGGTTATCCCAAATATCTCCTTGTAGGACTGTCTATGGGTGAGCCCAGTGACGGCAAGCAATGTGATCACCGCACCATTGTGAGGTAGCGTATCCATGCCGCCGCTGGCCATCGATACGACGCGATGCATAACTTCAAGCGGGATATTTGCAGCGTTAGCCGCTGCAATGAGTTGATCGCCCATGGCGGCAAGTGCAATGCTCAGCCCTCCGGACGCAGATCCTGTGATCCCTGCCAGAGTACTTACCGAAACAGCAGCCTTTATTAAGGGATCGGGGAGGTATTGGAGAGAACTACTAACCACGAGGAAACCAGGCAGAATTGCAATGACGCTACCGAAGCCGTATTCAGACGCTGTATTGAGCGCCGCCATAGAAGCGCCGGAAACAGCCTGCTTTGCGCCCGCTACAAAGCGCTCGCGGATCTGCCTAAATGCAACAGCGACCACAAATAAGATGCCGCAAAGTAGCGCACCCTGTACTGCCCAAATGGCGGCTGTGCTGGAAATTTTGCCAGTCACAACCGCCGGCAACCCTGGAAACACCTCTGGACTTATTGAGTAGAGAGCACTATACCAAGACGGAATGTAGACGGTGAGACAGTAGTTGACGGCGCCCACTACCAGCAAAGAAGTCAACGCCAGAATGGGGTTAGGTAGATTTGCGGACTGGACACGTTCAGGCTCATTAGTATGCGCCTCGCCATAACCTTCACCAGCGGCCATAGCAGATTTGCGTCGGGACTCCAGATACATCAAACCTACAATCAATACAAAAACGGATCCCGATATACCTAGTATTGGAGCCGCCCAAGAGGTTGTATTAAAGAAAGTCGTTGGAATTATATTCTGGATTTGCGGCGTACCGGGAAGGGCATCCATAGTGAATGAGAATGAACCCAGGGCTAGTGCACCAGGCATCAGACGCTTAGGGATATTATTTTGACGATAAAGTTCCGCTGCAAAGGGATATACAGCAAAAACCACAACGAATACAGAAACGCCACCGTAAGTCATCAGCGCGCATGCAGCAACAACGATAAAATTAGCCTTAGAACGACCAAAATAGCGGATTGCTGCAGCTACAATTGCCTCTGAGAATCCAGATATTTCAATGACCTTCCCAAATACAGCACCCAGCAAAAACACCGGCAGATACAGTTTTAGAAACGTCGCCATCTTTTCAAGAAACACACCAGAAAAGATGGGTGCGACGGATGATGGATCGACAAATAAAACAGCACCGAGAGCTGCCACTGGGGCTACCAGTATGACACTGTGGCCCCGGTAGGCCATGATCATGAGGAAACCTAACGCTGCCAAAGCAATCAGCACAGACATGGTATATCTCACACTTAGTTAGATTTTATTATTATTTGAAGCAGACGTCGTAAGTTTAACTGCTCCCTGGCCCATCAAGGGCCCAGGGAGCAAAGCGAGTCAACTCAACTTTCCCGTCTTACTTACACCGCTAGCGAGATACCCTCCATCCACCGGTAAATAGGCGCCGTTGATGTAGGCGGCACCTTCAGATAGAAGAAAAAGAATTGTCGCAGTCATATCGCCAAGTACGCCAAGGCGGCGTGCTGGGATCATTGAGGTGTACGCCTCAATTGTCTCGGGTGTATAGCTCGCCTCAGTCAGGGGAGTAAGAACCGGGCCTGGGGCAATGGCGTTCGCTGTAATGCCATGGGGGCCTAGCTCCATTGAAAGCTGTTTGGTGAGCCCGACCATGGCTGCCTTGGAGGTGCCGTAAGCGGTGCGCCCAATCCCTGCACGTACCGCGCTCACCGACGCAACGTTGACGATACGACCATACCCCGCCTTTAACATGCTTTTGCCGGCACGCTGTGAGCATAAAAAAGTGCCCGTGACGTTCACAGCCATTACCTTGTTAAAAAGCTCCACCGGATAATCGATGAACGCATGAATGCCCAGAATGCCAGCGCTATTGACTAGAAGGTGTGTCGTGTCTCCATACCATTCCTCCGCAGTTTCGAATGCGCAATCCACGGAGTTTGCATCCGACACATCAATCGCTACAGCAATAGCCTTGCCACCTTGCTTCAAAATGGAACTTGCAACTTTAGTTGCATTCTCCAGGTTCAGATCAGCCACTACTACGTGAGCACCACTGGCCGCCAACGCAACCGCAGTAGCTTCGCCAATGCCCGAACCGCCGCCAGTCACAAAAGCCGTTTTGTTTTCAAAATTCATGCCGCACACCTCAGGCCATATTTCTTAGTTATTGTAATGCACCAATCATTATTAATTCTTAAATCTGCCCACTGGCTAAACTATCGCTGAATCTGACAACCAATAGAAGTACGGCGCTCATTATCGGAAGTGGTAATCTGGGAAAAGCTTGAGCGCGCTGGAAAATCTTCTTTGCATAAAAATGTCGACATCTCACGCCCCGCCATGACGTTTTCCCAGCTTCGTTTGGTAAGGAGTACCTAGATTGCCGCAATGCCGACAGCTTTCGCTATTCGTGCAACTACGTACGGGGATTGGTAACCTAAGGGTCAATAAGGCTTGGACGAGCACCTATTCAGGGTGGAGAACGATGACTGACCCAACACCCCGACAGCTACAGGACCTCGAGCGTATGGCTTTCCAGGTCTCTCCTGCGCCTCAGGTGATTACGGGCGATAGGTGCATCCTGGAGCTCAATGACGCATTCGCGACTCTCTTTGGGTTCAAGCGAGAGGAGCTGCTCGGTGAGCTTCTACTGAAGCTTTACCCATCTCAGGCAGACTTTAAGATCATCGGTGATCGTAGCCTGAATTGGTTAAGGCATGCCAAGAATGGTGCGTATTCAGATGAGCGCTTTATGCAGCATCAAAGCGGTGAGGTTTTCTGGGCAAGGGCTAAGGGGTACACATTGACGCCCGAGGATCCTTTTCATCTCATGGTTTGGCATTTCGAGCGGATTGATCAAGCTGTCCGACCGACCATCAATCTCACGCCTAGAGAGCGGGAGATCGCGGTTCATATCGTCAATGGGCTCACATGCAAAGAGATCGGGCGTAAATTCAACATATCACATCGCACAGTTGAGGTGCACCGTGGACGGCTTATGAAAAAGCTGAAAGCAAAAAATAGCGCAGAATTGGTCTCAAAGATAATTGTTCTAAAGTAGATCACCGTTCTTTTATTTATTCGCTATCTCGGCACAAATTGTAATCGCAAAAACAGATCTTCCACCCACCGACCGGCCCTTTCAAGTTTTCTAGCTTTTTCGGTTTTTCGCACCCGATCCGTCAACACATAGTCATACGCTGCTTTGCCTTCCAACCACTCCGTGGATTTAGGCACTTTTTGCTTTTGGCGACGGTTTTGGGTGGACGTTTCTCGCCAACGTCAGTAAGGCCGGAGTCCCCCCGTGTCCAAAAACACCGGAATTATGTGGAAGAAAATATTCCTTGAGTTAAGCAGTAGATGTTGTGAATTCAGGTATCAATACAGGAGCTTCTCGGATTCAGGTACGAAACCCGCCCATAAGTTGCTGCTGATGATTCGCGAGTAAATTCAAGGATTGACTGATGCTCGCGGAATCTTTCGACTGGCGTGCCAGTACATCCGTGACCTCCCGTATGCTGGATAAATTACGATTCACCTCCTCCGAAACGACGCTCTGCTCTTCCGCCGCACTGGCAATCTGGATGTTCATCTCACTGATAATCTCGATACCCTGATTGATTTTTTGAAGCGCTCCCACAGCACGTTTCACCTGTGCAACACTGCTATCGGCTTGGCTGCGGCTGTTTTGCATCGACTGAACCACGCTTCGAGTACCTGATTGCAGATGTTCGATGACGTGCTGGATCTGGCCTACCGACTCTTGGGTTCGCTTGGCTAAATGACGCACCTCGTCCGCGACTACCGCAAACCCCCTACCCGACTCACCTGCCCTGGCCGCCTCAATCGCAGCGTTCAAGGCAAGCAGATTCGTTTGCTCGGCAACAGAGCGAATGACTTCTAAGACTGATCCAATTTGCTCACTATTGTTGGCCAGCGCCTCTACTTGTTGCATCGCCTGATGCATTTCCGTAGCAAGTTGTGTGATGCAATCTGTGGTTCTGTCGATTGTCTGTACACCCTCCTGTGTCGCGAGATCAACATTACGCACCGTTTGAGCTGCTAACGCAGCATTGCGGGCCACTTCCTGCGAAGTCACGCTCATTTCCTGAGATGCCGTTGCGACCTGATCAACTTCAAGCAATTGTTGCTGCATGCCGCTATTGGTTTGCGTAGCAATGTCTGCAGCCTGATCAGCAGTACGACGGGTGTCATCAACTGATAATTTCACTTGAGCGATAATGGGCTGCAGCTTGTCAAGAAACCGGTTGAACCAACTCGTTAAATTCCCGATTTCATCATGTCTTTCATAGTTCACCCGCCGTGTCAGATCACCCTCTCCACTTGCGATGTCCTGGAACATCGCGGCAACACGTAGGATCGGCTGCGTGATGCTACGAGCTAGCATCCATATCAGTATCAATCCTGATAATGCCGCCAAAATACCCACCATGAGTTGAATGCCAGCCGCATCCTTATTGGCTTGGTCCAGCGACTCTTTGAGCTGTCGAGCCGAGGCCAGCAGTACCGCCTCTGGAACCTGAATGACAATACTCCAATGCTCTGCACCTGGAATGGGCGAAAACGGCATGATGACGACAACGTTCCCGTCACGCTCAAGTACCCTAGGAGTACCGCCTTTCGTCCTCTCCGAGATTTGTTTACCAAGCTCAGGATCTACGCTTACCAAAGGCTTTCCCGCCGCTTGGGGATCACCACTTCGAGCGGCAACAACCCCGTCAGCGCTGATGAAACTTACCTGTGCATTGCCGCCGTAAAGCGCACGGCTGGACCTTTCCACCAGCTCTTGCAGGCTTGCCAAACTTAAGTCCACGCAGAGAACGCCGAGCACAGAGTCGCCGCTCATCAATGGGACAGAAACAGTCGACATCAGGGTCGTAATGCCCTGGGCATTAGTGAACGCATACGGGTTACTGACGCAGTCTTGTTTGGTCTTGAACGCACAGGTGTACCAAAAAGTACCTGGAGCTCCATCGTCGGCCATCTCCTTTTCGCTCATGGTATAGCTCGGAACAAGCGTGGATGCGTAGGAAGCGAAACGGCCTTTCTCATTCCCTCCATCCGTTTTCTGGTTCATAAAACGAGAGTCATCGCCATCCAACGCATTGGGCTCGAATCCTACTCCTAGACCTAGTACGTCCTGATTAGCGGCCACTTGCAGCTGCATGAGTTTGAATAGGTCACCACGCAGTGTTTTGGTGTCCGAGCCTAATCGCTTTGCCTGTTCACGCTGGAAGATGACTTGGTGCATGACCGTGTCGCCAAAAACCCGGCTGGTGATGAATCGTTGACTCACAACTTGAGCTTGCTGCTCGCCCAGCTTGGTCATGTACTGCAATGCACCCTCTTTGATGGTGAGTGAGCTGGACTCATTGCTCAATGTCGAGATAGCGTCGATTCGGTAGATTGAGAAACCTATCAAGGTCGCCGCTACGCCCAACATACAAATGCCCGCGAGCAGCGTTATGCGAAGCTTTATGGAAAAGCTGGAAATGGACATGTCAACGCTCCGTGAGTTCAACAATTCGTCAGTCATTCGAGTGCATGGTCCTGCTGGCTTTGCTCCCACACGCTGTGGGATAACACCTAAACAAAACGCAAGTGGCGGTCCAACGAAGAAAGCACCACCACTTGCTAACAGGCGGAGTTAAAGAGCGTCGGCGATCGCTTGACCTACCTCTTGGGTAGATCCCTGTCCGCCCAAATCACGCGTCTTAGGACCTTGCGCAATGACCGTCTCAATGGCCTGCATGATTGAATCGTGCGCAGCACGGAACTCCGGACCATCACCCAGGAAATCAAGCATCAGCGCACCCGACCAAATCATCGCAATGGGGTTGGCGATGTTCTTGCCGAAAATGTCCGGCGCCGAGCCGTGGACGGGTTCGAACAGCGAAGGAAATTTGCGCTCCGGATTGAGGTTGGCCGAAGGCGCAATCCCAATGGTGCCCGTGCAGGCCGGGCCGAGGTCAGAGAGGATGTCGCCAAACAAGTTGGACGCCACCACTACATCAAAGCGATCTGGATGCAAGACAAAGCGGGCACACAGGATGTCGATATGTTGCTTGTCCCATTTGATGTTGGGGTAGTTGCCCGCCATCGCCGCAACACGTTCATCCCAGTACGGCATGCTGATTGCCATGCCATTTGACTTGGTAGCGGCGGTCACATATTTGCGTGATCGTGTCTGGGCGAGGTCGAAGGCGTATTTGAGGATGCGGTCGACACCTCGCCGGGTGAATACCGATTCCTGCAGCACGAATTCATGTTCAGTACCTTCAAAGACCCGGCCTCCCACTGAAGAATATTCACCTTCAGTATTTTCCCGGACAACGATGAAGTCGATATCTCCAGGCTTGCGATTGGCTAAGGGGCATGCCACACCAGGGAACAGCTTCACCGGGCGTATATTCGCGTATTGATCGAACTCCCGGCGAAATTTCAACAAGGAACCCCAAAGAGAAATATGATCCGGTACTTTGTCCGGCCAACCAACAGCACCAAAATAAAGGGCATCAAAACCTTTAAGTTGCTCAAACCAGTCGTCGGGCATCATCTTGCCGCAGGCGAGATAATAATCGCAACTGGCCCATTCAAAACTTTGAAATTCAAGCTCAATACCGTGCTTGGCAGCAGCCTTCTGCACAACTTTAATACCCTCAGGCATCACTTCGACGCCGATTCCGTCGCCGGCAATCGCGGCAATTCGAAACGTCTTGCTCATCACACTTCCTCTTTAGATTATCAAACAACAATAGCTATGAATTAAATCGACTTAAGCGATGACAAAACGCGGTGAAGAGCGTTACGTTCGTTATCATTAATTTAGCCGCTACTGCGCTCATCGCAGCAGCGGCAAAGGCAGGCCACCGAGTTGTCAGACTTGATCGCCTAACGAGGACTCCAACCGTGCATATTTTTCGGGTAACCGGACACTTAAGTAGAATGCGCCCAGGAAACCCAGCGCAAACGAACCAAACAACAGCGCCATGAAGAACACCTCAAGTGCGCCTTGTACGCCCAGTAAGACATCGAAGCTGGTCAGGGCAAAATAAAGAAACGGTAGGAGACCTGCGACGCTTAACAGGGGAGCGAGGAAGGTGTGCCATATCCGCTTATCCACCTTGGAGCGACGGAAGAACACAAAGATCGCAATACTGGCAATGCACTGGATGGTAATGATTCCGGCCGCACCGACACCGGTAAACCAGGTGAACAGCGTGTCGTAGGGGTTCAGTCCAAGCACTGCGAAGATCGCGACCACTATGGCCACCATTGCGGTTTGCACGTAACACGCCACATGGGGCGACTTCTGGACCGGATGAGTCGAGCCCAGCTTCTGGCTGAGCAAACCCTGGCGCCCCAAAGAGTAGAGGTATCGAGCAACGTTGCTGTGAAACGTCACGATGGCGGCAAACAGGCTGGTAATCACCAGCACCTGAAATAGCTCGGTCGCCCAACCTCCAAGTATCTTGTCGCTGACCCAGAAAATCAGATTGCCCGATTGGTCTTTGGCCACTGCCACCGCTTCGTTTGCACCGATCGCGTTAATGATCAACCAGGCTGTCAGCGCATAAAACACGCCCATGAAAATCACCGCGATGTAGGTGGCAATCGGAACTGTACGTTTGGGATCGCGCGCTTCCTCGCCGTAGATGGCCGTGCCTTCGAAGCCAATGAACGAAGCATGGGCGAACATCAGAGCGACACC
This sequence comes from Pseudomonas alvandae, assembly GCF_019141525.1. Classification (GTDB taxonomy): domain Bacteria; phylum Pseudomonadota; class Gammaproteobacteria; order Pseudomonadales; family Pseudomonadaceae; genus Aquipseudomonas; species Aquipseudomonas alvandae. The sequence goes on from NZ_CP077080.1 coordinate 4,080,117, forward strand.
AATTGCGCCGGAAAACGTCGCGGAAGGGCTGAATGGTTCGAACGAAAACTGGCTCGCTGGCACCGAGTGATCGCCAAACAAAATGCCCAGGTCCAGTATTAGGATGATTGCCGTCTCCAGCGTGAGCAGGACCGCCAACACCACGGCGCCTGCATGCAAACGCCGTAACCCCAGCCACAGGCACATCGCCATGGCCGTGAAGGAATAAACCCACCAAGGCAAATGGACGTTAAGTTGCTTGCCGAGCAGCTCATTGAGGTAATAGCCGATACCTCCGTACAGGCCAAGTTGAATAGCGTTATAGGAAAAAATTGCCAAAGATGCAGAACCCAGTCCCATGGGGCGGCCGATGCCTTTGGTGATGTAGGCGTAGAACGCCCCGGCGTTGGTGATGTGTTTACTCATCGCCACGTAACCCACAGCGAACAGCAACAGCACCAGGGCGACCGCCACAAATGCGCCGGCAATGCCTATGCCGTTTCCGGAACCAATGATGACAGGGAACAACGCGACAACCACGGTCAGCGGCGCCGCAGCGGCGATCACAAAGAACACGATACCCATGATGCCGATACTGTCTCGCTCGAGGTCTCGGCTATCAGAATTTGGGGTCATGGTCTTTCCCGGTATTGATCCCGTTAAGTCCAGCGTAGCTGGTTTATTACTATATTCGTATGACATCGCTAAAACCCTGTAGGTAGTGAGTTTTTTATTTCGGTAAAGCGAGGCAGTCGTTAAACAAGCAATACTTGGCAGCGTGCCTATATACACCTCGGCACTTTCTGGTTTTTCGTAGTAACAAGTGTCCTTATTATTGATGAATCGGTGCAAACGTTGTTCGTAGGTCCGTCATACCCCTGTACCGCGACAACCAAAAAATCTCTCCAGACTGTTCGCGCCCAAATCAAATATTTTAGAACTGACGTTCATCATATAAGACGTGTATTTATGACTCCAAAGTACAACGCTCAAGTTTGGTCGATATGAACTTCACATCGAGGTACTCTTGAAGTCCCCAGTGACCACCTTCCCTGCCCAGTCCGCTGTCCTTATTGCCACCGAACGGCGCTTGTGCGGTCGATGGTGCTCCATCGTTGACGCCGATCATTCCGTATTCCAACGCTTCAGCCACCAGTTGCGCTCGGGTCAGGTTCCTTGTCCACAGATAAGCCGCCAAGCCGTATGGCGATGCGTTGGCTGCCGCCACCACTTCAGCTTCACTGTCGAACGTAATCAGCGGCGCCACCGGGCCAAAGGTTTCCTCCTGCATGATCAACATCGTTGCAGTCACGTCCTGGAGCACGGTCGGTTGAACATAGAAACCTTCCATCCGGACACCTCCGGCGATGATTCGAGCACCTTGGGCCACCGCATCGGCGATATGGCTGAGCGCTTTATCGCGAGCATGTTCATCCACCAACGGACCTATCCGGGTGGACTCTAGTAATGGGTCGCCCACCTGCAGCCGATTGACCGCAACGGCAAGTTTTTCGGCGAACTGACTGGCGATCGAGCGATGAACATAGATGCGATTGGTGCACACACAGGTCTGTCCAGCATTGCGGAATTTGCAAGCCACGACCTCATCCACCGCCGCGTCCAGATCGGCATCTTCAAAAATGATGAACGGCGCATGCCCCCCCAATTCCAGAGACATCCTTTTGAGTGTCTTGGCCGACTGTTCGTACAGACGCTTGCCCACTTCTGTGCTACCGGTAAAGGTGAGTTTGCGAATACGCGGATCATCGAACATCACCTGAGACACCGTCCGCGGATCCGCAGTGGTAATCACCTGCAAGGTTCCAGGAGGGCCCCCGACGTCTTCCCACAGTTTGGCGAAATACAGGGCTGTGAGCGGTGCTTGCACGGGAGGTTTGACAATGGCCGTACACCCCACTGCTAGCGCCGGCGCCAACTTGCGGGTGATCATCGCCGCAGGAAAATTCCACGGTGTAATGGCATACACAGGCCCAACCGGCTGTTGCAGGGTCGCCAGCCGTTTATCGCCATGTTGGCTCGGCATGCTTTCGCCGCCGACACGCCGCCCTTCTTCGGCAAACCAGTCGATAAACGAAGCAGCGTAAACGACTTCTCCACGGGCTTCCTGAATCGGCTTGCCCATTTCCATGGTGATGGTACGGGCAATGCCCTCGGTGTGTTCGATAACGGCGTTGTACCAGGCACGCAGCAGTGCGCACCGATGATGAGCGGTTGTCTGACGCCAGGTCTGGAAGGCGGCACTGGCGGCATCGGCAGCCAGCATCGCCTCTTCAATACCGGCGCTCGGAAGCTCGGCGATGATTTCCCCGGTCGCGGGAGAACGCACCGGGAACCAGCCAAAGGCGCTGATCCATTGACCATTGACGAACATCTTGCGACGACCGCCATCGTTCGAGCCCGGTGTAAAGATTGGAAGTTTCATGTAGTGATCCACCTATTCGGTTATGCCGCCTTCCCATCAAGAGAAAGACATGCCGTACACAATCGCTGTCACTTGCTCAGGCGTTCGGTCAGGCTTCGAAAAATGCGCGACCTGGCGACCTGATAGCCGAGGCGTTGCCCTACATCCGTTTTCAACAAATTGCCAATCAGCCCGTTATCTGCCTTGAGCACCTTTCGCCCCGCTGCCGTATCGGTTTGCCCGGCCAGGTCGGCAAGGATGCGTTGCGCCGCGTTGTGCCCGGGCATACCACTGACACCGCCGCCGGGATGGCTGCCGGAACCACAAAGGTAATAACCGGGAACCGGCGTCCGGTAATGCGCGGCCGCTTTGATGGGGCGATTGTCGAAGAGGTTGTCTAGGCCGATCATGGACTGGTGGAAGATGTTTCCACGGGTGATGTGATAATCGCGATGCAGATCCAGTGGGGTGATCACATGGCGTGCGAGAATGTGATTGCGCATATTCGGTGCATAGCGGAAATAGATCTCCAGCACCTTGTCAGCCCACTCTTCCTTGCGTGTGTCCCAATCGCCATGGGCCAGGTCAAATGGCAATTGCTGCACCCCCAACGAGAGCGTATGCGTACCTGGCTGGCTCACCAGTCCCGGGTGGGTCACAGAGGGAATCAGCGCCTCAACCACCATGTCATCTGGAAACTCTCCACGCTGCTGTGCTTGCCAGGCCATTTCATACAGGGCCGGGGATGGGCCGAGAATGTTCAAACCCTGATGCTGGGGCCCCAGCTTGCCGCCCGGAAAGCCGACATAATCCGGCAGCGCGTCCACCAGCAGGTGAATACGCGCCATGGAGCCGCGCTGATCAATCTCCTTGGCATCGGCTGCCGCCGCCTCTGGTAGCGCCCCATCGGGTAACAACCCCACCAAAGAGCGAGTCGGGTCTGCACCGGAGATGACTAGTGGCGCTCGAATCTGCTCGCCCGAGGCCAGCAGAACCCCCACTGCCTTACCTTCTTCAATCAACACCTGCTGGATGGTCGTACTCGTTTCAACCCTTCCACCGAATGCTTGCAAGGCGCTAACCAGCGATTCACTGATCATGCCCATCCCGCCTTTCGGCAGGCCATAACGACCGAACTGACCTTCGAACTCTCCCAGTGCGTGATAGCCATAGACATAAGCAGTGCCTGGCGTGGTTGGACTTCCCCACGTGGAGACCAACCCCATGAACATCATGAAACCGCGAAGACGATCAGACTCTATGTAGTCCTTCAGCAGGTCCTCGGCCGAAGCCGTCATGAACGCGTCGTACAGCGCGCTTTCACCGGCGTCGTCAAAGATTGCTTTCAAGCGTTGTTGAGTTGGCGGGTCGCTGAGCTGGATCTCATGCGTCAGCTCACCGAAACGCTTGAGCCGCGTGGCGAAACGCATGAAGTTGGCGCCATCGGCCTTGTTGTGCTCTTCGATCGAACGCAGGGTCTTGTCGATCTCCTGCCAGAACATCACCCGATCGCCGTCATCCCATAGCGCCATTTCCTGCAACCCCGGAGCCACTGACTCGAGGCCATATTTTTTCAGTTCCAGGTCGTCGACCACTTCCTGTCGAAACATCATCTGAATGTACGAGCAAGAAGAGAAAATAGCGCCCGGTATCAGTTCTTCACTGGTACAGGCGCCACCCACAATCGGCCTGGCCTCCAACACCAATACCTTGAGGCCCGCCCTGGCCAGATAGTTTGCACACACCAGCCCGTTATGGCCGGCACCGATGATCAGGGCATCAAGATCGTTATGCTTACTCACGGCGTCATTCCATCTGAATGTGAAATCGAGTGCCTGCCCACCTGCACGGTGAACAGGCCGCCTGCACGGCCAGCGACTCAGGCTGGCAGCACCAACTTGAACAATTGGTGATCAGTGAAGGTGTCATCCGGGTGACCGACAAAATTGCCCGTCACAATGCCGGTCGCGCCTTCGAATCGGCCACCACCACGAATCACGCGCCAAGCGATCGAACCAGTGCTGTAGCCGCTTGCCAGCACTTTGAACTGGCCTGGCATGACCGTTTCAACATCGAGATAACTGTCGATCCCAGGGAAGTCGACTCGACCGGTTTCCCAACTTTGCTCCCCCCGCACGGTCACCACCGTATCGAAGTGCGCGACACCGGTCGGCACCTGCAACGCCCCTTCGCCCTGCACGTCCGCCAATGGATCAAGTGCAAGAATCAGACCCTGGGCACGGGACCGTACGACACCGGTGGCGTGGCCGATGGCTTCGGCCTTGCCAGTGAAGTAGATCAGCATGGAATAGGTTTTCATCATCAACCTCTCACACCAGTGGTTTTGCTCAGTTCAGCCATGACGTCGGCCAGAATGTCGAGGAAGTACGCGGCGTTGTCAGCGGTGAATGGCAACGGAGGGCGGATCTTCAGCACATTGCCTAACGGACTGGAAGCGCTGATCAATACGTTATGCTCGCGCAATTTGTTGACCACATGCATGGCCAGTTCCTCGTGCGGTTCTTTGGTAAGCGGGTCCTTGACGAACTCGGCGCCGATGAACAGACCCGCCCCCCGGACATCACCGATAACCGGATATTCCTTGGCCAGATCACGCAGACCGGCACGCAATACTTCACCGACTACAAGAGAATTCTTCTGCAGGCTTTCCGCTTCGATCACCTCCAATACCGCCATCGCCGCGGCGGTGGAAACCGGGTTACCGCCAAAGGTATTGAAGTAGCGCGCGGTCGTTGCAAAACGGGTCAGCAGTTCCGGTTTAGCCACCACACCACCGATGGGAAGACCGTTGCCCATTGGCTTGCCCATGATCACCAAGTCTGGCACGACACCGTGACGCTGGAAGCCCCAAAACGTATCACCAGTACGCGCGAAACCAGGCTGTACCTCGTCAGCGATGAACAGCCCGCCAGCCCGGCGGACAGCTTCGACGGCCTTGACCAGAAAACCACGCGGGTCGGAGAAGACACCATCACTGGAGAATATGGTGTCTGTCACCAGCGCAGCCGGACGGATGCCGTGACGCAGCATGTCCGCGATTGCCGCTTCAACCGACTCGGCGAACGCGTCGCCGACGTCCTTGTCGCCCGCACGATAGGCATCCGGTGCCGGGACCAGGCGCACCATACTGCCCAGCGCCACGCCCTCACCCAAAGACGGAGACATCTCGGCAATCGCAGCAGTAATGCCGTGGTAGGCGTTTTCAGTCACGATGATGCCAGTATTACCGGTATGGCAACGCGCGATTCGTACCGCAAGGTCCGATGACTCACTGCCGGTGCATGTAAACATGACGTTCGCCAATTCCTCGGGGAAGGTAGCGATAAGCTTTTCGGCGTAGGTCAGTACAGTGTCGTACAGATAACGGGTATGGGTATTAAGCAGTGCCATCTGTTTGGAAACCGCCTCCACGACATGAGGATGGCAATGTCCTACCGAAGGCACGTTGTTGTACACATCCAGGTACGGCGTGTTGTGCGAGTCGTACATCCATACGCCTTCAGCACGGACGAAGTGCACAGGCTTCTCATAGAACAACTTGTAGGACGGGCCCAGCACCTTTGCGCGTCGTTTGAGCAGTTGTTCGATCACTGGATCCAGGCCATGAGCCTGAGCAGGATCGAATGAGTTAATCATCAATGGACGATTCATTATTTCACTCCAGGTTGCATGCTTTGCGAAGAATGGATTGGGCATCCGCTCGGCTGACTTGCGCCAATCGCTGGAGCCCGTACCAGGCAACGCCTGTGTTCTTGAGGATGTAATGACGGTTTGCGGGATATAGACGTGCCCGAAACTCGGTGATCGCAATCGCGGTACACAGACGCGTGATAATCAGGTCATAAAGCAGGTCCACTTCCTCGAGCAGGAGCGGTAGCACGCGATGATAGGCCCCAAGCATCTCGGCCACTTTGCTCAACGGGTGGTCGCCATTGGTGTGATAACTGGTGGCGATAGCGATGTCGTTGATCAACTGGGTCGCCACCATGTCGCCAAAATCGAGGATGCCCGAGACTTCATCATGGCGCCCCTCATCCATTAGGATGTTGTGTGGATTGAAGTCGGCATGAACCACCTGGCGGCGCATGTTGATAAGGCGGGAGTAGACGACTTCGTCGAAATAATCGAAGCCTGCCCGAACCAGATTCCAGGGTTTATTGCCATCGGCATGCTGCGTTGATGGCAGCATCTCCCGGCAAGCTGCCGCTTGCTGAATGTCCCACGCCAGGACTCGATCAGCACCCGGGTGATTGAAGCCACGCAGCGCTAACCCAAGCTCGGCCAGACTGATGCCGATGTTGCGCAACTGGGCTTGCGAGCTGACACTTTTCGGCAAAGCCAAGCCGTCCAAAAACGAAGTCATCCAGATAATTCGTCTTGGATTGTCACCCACTTTCGCCTCAAAGGACGTTTCACCGCTAAGCGACGCAATCAATAGGGGAACTGGAATATGCGGTGCGCGTTCGGCCAGCCAGGCCAGCGCTTGAATCTGCATATCGATGGTCGCGTGATCATCTGCAGGGTTCGAAATCCGCAGGATGTACTGCAAGCCGTCGACTGAAAAAACATGGAACAGCTCGTCACGCTCACAACTGATTCGCGTGCATCGGACACTCTTGCCGTACCGGCCCAGAACAAGCGCTTCGACGTCCGCCAAAGGCGTCTCTTCGACAGCGGTCGTCATGTTGCTCAGTGATAACGAAAGACCGTTAATAGTCATTGGATATGCTGCCTAATGCTATTCAGGACCCGTTTTCGAAGCACAGTCCAGCCGTGACCTGACAAACAGGTCGCTCTGCAGTGCGTTCATAAGAGAGAGTCCCGAATCTCGAATATCGGGAGTACCCCCGCCGGAACGGGGGCGTCATATCATTCGAAGTTCATCATGACGTGACGAACGACCGTGTAGTCTTCCAGGCAATAGATCGACTGATCCTTGCCATAACCAGACATCTTCATGCCTCCATGAGGCATTTCGCTAAGGAGGGTGAAGTGTTGATTGACCCAGGTGGTGCCGTATTGCAGGCGAGCGCTGACCTTGGCAGCGGTCTTGGCATCACGGGTCCAGACTGACGAAGCCAGGCCATAGCGGCTGTCATTTGCCCAGCCAATGACCTGATCGACATCCTGGAAGGAGGTCACTGAAACCACGGGCCCAAATACTTCACGCTGGACGATTTCGTCGGTTTGCAAGGCTCCGACGACGAGGGTCGGCTCGTAGTAGAAACCATTACCCGCCACATGCTTGCCACCCGTGATGACCTGGATATGCGGCTGATCCTTCGCTCGGTCGACAAAACCGGCAACACGTTCACGCTGTCGGGCGCTGATCAGTGGACCGAGCTCTGTACCGGCCTGGTCGGTGGGTCCGAGCTTGATTGAGCTCACAGCCTCCTTGAGGGCCGCGACGAGGGTGTCATGGACGCTTTCATGCACGTAGATTCGGCAAGCGGCACAGCAATCCTGACCGGCGTTGTAGAAGCCAGCCGAGCGTACGGTGGCAACTACCGCCTCCAGGTCCGCGTCGGCCATCACGATCACCGGTGCCTTGCCGCCCAGCTCAAGGTGGGTGCGTTTGAGATTACCTGTCGCCGCTTGCAGGACTTTCTGGCCGGTGGTGACATCTCCTGTGATGGACATCATGTTGATGTCCGGGTGTTCACCCAGCGCTTGGCCGACCGTTTGCCCACGCCCGGTGACAATATTGACCACGCCAGGTGGCAGCATCTCGGCAAGAATACTGCCCAGTTTCAATGCGGTGAGCGGGGTGTTTTCCGAAGGTTTCATTACCACGGTATTCCCCACGGCAATCGGCGCAAAAATTTTCCAGGTGGCCATTGCCAATGGAAAGTTCCAGGGAGCAATGGCCCCGACCACCCCAACAGGGTCACGACGAATGATACTCGTATGGTTGGCTGCGTATTCGCCGGCCGCCAGCCCGGTCAGGCAACGCGCCGCGCCAGCAAAAAAACGAATGTTGTCCACCACGCCCGGGATCTCATCCTCAAGCATGCGCTCGTAGGGCTTGCCCACGTTCAACGATTCGATTTGGGCAAAAGCGGCGCCTTCCTGTTCGATTCGATCGGCAATTTTCAGCAGGAGCGCCGAGCGCTTTCCCGGGGGCAACTGCGACCAGGCCGGGAACGCTTTGCGAGCGGCGGCCACCGCTTGATCAATCTGTTCGAGGCTAGCTTCCGGCACTTCCCCCAGCACTCGACCGGTTGCCGGGTTCACCAGCGTTTCTGCTTGGCCTTCGCCGCGAACCAGCTTGCCGTCGATCAACAGATCAATCACGAACTCTTGTGTAGTGCTCATAGTTACTCTCACGCTCGTCTGTAAAAACTGTGACAGGGCAACCAGCGCGTCACGACCCGGCTGCGCTCCTCGTTACAGACAAACTATGACAGTATGGACTGAGCCCCTATGTCCAATCGGAACTAGTTGTTATGTCCACTTTCGACCCCAATCTACTGTCTGACCTGATCCTAGCCACGCTGAAGGAAAGCAGCGGAATATCGTTGCAACGGCAGATCTACAAAGTGGTGCAGCAAGCAATCCTTGACGCGCGCTTGGCCCCGGGTCATCGCCTGCCTGCAACTCGCGCGCTGGCCAGAGAATTGAACGTCTCGCGCATGACCGTCACCTTGGCCTACGACAAACTGGGCGCCGAGGGATACATCGTCAGCACTCATGGCAGCGGCAGTTTCGTGGCCAATATTCACCCCGCCGTCAACCGGGCACAGATGGCAACGGAGCTTTCAGCGCCTGATGACAGACCAGGACTGTCACGCCGGGCGGTCGAATTGGTGGGCGGGACTCACGGGGCGACCCAGCATGAAGGCGCGTTCGTCCCGGGTGTAGCTGATACCACCAACTTTCCCTTCCATATCTGGCAACGCATGCAGAATCGATACGCCAAGAAGCCCTTCTCGGCGCTGACCGGCTATAGCAGCGACGGGGGGTATCTGCCTCTGCGTCAGGCCTTGGCGGAGTACTTGCAGATATCGCGCTCAGTAAAATGCAGCCCGCACCAGATCCTGATCACGATGGGAACGAATCAGTCCCTGGACTTGTGCGCGCATATGCTGGCCGACACGGGCGACGTCGCACTGATCGAGGAGCCCTGCAATTGGAGCACCGCACTTATATGGAAAGCGGCAAGCCTAAGAGTAGTGCCTGTTCCGATTGATGAGGATGGTGTCGCTGCTCAGCTCTTTCCCTTTCAGAAAACCAAGCCTGAAGACCTGCCAAAATTACTCTTCACGACACCGTCGCACCAATATCCGATGGGGGGCTCGATGAGCTTGCATCGGCGCCGACTGTTGATTGAATTGGCCAGGGAACACAACTTCTGGATTATTGAGGACGACTACGACAGCGAGTTCCGTTATGACTCCAGCCCCCTGCCCTCCCTGCAGGGACTGGATGAACATGAGCGGGTCATCTATCTGGGCACCTTTAGCAAGGTGATGTATCCAGGATTGCGAATGAGCTATCTGGTAGTGCCCGAAGCACTCGCCGACGCCTTCGCCAGTGGCCTGACGCAGCTGTATCGCCCAGGCCAACTTGGACTTCAGGCCGCCATGGCCGACTTTATCGGCGAGGGCTATTTCGCGACCCATATCAGAAGAATGCGGGGCATTTACGCTGAGCGTCAGCGCGAACTGAAACGTGCGTTGAACGAACACTTTGGTGACACCATAACAGTTTCAACCGGGAACACTGGACTGCACCTGACCATACAGTTCACCTCCAACATCGACCTCGCCAGAATGACAGCAGAGGCCAGAACGAGAGGCGTATATCTGCGCGACATAAGCCTCTATCACCAACTGCCGCATTCAATGAAAGGTTATGTCCTGGGTTATGGAGGGGTCAGGACGAATGATATCGAACCCGCCGTCAAAAAGATGGCCGAGGCCTATCTGGTAGCAAAAAACAGTAAAAACTAGGCATGCTGAATATGCGAGACGGGGATCGCTGCCAAAATCATGTACTGGCCGGCTCCCGGGTGAGGCGACACTGACTGCGTCACGATTATGCCGAAGAGAAGAAACATGTTTGGAATTTGTTGGTGATCAACTCAGTGCTGTGCTGTCCTCAACCTACGAGCATGCACCTAGCCAGTCGGTGATGTCCTTTCTCCATCCGAACAGCTACCGCTAAAAAAGCATAGATAAACCTTCATAGATGCCGCTACGAACGCTTACCTATGCAAAGGGTGAGTTCAGATATACGCGATAAACCCAAGCATCAGGGGAGCATTCAGGTCGCTGGCTCCGCCATATACGTACTTTCACTGTTGTGCCTGACAAGCCCCCACACAATCCTAACAATAAAAAAGCTACCACCTCAGAAGGTCACCGGGACGCCCGACACGCCCCGGCTACTGGGGTGGTGCTCGCAGTCTGCACGTACCTTCACCAGAATAGGCGCTGAGCCACGCCTACCCCAGACAGTCGATTAACTCACTACATCAGGCAGTACTTCGCCAACCAACGCGCGACGGGCACGCTCCACTGCACCGTCTTGCAGTGCCCCCAGGGAAGTGTTCGAGCGCCAGGCGATATGCGGGGTCAAGATCACGTTGGGAGCGTTACGTAAGGCGTTATCCGCCGGCAACGGTTCCTTGGCGAACACGTCCAGGGCCGCACCGGCGATGTGACCTTCATGCAGCGCTTCGGCGAGCGCTGGCTCGTCGATCAGCCCACCTCGGGATACGTTTATGATCACCGAGCCTTTGCGCATGCGCTTGAGCACTGCAGCGTTGATCATGTTACGGGTGTCGGCGTTAAGGGGAAGGTGCAGTGAAACCACGTCCGACTGCTCGAGCACTTCTTCGAGTGAAGCCTGGGTCACGTTGTCGAAAGTAGCGTAAGGATCGTAGGCTTTCACACGAGTCCCCAGCGCCGCCCACCAGCCGGCCGTCAGACGACCAATCCGGCCCATGCCGACAATACCCACTTCCATGTTGGCAAACTTGGGCGTGTCATAGGCAATCGTGCCAGCCCAACTACCTCTCTCGATCGAGGCCTGGCCTTGAGGCAAACGGCGAGCCAGTGCGATGCCCATCGCAAGCGCATGCGCGGCCACTTCCTCAGAAGAGGCGTCCGGAACGATCGACACCGGAATATTGAGGTTTTTTGCAGTCTTGACGTCGATGTTGTCGTAACCCATGCCGTAGCGAACGACCGCCTTGCATCGCGTCATGCGCGAAAACTCGGTTTCGTTCACCTTGCCATAAGGCGTCACCATGACGATAACGGCATTCGTCATCCCGTCGGTGAAAGCTTGTTGGTCAGCGGCAGCCACCAGTTCAAGGCCGAATTGGTCAGCCAATGCCTGCTCACGCTCAAGGTGCGGAAATTGGTGAGGGGCAATCAAAAGAGTTCCGTTGGAAATAGCAGAATGCATCGCTCTAATCCTTGTTTTTCAGAATTCGAAAGGAGCCTCGCCGTTACGCGGATAAGGCCCGTTTAAGTCAGTCGATTCGACGGCCTATACGGTCATAAATGACAGAGCCGCGACGTTTGAGATAAATGGCAAGCACAATGCCGACGATGATGGACAGGTAGGTCAAACCGACCAGCCCCCACATCACAGCTGGCGGAGCATCGATCAACAGCTCAATGTTCATCGACGCAGTGACCAGAACGACACCTACACCGATAGCAGCGATCAAGGGGGCATAGAAGATCTTCCACTTTGTCCCCCCCTGAGGGTCCCTTTTGAAAAACACCAAGACAGCAATCGACGTCATGAACAGCAGCAACAACATTCCGTAGAACGCGATTCCCGCTGCCGCGCCATAAAGCGAAAGATCCTTGCCTCCCGTCGCGATCAACGCCAGCAGTGCCAGCAGCCCCGCAGCCCCAACAGCCATTGCCGAACGATAGGGAGAACCGTGTTTAGGATGAACAGCGGCAAAATATTTGGGCAGAACCCCATCCACACTCAGCGAGTGGGTGTAGCGCGAAAGAATGTTCTGCAACGCGAGGGTGGAGGCAAACATACTGGTGACGATTAATACGTTGACAACCTGATTGGCGAACACACCTACATATTTTAAGACTGCATCAGGCATCATCGCCGCTGGATTGGCCTGAGCCGCCGCGACAGCATTACTGGCACCAGACGCCAGGATCAGTCCGTAGGACGATATGGCATAGAACACGCCTAGAAAAATGATCGCCAGGTAGGTCGCACGCGGGATTGTTTTGAGCGGGTCCCGAACCTCGTCCCGATAGATGGCCGTGGCTTCAAAACCGTTGAACAGACCAACGCTGAACAACAGCAGCAAACCCAGCTTGGGCGTCACAAGGCTCGCCGGGTTCCATGGCTCCAGTGCATAGCCTTCAGGTCCGCCATTGGAAATCACGGCCACGTCGAAGATAACGATTGCAATGATTTCAAGCACTAGAAGTGCCGACAGCACTTTGGCCGAAAATTCCACGTTGAAGTAACTCATAGCCCATACAACCAACAGCATGGCCAACGACCATACCCACCAGGAGATCGCAGCGGTGGGGACAAAGCTGGCAATCAGGTTGTTAACGGCAACACCAGCGAATACCAGCGCAGCGATAATGTTGAAGCCATAGGTCACAAGTGCGAGGAAAGACCCACCCAGTCCCATGGGACGTCCCAGGCCTTCGGTTATGTAGGTATAAAACGCCCCGGGTCGTGGAACCCTCCGGGTCATGTTGGTGAAGCCAGTCGCAAACATGATCATCAATACAGTGACACCCAGGAACGCGATAGGTACACCGATACCAAAACTAATATTGAACGACAGAAACCCGCAAACAACACCCAGTGGCGCCGAAAAAGCGAGTACGGTGAACATGAGATCGAGCGTTCCCATGTTGCCCTTGAGTTTGTAACCGGGTGCAGCTTCCTTTGCGTCGTCTGAAGCGAGTTTCAAACTTTCTATAGCGTTCATCTTTGATTTTCCTGTTGGCATTTTTATAATGTAAAAAATTTATAGGCAGGAGAAATACGAGCACGACTTTGTGAAGCATCCAATGATATGGCTGATTTTTGTTTTATGTCATGAGCCGCAATTCGCGGCTCATGACGTGGCAAACCTGAAGCTATTGAAAACACATACAGCAACCAGATTTAAGGATCGGTTTCACTCTAAGAGCAAACCTGCCAAGTCTTTCACCGTTTTACGGCTTTGCTGGCGTGCAAATTGCTGCACATACCATTTGCCAAGCGCCTGTTTACCCGTGGAGCCACTGGCTTTCCAGCCGCCGAACGTTTGCGGACCTGGCCACCATCCTGTGGTCGCGTGTCCTGGTACATTAACGTCCACGCAACCGGCTTCGATCTCACGCAGGAACGTGCGCGCTTCTTCCACATCACCGGTATAGATGCCCGCGGTAAGGCCCATCGACGTCGCGTTGGCTGCGGTCATAGCATCTTCAAAACTGTCGACTTTGCTGATCGAAACCAGCGGCAGGAAGTACTCAGTAACTGCCAGTTCATGTTCAGCGGGCATGCCCGAGATTACCGTGGCCTCTACAAAGTAACCTTCTTGTTCCAGCACCTGGCCACCGTCAACGCGATAGCCGCCAGCCTTAGCCTGTTCGACAACCTGCTTGAAACGCTGGACGGCGCGCTGGTTGACCAGTGGGCCGCCGAAACTGTCTTTTACAGCTGGCTCGGCAATCACCACTTTCTGACGACGCTCGGCGACCAGTTCAACCAGGCGCTCGTAGGCCTTGGGTGTCGCAATTACACGGGAAAGCGCACTGCATTTTTGCCCTACCAGGTCGAACGCCGAGAACACGATTCCGTCAGCCGCCATTTCCAGATCAGCGGTGTCTGTGACAATCACAGGATTCTTGCCGCCCATTTCGGCGATTACCGGGCGTGGATAAGGGCCGCAGTTGAACTGTCGAATGATCTCCTGGCCCACGGCCACGGAACCCGTGAAGGACATGCCATCGACATCGCTCGCAACCAGCACACGTCCCGGTTCGTCGGCGCCGTGGATGATATTGACCAACCCTACGGGCAGGTCCATCGCCTCACACATTTCATACACGGCGTGGCAAGACCACGGGCCATCATGAGTTGCTTTGATCACCATCCCATTGCCAGCGATGATAGCGGCAATGGTAGGCCCGGCCGCCTGCACGATCGGGTAGTTGAACGGCGTAATAAACCCAAACACACCGTACGGACGAAGCACGGAGGCATTCGCGAACCCTGCGGGATCTGCCTCCCGCTCATCCTCAAAAGCACCCGGACGGCCCGCGTATTCAGTATAGAACTTCAGTATTTCCAACACTTCCGTAGCTTCGCCACGGGCGCCGGCACGGGTTTTACCAATTTCAACCGCTACGCGAACAGTCCAGTCGTCGATCTTGCCAGCAACGTAATCCAGCGCCTTGGCAACTCGTGCAATACGCTCCTTCAGCGGAACCTTGACCCATTCACGTTGCGCTTCGCGGCTCTTCTCGACTGCCAAGTGAACCAACTCGGCCGGCGCATCATGGCAACCGGAAACAATCACCGAAGGAAAGCTTGGGTCCTCACGCTTGAGCAGCGCACCGTCGAAGTACTTCTTACCCGCGATCACATGCGGAACTATCGTAGGCGGCTTGGCGCGTTGAGCCGCGACGGCGTTGGCGAAAAACTCATGGTTGGCGGTAGTCATCATCATCCTCGTACCAAAGGAATGGACACTCGGTCGAGTGTTCACTTGGTAATCAGGCTACCCACAAAGCCCCGCCTCAACTGTCCCAACCTGAGACATAAGCGTAACCGTTTGTTAACTATATATTTTTTCCAAACCCCCTCTTGCAGCATGCTTGCTCAAGTCTTCCTACGTAATTGAACATCGCTGCAAAAAGATAACGGCAACCGTCATCCTTGAATGCATACCCAACGACGCACACCGCCTCGCCGCTGATCGCACCTTGTCCCAACTCGGCACAGTTAGACGTTTTAAGCCGAAGTTAGTCTAGCCCCACGATGTCGACCACTTAGGGTCATTCTTCTCAGGAGACGGGCGGACTATCATGGCAAGCAATAACGACAACCACAGCCTCAACCAGGATCCTCAACTTCGTCGTGGCTCAAAGGGTTTCCCCCTTCTGCCCGGCGGCTATGGCCGGTCCACTTACTATCTGGGTGCGCCCACTCCCTACGCCGTTCGCGGCGAAGGGTACAAGGTATGGGATGACCGTGGTCGCGAACTAATTGATGCCAACAACAACTTCACAACTTTGATCCACGGCAACGCCCACCCCGCGCTAGTCGAGGCGGCCAGCCGGGTGATCAAGAACGGTAGCTGCTGGGGTATTCCGAACAAGCAGGAATGGGAACACGCGGAGTTGCTGCTGGCGCGTCTGCCGGGGCTGGATCAGGTTCGCTACACCAACTCCGGCACTGAAGCGGTCATGACTGCCGTTCGCGTGGCACGTGGCGTAACCGGGCGTGATGGCATCATCATGATGCAGAACGGATACCACGGTTCTTCCGACCTGGCACTGTGCACAGGCGGCCCGCAATATCGCCGAGGCGTTCCGGCAGGCGTTTCCAATGACGTCACGCTGGTCGCTTTCAATGACCTTGCAGCCCTTGAAGAAGCCGTGGCTGCAAGACCGGATTACTTCGCGGCAATAATCATCGACGTACTCCCCAACCGCGCCGGATTGATCGCCGCCACACCGGAGTTCATCAAGGGTGCCCGCGCCCTGGCCTCGCGCTACGGCGTGGTATTGATCATTGATGAAGTCATCAGCCTGCGCCTTGGCTTTAACGGTGCCTGCACCGAATATGGCATTACCCCTGACCTGCTTACCACCGGCAAGCTGATTGGTGGCGGCTTCCCAGTAGGTGCATTCGCCGGCCGCGAAGAGTTGATGCGCCACCTTGACCCGACCGGCCCGAGCCCGCTTCCACAGGCCGGGACCTTTTCCGGCAATCCAGTGAGCATGGCGGCCGGCGCAGAGTCACTGCGTCTGCTGACACCCGACGCCATCGGCTCAATGAACGCATTGGGCGATGAAGCCCGCCTGGCCATTGCTGATCGAGTAGACGCACTGGGTTGGGAGGTTCGCGGCAAGGGCTCGTTGTTCCGCCCATTCCCCAAGACGGGAATCGCGTATACGACCGAGCTACAACACAGATTGTGGTGGGCAGCCTATGACCGTGGCGTGCTGCTCTCCCCAGCCAACTTGATCGCGCTTTCTTCACCAATGACTCAAGCGGTGGTCAACGACCTGGCGGATCGCCTGACGGATGCCATCAGCTTCGTCGCCAATAACTAATCCTCGATAACACCTGGGCCCGCAAAAAAGGCCCGGGCGACCTGCGCCTCGTTCAACGTCGAGCGGGCCCGCGCAAGCTCAATCACGTTGTAACTCACAATAAATTGGAGGTTTTTATGGATATCGGTCTCTTCATGGTGCCATTTCGCGCACCACAGACCAGCCTGAAAGATGGCTACGAATGGGACATGCAAGTCATTCGCTGGGCAGATGAGTTTGGTTTATCCGAAGTGTGGGTAGCCGAGCACAGCACCATGCGCTGGGAGCCCGTCTGTTCGCCTGAGCTTTACCTTGCGGCTGCGCTAGCACAAACCAAGCGAATCAAGCTCGCCACCGGCGCCAACGTGCCGGCGAACCACAACCCGGTTGCCCTGGCTCACCGGCTGATGCAACTGGACCACATGTCCCAGGGCCGTCTAATCGTCGGTCTGGGCGCGGGCGCTTACCCTTCCGACCACAAGATCCACGGCAACACCAACCCTCCCGAGAAAATGGCTGAAGCCGTAGATATCATGCGTGCAATCTGGGAGAAAAAAGGGCCATTCAAGTACGAAGGCAAATACTGGCAATTCGAAGTTCCTGAGTACGACGAAATTCAGCAAGGGCCATTCTTTGAACCCTTTCAGAAACCACACCCACCGCTGGCGATGGCAGGCCTGAGCCCGAATTCGAAGACGCTGACCGAGGCCGGCCGCAACGGCTATCTACCGATGAGCTTCAACGTGGGCCGCGAATACCTGGCCGGCCACTGGTACCGCTACATGCAGGGTGCGGAAGCGGCCGGCAAGGTCGCTGACCGCAACCAATGGCGAATCGCCCATAACATCCTGGTAGCCGATACCGACGAAGAAGCGATAGACATGGCCGTCAACGGTGCGATGGGACAGGCGTATCGCGAATGGATGCTGCCAGGCTACGAGCGCGGCGGGTTCCTGCCATTGATGGTTCCAGAGCTGGGTAAAGTGACAGCGAATGACATCGACATTGAATACTTGGCGCGAGAAAAGTGGCTTGTCGGTTCTCCGGACACCATAGTGAAAAAATTGCAACGTGATCTGGATGCATCCGGTGGGTTCGGCACCCTGATCCACTTCTCGTTTGACTACCTCGATCAGCGTGAAAAATACCGCCGTCACTTCGAACTTTTGGGCACCGAAGTACTGCCTCGCATCAAGGGCATCGTGCACAAAACCGAGAAACTTGCGGACTTGAAGCGCCCTGCTGGCATCACCGATTGATAACCGCGACGAGGGGTGCTTGCACTCCTCGTTGCCTGTATCACTCGCCTGTTGCTCGGTACGCAGGCAAACCACACCAACGCGCCGGGCGCGAACCTGGCTACAGCACTTCTCTTATCAAGGTAAACAAATGAAGCTGGTAAATTACGAAAGCCAAGGCAAGTTGCAGCCAGGCATCCTGATTGATGAGCACGTGTTCGACACCAAACGATTGCTCACCGCCATAGGCGAAGACGCCCCCGCACAGCTTACCAATCGCCAACTGTTGACCCAGTGGCAGGGCAAGCTGGCGGCGCTGGAAGAACGCGTTGTCAAATCGGCCAGGGCCAACCCGGAAACTGCAGTTGGCCAAATCAGCAAACTGCGCCTGGGTCCACCTATTCATGATTCGAGCAAAGTATTGTGTGTAGGCCTAAACTACCGCGATCACGTGGCTGAAACCGGTCGAAAACTGCCGAGCGCTCCCGACATTTTCTGCAAGTTCAACACCTCGCTGATCGGCGCCACGGATGATATCGCCTGCACAAGCCTCACCCCAAATCTGGACTTCGAAGGTGAACTGGCGGTGGTGATCGGTAAGCCATGCCGCAATGTAAAACCGGAAGAGGCACTCGACTATGTGGCCGGCCTGACCGTGCTGAATGACACCTCCGCTCGCGACCTTCAACTGCGCGGCACGCAGTGGACTCCAGGCAAAGCAATCGACGGTTCGACACCTTGTGGTCCTGCCCTGGTGACCCTGAACGAAATCAGTAACCCCCAAGAGCTGGATATTCAGACGCGGGTCAACGGCGAGGTGATGCAATCTTCCAACACCAGTTATCAGATCTTCTCGATCGCTGACGTGGTTTCGTTTATTTCAAGCTTTCTCGAACTATCACCCGGCGACATCATTGCGACGGGCACCCCTGAAGGCATCGGCAGCAAACGTACTCCGCCATTCTGGCTGAAGGCCGGCGACGTGGTTGAGGTAGAAATCAGCGAAGTGGGGCGTCTGCTCAACGTAGTACGCTAATGCTTGATGAAAATAGTCCCGGACTTGTGCCAGGACTATTTTCATTGTGTTGATGTAATGATGAAACCGTCAGGAACGGACTTCGATCTCAAAGCCTCGTACGGTGTATGAATCTATCTTGCGATACAGTGTCGACCGCCCTATCCGAAGTATCTCGGCAGCACGTAGCCGATTCCCCCCCGCCTCGATCAGCGCCTCTCGAATTTGCTCCAGTTCAGCTCTTTGCAAGCGACTGAGCCGAATCCGCGCCAGCGCGCGACGATGCACTTCTGTCAGATCGTCCAGCCTGACCTCAATCCCTGTCGCTTTGAGTGCCGCCGCCTCGACGACCTCCTTGAGCTGCCGGACATTACCGGGCCACTCAGCCCCCGCCAGTACCTCAAGTAGGCGTGACGATACACGACGTGGTTGAGGCGACGCATTGAGGAAATGGTCGACCAGCAACGGGATGTCATCTCGACGAATACGCAATGAAGGCATCTGAATTTCAATACCCTGCATACTAGAAATTAACGGGAGCATATCGTCAGTCACGGTGGCAAACGTCATGAACACCTTGGGTTGGTCCAGCCCCGAAAGCAATAACGTCAATTGGTCCCTGAACAGCGTCGGCAAACTATCTATGCGATGAAAAACCACCGCGCCACCGTTGGCCAAGTCATCGGAAACTTGTTGAATGTTCAGCCGATTATCCAAGGACAATGCAGTGCATTGATGTGTACGGATAGGCACTCCCATTCGACCAGCCAGGGCGTTGGCCAATAACAGCTTGCCGGTACCGGTCTCACCGACGATATAGGCCGAGATTCCCCTGGCTGCAGCGGTCGCGGCGCCCTCGATGGCCCGCTTGAAGGATGAACTGTTACCAATCAGTTGCTCGAATTGCCCCTTGCTCCCCGTGCTCCGAGACAACCGATTGCGGGAGGAGCGCGCTTCAGACTTGCGCAAACGCATGACAGCGCCCGCATCTCCATCACCACCGTCGACCGGCCGGGCTTGCAGGAACAGTTTTTTTTCCAGACCGCAACTGATCTCGCGCTCGATAGGCTCGTTGCAATGCCGAATCTCTTGGGCATAACCCGCCAACACTGCGTAGTCACTCTGATCAAGCATCTGCATCGCGCTGCGGCTGGCGATGGTGGTCTTTCCGTCCATGGCGATCACCGCATCGGTGCCCCGCTTGCGCAATTCACGCAGATATTCGGACAACAGCAACTGTTCACGCGCAGCCAGGCTGGCGGCCAACGCACTATTGATCTGAGATGCCGCCCCCTGAAGGATCAGCAGAATCGAACGTGGATCCATACCGATCACGAGTCGCTCGGGAAACGCAAGGCTCAGGACCCCGCGGATAGAGCGTCGCAGCGGGTCGCGGATCGGTACCGAGGTGCAATACATATCTTGCAGTGCATCATTGAAGTGCTCGGCGCCCCAAACCTGGACGGCACCACCTTCTTCAATCGCTGTGCCCTCCGAATTCGTGCCGATCTGATCTTCGGACATGCAGCCCCCCAGGATCGGGAAACTCTTCTCCGCACGCTTAACCATCATTGGGTCGCCACGAAAATCAGCGATGGTCCCCATTGAATCGGCCAGGGTCACAATGCCTTGTGATTCCACACACAAGCGTTCAAGCTCGTCAAGAATGGGCCGTGCCGTTTGTAAAATCCTGTCATCCAGGTGCGGCTTGGCGACCAGTTCCATGGTTTTTTGAGCAGGGCTGACCTGACATAGCGCGCTGCGTTGCCACGATCTTGCGATTACCGGGCGTAGCGTGGACAAATCGGTATGCAGGGGGTCACATAGGAATTTTTCTCTGAGCGTGATAATGGCAGATTTAGTAAGTGAACCTGCGGCAACTTCGTGCCGCTTGTTAGTCATTTTAGGGTTCATGTCAATTCTCCGCTCTTGAGAGGCAAGCAAGGCAGTGCAGACCGGCTTTACGCTTGGCGCAGACCTCAAGGGTGTACCGTCCCCCCTCAAGTTCCTGATGAATTGCTCCTCTGCCTAGGTTGAGTTAAACGTCCGCTGACCCTATTCGTCAGAACCCTTCGCAAGTATTCGTTGGGGATGAAACGAGTGGCTGTTGGCGGACGCTGAACCCGAGTAGCTGGCGAAGTGATCTATGAGCAATTGTGATGCCAGACCACACAAGGCCGGTTTGTCTCTATTACTGAGCGGTATAGCCGCCGTCGATGTACAGCTCGGTACCCGTTACGTAGCTCGCTTCATCACAGGCCAGGTACAGCACGCCGTAACTGACTTCCTCTGGACGTGCACCTCGGCCCATAGGCGTAGCGGCTGCGAAGGCATTATTGGATTCGACGCCCTCTTCTTCTGCCATCGGAGTCATTACCAGACCTGGGCAAATCGAATTGACGCGAATGTTGTCCTTCACATATTGCATCGCAGCCGCTTTAGTCATCATGCGCACGGCGCCCTTGGAGGCCTGATAGGAGAAGGAGCCTGCTCCGCCCACCTGGCCGTTGATGGAGCAAACGTTGACGATGGAGCCGCCACCGGCACGCTGCATGGCCGGCACCGCGTGCTTGATACCGAGGAAAACCCCCTGCTGGTTGATCTCCGTCAGTTTGGTCCAGGCGCTGAGTTCTTCTTCGTGAGCGCCTTTCATGGAACCAACGATGCCGGCATTGTTCAGCAGAATATCTACCCGTCCCCAGCGCGCTTCGGCCTCTTTGACGACAGCGATCCAATCAGCCTCGGAGGTCACATCCATGTGGAGATAATGAACATCGTAGCCGGCATCTCGCAATTCTTGCGCCACCGCCGAACCGGGGGCATCGAGCACATCGGTCATCAACACCTTTGCACCTTCGGAAGCGAACAACCGCGTGTGAGCTTCGCCTTGACCACGCGCTGCACCGGTAATAATTGTCACCTTGCCCAAAACTCTATTCATGATTCTCTCCGTTGTTATTAATGGGTTCGCGCCCAGGCATTGTTACTTGCGTCACCTTAGCGCTCTGTCGAGAATGCCGACTGTGTCATTTAGGTACAGACGTCTAAGCCCGGCGGCAAGCGTTCGCGGCACTCAGACCTTGAAGTGATCCATCAGCCGCATCTGCTCGACCGTCAACACATTCAACTGACCGGTGATCTGCGCCGATTGGCTAGCCTGACGGGTCAAGGACTCCGTCACACGACGGATGTTGGCAACGTTGCGGTTGACCTCTTCAGCGACCGCACCCTGCTCTTCGGCGGCGCTCGCAATTTGCAGGTTCATGCTAGTGATGACGGTGACTGCTTCACCGATACGATCCAGAGCCTTGAGTGCCTTGTGAATACTTTGTGCATTGTCCTGGGTCTTGCTGTGACTGTTGTGCATCAGTGTGACGACGCCACGGGTGCGATCCTGGACCTGCTCAACGACGTGACGGATTTCTTCGACTGAGTCCTGGGTGCGTCGTGCGAGAGCCCTCACCTCATCGGCCACCACTGCGAACCCACGTCCACTGTCACCTGCCCTCGCCGCTTCGATGGCCGCATTCAACGCCAGCAAATTTGTCTGCTCCGCAATGCCCCGGATGACATCCAGCACCGAGCCGATCTGCTCGCTGCTGACCGCCAGTGCCTCAACCTGGACCACCACGCGGCTTATCTCTTCACACAGGTTGGTAACCTCAGCCGTACTGTGACGGATGATCGCCATCCCATCCTGAGCCTCATTATCCGCGACCTGGGCGGCAGTGGCTGCACTTGACGCATTGGTGGCAACGTCCAGCGCGGTGGCGCTCATTTCATTCGATGCGGTAGCTACCTGGTCGATTTCCCGAAACTGAACCTGCATGCCTTCGCTTGTTTCACGGGTGACTGTCGAGGACTGGTCGGCGGCAGTTCGGATTTCAATAATGCTTTGCTTGATCCGGGCGACGGTGGGTTGCAATTTGTCCAGAAAACGATTGAACCCGCTCGCCAGCTCACCGAGCTCATCTCGCTTGACGTAATCCAGGCGACGCGTCAGATCGCCATCACCGGTGGCAATCTCCTTGAGCATCTGTGCCACCGAGTTGATTGGACGAATCACACCAGAGGCCATCAGCCATATCAGCGTCAACCCAATCAAAGCTGCAACGAAGCCAACCAACACCGTATTCGTCACCCCTCGAGCCTGCGCGTCGTTCAGTTGCCGCTGCACCGCGAGCGTGTCTTCGAGCAGCACCTGTCGGGGCACGCCCAGGAGCACATTCCAAGGCATTACACCTTCTGCCACATCCAAAGGGATCGTCGCACGAATCTCTCCCTCGCTCTCGACCACCGCGGTGCCATCTTTTGCCAGATCCTGCACCTTGCCACCCATGTCGGGCGGCAAAGGTGCACCAATGGCTGCGGGATCGACACTGTCCGCCGCAACGACGCCATCGGCGGATGTCACAATGATGTAGCTCTGACCTCCAAACAGACCCGCAGCACTCTTATGTACCCCGGCTTGCAGCGCCGCCAGCGATAGATCGACCCCGACGACGGCCACCACAACGCCATTGACGATGACGGGCATCGATATCGACGTAAGCAGTGCTTTTTCACCGTTGACGGTGTCGTTATAGGGCGATTGCACGCATAGCTGCCGCGTCGTTTTCGGACAAACGAACCAGTTGTTGTAGGGAACACCGCTGGCATTCAGGTCGGTTTTCACTAGATCCGCTTCTGCAATAGTCGAATTCACCGAACTCCCGCCGTAGCGACTCCATTGAGCGGTGAAGCGCCCGGTGTCGTTTCCGCTGTGAGTTGCATCTCCCACAAAAACGGCATCTTGACCATCCAGTGAATCTGGCTCGAAGACGATCCACAGCCCTTGCAAGCCGAGTGCGGTGTTGCGTTCATACAGCTTTTTCACGCTATCGTTGAGCAACTCACGCAATACTGCGGGATTACCGCCGTGTCGCTTCCACCCTTCACTCTGGGCGGTGACTTGATCGGCCAGCGACGTCAGCAGTATCTGGCTCTGACGAAAATAACTGCCCAACACGGCCGTCTGTTCAGACGCCTTGGCCTGAAGCAAGGTCTTAGCGCCCTGGATCATCGCGCGCTCGCTGGCTTGGGCGACTAGCGAATTATTCACGCTGGAAAAGTGGATATTCATGGCCACCACCACAGCAACTATGCCGAGCAGGCACAAGCCTGCCAATACAACAATTTTGACGCGAATAGAGCCAGTATTGAGAGACATGTTTTTCCCGATGACGACAGCCGGACGGATTGATGAGCAACCACCTCAAAGACTTTTCTAGACAGGCCACAACCGTTCAAGAAACTGTCTGAGAGCGGGTAGAGAAGCCTTCAGCTTGCTGATTTGCAGCACTGCATCAGCCGCTTGCCGCCCCTTAGCATGGAAATGTTCGAGCATGACCTGATGCTGTTGCGCATTCTCGGGAGCAGCCTTGGGACACGCGAGTATCGATAACACCAGCACGCCGGTATCCAGCCCTACCCGCATCAAGCCGTTGGTCACGGACTGAGAAAGAAAATGGCCGTGTTGCCACGCGGGGTCTTCCTCGACGTAACCTGCGGCGACAATCACCTTGTAATCGCCCGTTCTGGCTAGGTCCATCGCCACATTGGGAACTGCGAACAGGTCAGACACGACAAATGACGCAATCCGTTCTATGGGAACTTTCTCGCGAAACCCATCGAAGGCCTGCTGAACGAATTCCTCGTGTGCGCCCGCTTTGATAAATGCATAGACAGCATTCTTCATGGCGTTTGGTTCCGTCTTGTTTTTTTGTCTGGACGCACTTGCAACGCTGCCAGATGCCTCTGTGCCCAAAGGCCCGTCAGCCCCCGGACAAACCTCCAGGAACATGGCAGCGTAACAACGTGCTCGGCCAAGTCTCGGGGATCACGACAGCAAAAAACTGTCCCATCTTGAGTCACTTACAGATCGCGCCGACAGCGGCAACGCATGGTCCCGCGTGGGAACGCATGCAACGCCCGCCTCCTATCCGCACTCAACGCGCTACAACCCTCGTTGGCTCAAGTTGGGACAGTTTGACTATTCGTTTGTGAGAGAACCTGAGATCAGAGCAACCCGCCCCTCTGGTAACGAACTCCTGAGTCGAGAGGGGCAGAGATGAATCCCGAACCCTGTACCGGCTGGCGGCCATACAACAACGCGCCGCCAGTTTTGATCATGTGATTTTCATGACAGCTAAACAGCGCTTCGGCGCGAACAAATGCACAACCCTGCAAGCCTGTGGAGATAGAAAAATGTCAGAGCTACAAAGTGCTAGCCATTCCAACTCAGGGGTCGATAAAACCCTGTTCCTGCATGCCATGTCGATTCTGCCAGGCCCGGTTTCGCTGGTAACGACAGGTGAAGGGGAAAACCGCATGGGCCTTACCGTCTCGGCGCTGTGCAGTCTCTCGGCTGAGCCGCCGTCGCTGATCGTGTGCGTGAATAAAAATGCCAGTGCCCATGATGACCTGCTGTCACGGGGCACGTTCGGCGTTAACGTACTCAAACCTGATCAAGCCGACTTCGCCACACTGTTCACACAGCGCGGCGTAGATCGCTTCGCCAGTTCCGAATGGATTCAACGCGTCACCGGCGCGCCCCTGCTGGGCAGCGCGCTAATCGCATTCGATTGCAGGCTGGAGCGCTCTATCGATGGTTTCTCCCACACCATTCTCATCGGCTCCATCGCCGATATCGTGGTAACGCCAGAGGCTCCATCGGAGTGCCTAGTCTGGCACCAACGCCGTTACCGCACCTGTGCAGAGATTGCCTGATCACCGCTTCACACTGTGAACCAACAAGTGACTGATTCGATAAAGCATCACGACTTGAGAGCAGCGCCTGACAACATGATTCGACCTTGGCCATAAGGTGCTGAGGAAACCAAAAAAACAGGATGAGGTAAAAACATGGTCTCCAATCGATATGCATTCATCAAAGCTGGCTGGCATGGCGATATCGTGAACCGGGCGTTGGAGGGGTTCTACGAAAACATCTGTCCGGATCAGATCGATGTATTCGAGGTGCCTGGCGCTTTTGAACTGCCCCTGATGGCTCAAGAGCTTGCATTGACCGGCCAGTACGCGGCAGTGGTCGCGGCAGCCCTGGTGGTAGATGGCGGTATATATCGACACGACTACGTCGCGCAGGCTGTTGTTGATGGTTTGATGCGCGTTGGCCTGGATACCCGCGTGCCGATTCTTTCCGTGTCGCTGACCCCGCATCACTTCCAGGAGACGAATCACCATCGCGCGATCTTCAGTGCGCATTTCCTGGAAAAAGGCCGTGAAGCCGCCAACGCAGCAATCAAAATAGGCATGACCCGGGCCACAGTGTTGGGTAAGCCGCAACGAAAGCTGCAATCGGCAGGCTGATCAAACGCAGCAAACTGCCGAGCGAGCGATCCGACTCGGTCCAAGGTCGCCGCTCTGCAGCAGAGACCGTCGCCGTAGCCATAGCCGTCACATTGCTCCGGACACAGCCAACCCAGCCTCATTCAACGCCAGCACGCCGATTGTCGCGGCGACGGCGAGGTCCTGGATGACCGGGATTTGGCGATCATCAACACGGCGAAACCCGCAGCGCCGCGGCCGATGTCCTGCATGATTCCTTCAACTTCTGGGCGCCGTGACTCAAGCCAATGGCAAATATCAGGAATGGGATGAGTATCGAATACGGATCGAGAGCAACCCCTAGGGTGGACAGTAACCCAACAGCCACCACGGCGATGATCGAGCACAACAGCACCACCAACGTGGTGTGCACGCAACGTGTTTACCAGAACAACACGATGCCGCACATCACCAGCGTCGCCGCGAAGAACGGCTGCATCTGGCGCATGCCGGAGATCAGATCATCCACTACCTTGGAAAAACCGACGATGTGAAGCTCGATGTTGTCGGTTTCGTACTTGGGCCGAATCTGTTCAAGCGAGCCTGACTGCGCGTTGTAGTACAGCAGCTTGCTATCATCCGATTGTGATGTTCTGAAGAGGCAACAGCACAATGCTGGGCTTGAAATTGGAGGCGACGAGTGGACCCACTTCCCTGATCGCTCAACGTTCTGTGATAACTGGTCCAGGCATTTGGCAGAGCCGTTGTAATCATCCGGTATCACCGGCCCGCCGTCGCCCCCTCCTCTGGGACTCGATCCACCGGGTCGCTGGGGTCTACAGCGACTTCATGTAAGATCGGTTGACACCGGGAAGCGAAATGTCTCGTCGTTGATTTTCTTGACCGTCTCAAGACAGGTGCCATCGAAGATGCTGCCTTGCCTAGCTTCGATCACAATTCGCAAGGTTTGCCACCCTTGCCCAACTGCCATCGATTTTCCAGATAGTTCTGCACCGAGAGATCTTTACTTGAGGAAGCCTTAGCTGCCGCACCGTACGAAGTTGATCCGCAATGGCGATGGCCGAGGCTTAATCACTTTGCCCTGTCTAAAATTCAGCTGTTGAGATGATAAATAAAACTCAATACTGAAGTTTTACAAACTAAAAAATTAGCACTCTTCTAGATAGATTAACGCTATAAACTACAGCAGCTTCTAAGCTACCTTCTGATCCGTCCCAGCGCCACCACGAGCCGACACTATCTATAAGCTTCCTCACCACCCTCGCATTAACCGCGCAATCCCGAGCCCCGATGTCTTGCGCTATCGACGCGTACATATAGTCACAAAAATCCTCCCAGTCATCGACTTCTTTGCGCAAACCCTTAGGAAGAACCTTTGCAATCCGATCTGTCGCGATGAGAGCATCCCAAATATCGTTCTCCGGTCGCTGCAACTGCTGACGAACATGGAAGCCAATCAATGCAACCCAATATTGCTCGGGGGTACGACAGTTGCCTAGCGCTCCACGCAACGAACGTGCAAAATTGTTGTAATGCCAACGCATTGCGGCGGCAACAATCTGGTCTCGCCCTTCCGGGAAGTGAGAATATATAGTCGGTGGCTTCACACCTGCCTCGGCAGCAAGGCTGCGCATGGAAACGCTAGCGATGCCCTCCCGAGTTGCCACGCGAAGAAATGCGTCGAGAATGACCTGCTTGCTTCGAGTCAAGCTATCCCAGTCGAAGGTGTTCACATAATTTTCAAGGCGTCTCAGCATACCTGCCGCGTTCTCGGTTTCGCGCATCCAATTCACAACCCTAAAATCAGTCTAAGTATTTACCACAGACTACCACAGCAGTGTACTCGAGATAAATACCACTCAATAAGCCTGCGATAGCATAGTAAAATCCGAGTGACATTAAATCACTCGGAAGTAATGATAAGCGACGTCAACTGTGACTGCGTCCCAGTTTTTCAAAGATCTCCGGCTTAACTTTTTTATAGTAACCAGCAAGTACCATTCCAAATAATTGAACAAAAAATAAACTGTACAACATCCAAACACGCTGACCTGGCTCCCCCCCTACCAGCAACTCAAAATTTTTAGCCACCAATACTACCAACCCCATGAAAAAGATCGAAGATATCGCAGGCGCCATAAATGACTTCATAAAACTGGCTTTCTCAAAGCGACCTTTTTTGACGAACCAGGTCAACGCAGAAAAGTTAACCAATGTGAGGAGGAAAATCACTCCGGCAGTGCCCACACCAGAAAGCTGCCCGTAAAGGATCTCTGGCTTTACCTGAAGCAGGATAAACGGACATAGAACCAAGAGAACTAAAAAAGACACGGCCATGGAAGCTTTAAAGGGTGAGGCATGCTGTGGGTGCACTTGTTTGAGAAATGCAGGCAGTGCGCCATCAGTTCCAAGATTGTACAAATAACGAGAAAGCACATTATGAATGGAGAGGATGCACGCAAAAGACGAGGTTAATATCAACAGAGAGATCAGCACATGGTACTTACCATCCACATACTTCGAGAACGCGACTGAAAACATCGTGGCCGGTGATTTTATGGCCGCATCCTGCACACCACTTCCGTATGCCATAATCAATGCATATGCACAGAATGTGTATACCAATCCAATAAATATAATCGCGCCATAGGTTGCGATCGGTATGGTTTTATCAGGGAGGCGAACTTCATCACGGAACAGAGCCGTTGCCTCAAAACCCATAAAGAAAGAAACTACGAACAGCATCGCAAGTGGCAAATTAACATTAGACCGCGTAAATTCGCTAGGAGAAAACGGCGCTTCGGCAGCAATCGAAGTATCCCCTCCGCCTTTTAGTACTGCAAACGCGAAAACTAGACAAACGACTACTTCAGCTACCATTACCCAGGTCAAAACCTTAGCGGATAGCTCTACATTAAAATAGCCTAGAATACCTACAGCAGCCCAGCAAGCCAACGCATACCAGTACCAGGATAATGAGTAACCGGATACTTCTTGATGGAGGTCTGCACAAGCCACACCAAAATATGCCGCTACACCCGTAAGAATCAGAAAATATGAAACTGCGGCCATCAGGCCTGAACCAAGTCCGGACGATTTACCTAGCCCAAAACTAATAAAGGAATAAAAATCCCCTGGGCGCTTAACCGCAGCATTTAATGTGACATAGCCAACCCCAAATATCAAAATCATTGCCGTTACAATGATAAATGCAAGTGGACTTGCTATGCCTCCAAACGACAGTGCAACCGGTATGTATCCGGAAACTGTGGTAAGGGGTGCCGAAAAGGCCAGAACAGTGAGAGCCAAGCTGAATGCGCCCATCTGCCCGGTAAGCTTGACATGATCCGGAGATGTAGAACCCCCAACAACCCCGGCCTCTGCGCTTATCGTCATTTTGAAGTCTCCAATGATAACTTTCATTAATGTGTATTGGCAGATGGGGTCTTGCTATTTCATCATTATTGTAATACCCAGCACTTACGTAGCTTGCAGAAGATGTCTGCTTTTCAGTGTAACCACCATTTGCAGGCAATTAAACACACACAGATTCCTCCTGCAAATTACACAAAAATTCATTCATGCTCTTTGATTTAAGTACGACCACTTCCTTCCACAACCATATATACAGCAAAAAAACCTTATTCATAAGACAATATGAGCACCAACCTACACCCTGCTATTTTTTAAAATAGAGAGGAAGCGTGATGTAGTTGCGAATTCGATCATCATTTAAAGTCACAGGCTCTTCTGCCAATTCAATTCCGGAATAGTGCTCCGCAATGACGTTCAGTGAGGCCTCAATTTCTGCTCTGCTGATCACTTGTCCAGCGCATGCATGTACTCCGATGCCGAAAGAGACGTGCTGACTGGCCTCCTGAGGTCGGGTATGGTCAAACTGATTCGGCCGACGGAAAACCGTTTCATCACGATTCACAGCTGCTGTCATGAATCGAATGGAAGATCCAGCAGGAATTTTAACCCCGCGAATCTCTACCTCCTCGGTCGGGTAGCGGGTAAACGATAGTTCTGGAGGGTTTAGCCTAATAAACTCATTGATCATTGCCGCACGCACGTCTGGCTCTTTCCGATATAGATCAAAAAGGCGAGGATCCCTTGCGAAGTGCTCCAGGATAGATGCGAGGACGTAAGCAGGGTTGGGGGCGCCGGAAAAATAAAAGAGCACCAAGGTCTGAATCACCTCATCCGAGGTCATATCGCCAGACGCTTCAAGCGAAAGCATTGCGTCTAATAAGCCATCGCCTGGATTTATCCGTTTTTCTTCAATGATGGCGCGGCACTTTGAGAACAACCAATCGAAACCTTCTCTAGCGCGATTCTTATCAGCCTCAGTTGCTGCCGGAGTCTGCATGCCCACAATCTTCAATGCATTCAATGTTACGAGCTCAATGTCATCCTCAGCGATACCAAGCACTCGGCACATCGTAATATGTGTCGGCACCACACAGATATGATGATGTGCTTCAATGTAGCCATCCTCTTCAACCTGCCCAAGCGCATTTCGGGTGACTTCAGTAGTATGCTTCACCCACTCCTTTACGAGCTTCGGAGTAAACCATTTATTTGTATGGCGACGGACAGCCGTGTGTTTAGGGGGATCGTAGAACAAAATAGTGTCGAGGAAAACACGCCAGTTGTGCGGCTGGACCCACTCAGGCTCTACCATACTCATGGCCGGATGTTTCACAAATTTTATATAGTCCTCATAGCGGGAAACAACATATTGACGCTCGCTTTCCTGATACAACGGATAATCTCGCTGCAGCCGGGCGTACCATGGATACGGATTGCGACGAAAATCTGGATGTGCCCAAGGCAGCACTTCATGTGTAATATTCATTGTGTTCCTCCCGGCAATAATCAGTTATAAACCTGCTCAAACCAAGCGTTCGCAACCATCGTCACAGACTTACCGCTCGCAGCATCGTGCCGACCCGTTTCGCCAATTTTAATTGCTCCCAACTCAACCAATTTCGCGGAAATAACATCAATGGCGTTATTAAACTTTTCATAGGTACTATCACCTAGTCCGAATGCAAAAAAATTAACACTACTTAGGTCAGGAGCCTTCTCTACCAATGCTTCAAAGAAAGGCGCAGTCGTTTCCGGAAGTTCCCCCTCTCCATACGTCGATGTAACTACCACTAGCTGCGAAGTCAGTTTCAGCCCGGCTACGGAAACGTCCTCCATTGATTTGATTTCTGCAGTGATGCCTCTGCGACCTAAGCAGGCAGCAATATCATCGGCTGCCATTTCAGAGTTTCCGCTCTCTGTACCAAACACAATCAAAATCTCAGACATTTTCTACATCCTTGACTAAAAATAGTTAATTAGCAACTTCTAACGCATTTACCTCTCCCACACAAAAATTCGCACCATGGGCGATGGTGAGCATTGTTCGAATATCGTTTATCTTTTTTCTACATCTTCCTGATTTTGCCGAGTTTTGCTCATACTCATCAATTCGACGCCAACCGATATAATTAACGACATCGGAAGACAATTCGCGTTCGATTGAAATCAACCCGGGCTTTCCAGCTTTAATTACGCCACTTTCAAAATCAGAAAAAATTGCTTCTGCGACTAACTTGGCATCTTTACGGTTTTCAGCCACCGTACCCTTTGGCCCCCGTTTCAGCCAACCCACTTGATAGATCGCATCCGCGCCCAGGCCTCGAGGCGTAACGGTAGCTTCTTTCGTAGTTCCATTATTGAAGCCAATAGCTGTTATTACGGTGTCAAACATTCTGGCAGTACTGATGCAGGAGATTCTATTTATAGTCGTTAACTTAGCCTGTCCGTACACATTGTCAATTCCACTCGGCAAAGCATTGAAAATGAAATTAACTGAAAGCCTTGAACAATTGCTAGTCTTCCTAGTGTTCGAGGCAGCGGTTAACAACTCCGGAATCGCCCCCCCCTCACCTTTAACAATTCCTTCTACCCTAACGCAGACTCCAGGCAAACTAAGTAGCTCAGCCATCATTGACCCATCACATTTCGCGTCAACCGCGCTGGAACGGCTTACAAGGGTCAGACTTTTTACCTGCTCAACATTAAGCTTTGTACGCACTTCGTCGGATATATCCGACCCCTCAAGTTCACGGTCTGTTTTGGCGATCATACGGATGACATCAATAGCTACATTACCGCTACCGATTACTGCGACATGGCGCCCGAGCTCACGAGTAGTACCATCAGCATTTTTGAGCAGCTCAACTTCAGGATGACCGTTCAACGCTTTAAGCAATCTTCCTGCGCCTACAACTGGCGCAGAAGGATGGACATGGATATCCAGATCTGCGTCATGACTGAGACCAGTCGCCAGCACTACGACGTCGTAGGACTCTGCCAGTTTCGAATATGAGATATCTCTTCCAACATTGACGTTGCCTCGAAAGTCGACCCCTCCTTTCTCGAACATTCGTTCAAATTGCTGGATAACTGTTTTGCTACCTTGATGATCTGCCGCGACACCGTAACGCACCAGCCCATAAGGAACAGGTAACGCTTCGAAAATCGTGATTTGCGCCGAACTCCATTTCTTTTGAAGGAACTGCGCGACGTAGCAGCCTGACGGCCCGCTTCCTACTATGGCTACGGTCGGAAATTTGGCGGACATGGGCACCCTCCTATCTAGAGCGCATGAGGCTCTAATCAAACATGACAATGCTAAACAACCCGCACGAACAGTCGTTCGGTTATACCCCAGCAATCAGCGTGCCAATGGGCCCGGCCCCCATTTTTCAAATCTTCAGAGGACGTTTAGATAACGCGGCGCACGGCTTCGGTGCAAAATTCACTTGAGTGATTCGATAATGATGCGCCGTTAGCCCGTATGGTTTTGGTCAGCGGTGTGCTTGCGTTGGTTTGGCTGGGCGGCGCAATTAGGGTATGAGGGGGTCTATGACACGAAAGCTCCACAGACTACCTGGTCGAGCCTTCCATCCCTGGCCAATGGCCCCTGGTGCAGCATTATTCACCGCACAACACCAGATAACGAATAGTATTCCAGCGAGCCTCTCAGGCCGTCGTGGAGCCGCGGTCGGGACCAAGTCAGCTTCAGCCATCGGAATCGCCTTCTGGTTGACCTTAATTTTTTATTTTTGTTGTCCATTACTGTGCCGCTACTTTGCGCAGAAGCGGAACGTGACCAACTTAAGCCTCCGATGTTCGATTGAACTGAATTTCAGAGCCGCTCTACGTTTACAAACTGCCAGATTTCATGATTGAGTAGGAGGCGGCCTCACAGCCGCCGTCCTCTCACACCACCGTACGTACGGTTCCAGTACGTCGTGCTTTCGGATCGAGAAATAGAGGTCTTGCGTTTGGTTGAAGCGTGTCTATCGAATGCCGAAATTGGGCAGCGGTTGTACATCTCGGTGTTTACGGTGAAAAGTCATATACAGCGGATTTGCGGAAAACTTGGAGTAAGGCGAAGAGCTCAAGCTGTGGCTAAAGCTAGATCAATGAGTATCCTCTGAGACTATCGGGCTGTTGAATTTGAATTTGAGGCACTACTGCCTTGGAATAGGAGAACATCATGAATATCAATATTAATCACTTGAGCGGTCGATGATAGAGCCTTCCCGAGCTCGACGCCCCACTGATCAAACAGCTAACTCCCAAATAACCTTTGGACGAACACTTTTTGTTCATAAAGCGATTGAAGCGACTAACGTAGATGGCGTGACTTTTTGCATCATGATCATATTGCTCGGGCGGTTACCGGGAATAATTTTGTGATGCGTGATCCGTACTAGTTCCTCTTTGGATAAGCCCATGCCTTGCAAGACATCCTCAACTTCGGCTCGACTCATACCTTGCATAAGCGCCTGACTTTGCGCCACACAGTTCGCGAACAGCCATTACTGGTGATCAGCCAAGGGATTGTGGCTCATCACCGACGCAATAAAGTCAGCGGGGATCAAGTGGATCCCTCGTGCAGCAGTTGATGGTAGGCATGCTGGCCATTGCACCCCACGCCTCCCCAAATAACAGGTCCAGTCTGGATTGAGACGCCTTGACCATCGTGCCACACCTGCTTGCCATAGGACTCCATATCCCAGGAAAATGGCGGAGAGCCTATCGAATAGCAAAAAAATAAGCACAACCGCCCTATGCAATAAGATCCAATGTCAACAGCAATGTCACCTTTCTACAAGCGTAGCGAGTCATTTAGTAACGCTCTAGTGTCCCCGTTTAGGTAACGATTTGTAGATACGAGACGTAATACGCACCAATGTAGCGCACGCCACCGCGACGATCATTCGAGACCGGCTTGTTAGCTCAACTTCCTCACCTACTTTGCCCCCTGAATCCTGACCAACACCAGCAATCTCGCCAGGGCCATTACCCGTGTCATCTATTGCGATGGGGATCTCGTCTTGGATACGGTACCTTTTAATACCAGCGATTGAATTTAGCGAGTGCATAAATACCTCTAGCCATAGTAAAGGACCACAAAATCCGATGCAAAAAAGACACCAGATTTGGAGAAAAACCGTTTGATAGATTTTTCAAGCGGTAATGAGTCGAGCGATAAATTTGCCGCATCAATTATTGAAGCCATATCGAGGCGATATTATTTTTTTGCCTTGATGCTGCGAAAATTAATTCGGAACAAAACTAGCGTTCTGCGGAACAAAAGGATGAATAAGCACGTGTGGCTTATCTTGCAAGCTCAAAGTGTTTTTTATATACTCGCCAATCCCAAGCGCGGCGATACAGCAAAGCTTGGAGAATATCCTCCGAGGACTAGCTCAATGCTATTGAAGATCAACAATGAGATTTGAATTGGATCGCTTTAACGGCGTGATCATTGACCCTGCTTCGTTACCAAAGACTACAGAGGAATTAAAAAACGACATTGAAACTCTCTTGACCTATCTTGAGACTAATAGAAAATCTCTTTCTTGGGTCTCTCTTCCTATTACTCGCTCCGAGTGCGTTCCATTATTCGTCAGTGCTGGTTTCACGTTTCACAGCTGTCTTCGTGAAGAACTGACATTGGTCCGTCAGCCGTCAGAAGTCACCTTTGTACCGTTTATTCCAACACACACAATTGGTGCAAGCGCGATTGTTTTGAATGAATTGAATGAGATCCTTTTGGTGAAAGAGCGAGGCACCACAGGATTCAAACTTCCCGGAGGGTATATTGAAGCAGGAGAAAAAATCCAGCACTCTATCCAGCGTGAGATATTCGAGGAAACGGGAATAAAAACATTGTTCGAATCCATAGTGGGATTCACCACAATGCATACTCACCAACTCGGCAAATCCAATCTGCACTTTATATGTAGGATGAAACCACTGACACAGGCAATTAACATTTTGGATATCGAAGAAATTGAGAACGCAAGATGGATACCCTTGAGTTCATACATTTCCGAACCGTGCAATAGCCTTACAGATCGACAGCTGATTAGCACCGTTGCATACTGCACGGGTCTAGTCACGACGGATTTCACAGGCAATATAGAGCCACACAAAAGAGACGAAATATACATATCCCAAAAATTGATGAGCTTTGAAGATAAAGGCCAAACCCGTTAAATTCTCTCGTATTTTAAGCGCAACCTCTGGAAAATTACGTACGATACAAAAAAATGCAAACTTGTATATTCCATTGAAGTCCATTTTCACACCACTCTTCTTTCCAGGTGCTGAGCCACCCAATAGATCAAACACCCTACAAAAGCCATGCCGGCACCCACGTAACCTGTCGATGTCCACCCCCAACCGGCATTAATTGCAAGCCCACCCAACCAAGGGCCAAGCGCATTAGCAAGGTTCAACGCAGCATGATTGGAAGCGGCAACAAGTGACTGACCATGCTTACTGATATCCATCAGTCGCATCTGTAAAGCTGGTGCCAACGCAACCATGCATCCAAGCAACACCGTGGCAAATGAAACTCCCGGCAATGTTCTGGACAAAATAGGAAACGCGAACAGGGCAAAAAAACTGAACAGCATAATGAAATTCACAGCGGCAAATTTTACGCGATCATAAAGCCAGCCTCCTGCAAAATTTCCAATCATCGTACCTACACCAAACAACATGAGCATGGGCGCGATCCAATGAGCTTCCAGTTTAGTCACATTTAAAACAATTGGAGCAAGATAGCTATAGACGCCGAACATTCCGCAAAAACCAACGGCGCCGATTGCTAGAGCCAGCCATATCTGAAGTTGAGCGAAAGGCGCCAATTCCTCTCTAACGTCAAGTCTACGATCATCCTCGACCTCAGGTGCGTTGCGATATAGAAGAATCAAACTCATCAGGCTAAAAATAGTAATAGCGGCAAAAACTGAGCGCCAACCGCACTGCTGACCAATGTAGGTTGCACCCGGCGCACCAACCAGTATCGCTGCCGTAACTCCCAACAGGATCCTACTGACCGCCTTCCCTCGCTTATTGAAGGGAGCCATAGATGCCGCGATCATTGCAGCAACACCAAAATAGGCTGCATGGGGGAAACCGGCCAGGAGTCTGGATAGCAATAATGTTTCATAGTTAGGCGCCAACAAACTAAAGGCGTTTGCACAGGTATACAATCCCAACAGAAAAAGAACCAGCTTTCTCTTTTTGAGATAAACTCCCACAAAAACCATGATAGGAGCACCGACTACAACACCAACTGCATATGCGCTGATTAAATGAGCGACACTCGTCTCAGGTTTTTGAAAAGCGTCCGACAGGCTTGAGATAAGGCCCATCATTGCAAACTCGCCAGTGCAGAAGGAGAACACTCCTATGATCAGGGCCAACTCAACGAGGAATCGCTTGTTTCTAAAAAAAATCAAACTAATCACCTCATCTTATGCAAAAAAACACTCAGCATAGTTTTTTATGCTGAGTGCAAAGCACGCATTGTTCAGTCAAGATCTGCGTAACAATCTGTGTTCCTCCACTACACCACCTTTACTTCGCCTGCACAGCAGAGGCCAGCATACAGTTCCCCTCTCGTCGCGCCGATTGAAGGAAGACGTAGTTACCTTCAGCGCAACCAGCACAGATAGCTTGTTGCTCCGCCGAAGGATCGCGATCCATCTCGATAGCACTATAAGATCGATTGCACACATGACATTCAATGTGGGTCCGCCAAACATCTGCAACGTCGTCACGAGGGTCCGCAGTTCGCGATATCAAACCACCGTCGACAAATTTTAGAATCGACCAATAACTAAATGCAGCCAGACCGGAGATCAGAATAGGCGCGGTTTCCACGTACCAGCTCCCCTTGGTTCCCGCTTCAACGATTGCAATACCCACTACGGTTGAAATGATCATTGCCCATGCACCTGGCATGATGGCTTTGACCCTGCCCGGTCGGAACTCGAGACCATATTTCACATCTCGGTTGAGCACGTAATGGGTCATGAGAATGGCGACCCAAGAGGTGACCGCTACGCCCTGCCATGCTAGCGCCTTGAGCAGATAGCTGAACACATTTGTAAGCATAAGCAAATATACGCAGCAACCTACAAACAGCACCCACACCCAACGTGGCCAGTTGAGATGTAGGCCGCGAGCGGCAAAGCCAGCGAAGTTCAACGAAGCCACATAATAATTAGCCGTGTTAATCCTAGTCTGACTGATCAGAATGAAAATCAAGCCCAAAAAACCGGCAGCATTCAATATGGCTTCCGCCACACCGCGCTCACTGGCTTGCAACTCAGGAAAAACAGTATTCATTATGAAAACGCCGGCTAATCCATTCACAACGAATAACGCTAGATAGAACACTGGGCCAAAAGTAATTAGGCCATGAAATTTTGCATCAGAAGGTTTCCCGAACCGCGAGAATTCAGCTGTAACCATCATATTGACACAAATACCCATGTACACTATGAACGCCCACATCCATCCGGGAATTACCGGATCGGTAGACGCTGGAATGGACAGAAATGCAGTAGAAAACCCATATTTATTACCGGCCATGACAATAACCAGTATCAAACCAATAATGTAGAGAGGTAGCAACGCACCGTTGAGTTTATCCAGCCAGACCTGAACCCCGCCCATAACTAAAGGCAGGGCATAGAGAACTACCAAAAAATACCACCAGCGTATATCGCTCTCGGGCGAAAAATACTGGTGGAACGCAACGGCTATGATCGACCCCTCAAACACTGCGTAATACGTCGCCGTTACAGCAAATAGCAATGATGAAATGATCGCACCCGCCCCCCCGAAAATACCTCTCGACAACAAAGCGACCGTCAGGCCATTTTTAATTGAGCGCTGAGAGATGACATAATTTATGCCACCGTAAAAAAGTGCCGAGAGTGTGACCCCAATAATCGCACTCTTACTACCTACGGCTTGAGCGACCGCCACACTTATATATAAATAAAACATCGCACTGAGCACGGACCAAGAGGCCATCGCTAAGCTCCAGCGATTAGTTCTAGCCGACAG
The DNA here is from genome assembly GCF_019141525.1 of Pseudomonas alvandae. Classification (GTDB taxonomy): domain Bacteria; phylum Pseudomonadota; class Gammaproteobacteria; order Pseudomonadales; family Pseudomonadaceae; genus Aquipseudomonas; species Aquipseudomonas alvandae. Next base: position 4,118,850 of record NZ_CP077080.1, read on the forward strand.
GGGTACCACATGCCTCGAATAATCTTCTGCTGATTGCTCGGCCAGAACACGAGGATCATCAGCATAAGTAATGTTTAGCGGCTGCAATTCTGACATGACAGTTCTCGTTATTTAATGGTCTACGAACTGAACGCCCAGACAACAACGCCCTATAAAACACTCGGGCGTTGTAGATCATCCCTACACTCTCACTTTATATTGGAAAAGAACTTCAAGAGTTCATCAACCAAGCCGTTGGGTTGCTCCTCGGGAATATAGTGGCCGCTAAACACCATAGTACCCGAGACATTGGCCGCCACCTTCTTCAACTCGCTGACCAGATCAGGCATCGATCCTTGGTCTGCGCGAACAGCCAGCACTGGCATCTTAAGTAAGGATTTGGCGAACTCACGGTTTTGTTCAGCCGATTGTGTGATCGCCCGGTAATACGCTAGACCGCCTTTCCATCCATTCAGTCGGAACGCACGAAGATACTCCGCAAAATCGTCCTCGGTGAAGATTTGAGGGTTTGCCGCTTTCCGCTGCAGATACCATCTCAGGTAGATGTGCTCACGGCCTTCCAGCAACTCTTCCGGCAAGTCCGGAATGTTGTGGAACGCTACATGCCAAGTCCGCCAAGCCACATCAGACGCCCACGGTAGATTATCGGGCAAGCTGATACCAGGGATGCCGGTGTCAAGGATGGCCAGCCCTGTGACGCTGTCACCGAATTGAGCGCAGTAAGGGTAACCAACCCAGGCACCAATATCGTGAACCACCAAGGAGTGCTTCTCTACACCAACCTGAGTCAAAAATTTTTTCAGCAAGCGCGACACGTTGCCAGTATCACAACTGGACGGACGATCCGAATCACCCTGCCCGGGAAGGTCCGGTGCAATTACACGGTAGTGCTTGCCCAGCAGCGGCAGCACCTTACGCCAGGCATACCAGCTCTGCGGAAAACCGCATACCAGCACCATGACTTCCCCGTTATCGACGCCACCGCTTACATAGTGGATACGGGTGCCGTCTACTGTTTCAAACCCTCGCTGAAATCCTTCAACACCACTGTCCGGCCACTCACGCGTACTAAACATTATCCGCTACCTTTGCATGGAAGATTGACGTTGTTGAGTCACAGATGCATATCAGAAGGGATCACGCGCCGCAGCCAGCCATCCACCATCCATCACGTATTCACTGCCATGGACGAAATCTGCTTCGTCGCCGCCCAAAAAGGCGGCAAGCTTTGCGATCTCGCTTGGCTGGCACCAACGTTGGGCCGGGAATTTTTTGATCGCCGCTTCCATATCCGGAGAGCCCGCGGTTACCGGATCGGCCAGGGCCAGAGGCGTCGCTGTTGCGCCAGGGCAGATCGTGTTAACGCGAATACCGCGTGCACCATATTCAAATGTCAGTTGGCGGGTTAGACCGATGACGCCGTGTTTGGAGGCGGTATACGCAGTTCCGCCGCCAGCAGCACTGAATCCTGACGTCGACGAAGTGTTGATGATCGCGCCTTTGCCTTGCTTAAGCATTTGCGGGATGACAGCACGGGCCATCAGAAACGGCCCGGTCAGGTTGACCGCAATTACTTTATTCCATTCTTCCAGGCTAACTTCATGCGCAGTCGCGTGGCCGTCCAAAATGCCTGCATTGTTGCACAGTAAATCAATGTGGCCCCAACGCTGGATAATGGCGTCCACAGCTGTTTGGACGCTTTTAGGATCGCTCACGTCCACCGCATGAGCAAAGGCAAGGTCAGGTTTGGCCAGTTCGGAAATGGTTTCTTCGGCGCGCTTTGGATTGATATCTAGGACTGCCACATTGGCACCGCGAGCGGTAAATTCATGCACCATGGCGCGGCCCATGCCAGAACCACCACCAGTAACTATTACCACACGACCGTTATAATTATTCACGTTTTCTACCCCGCCATTATTGATGTCGCCGAAACCACGAACATGGATCAAATGCCAAAACATGTGTAAATGGTCAGCAAATTAGATCAGTACTAAAAAACAGCTAAGTTAATAGAGTCCATCCTTCGAACTCGATATTCCTCTTCCGTCATGATAGGGTCAAATCCCGATTTCCGATTGCCAGCGATAGCCATAGCTTATCAAGCATCATTTGGGATAACCCCAGCGTTGCCGAGTTATTCCGCTCACTCGACAGCCTTAACCATATCTTCAATGACCTTCTTGGCGTCACCGAACACCATCATGGTCTTGTCGAGGTAGAACAGCTCGTTGTCCAGGCCCGCATAGCCGCTGGCCATCGAGCGCTTGTTGACGATGATGGTCTTGGCCTTGAAGGCCTCGAGGATCGGCATGCCGGCAATCGGCGAATTAGGATCGTTCTTCGCCGCCGGGTTGACCACGTCGTTGGCGCCCAGGACGAGTACCACGTCGGCCTGGCCGAACTCGGAGTTGATGTCTTCCATCTCGAACACTTGGTCGTAAGGCACTTCGGCCTCGGCCAGCAGGACGTTCATGTGCCCGGGCATGCGACCGGCCACCGGGTGGATCGCGTATTTGACGGTCACGCCGTGGTGGGTCAGCTTCTCGGTCAGCTCTTTCAGCGCGTGCTGCGCTCGTGCCACCGCCAAGCCATAGCCCGGCACGATGATCACTGTGTCGGCGTTGGTCAGCAGGAAGGTAGCGTCGTCAGCCGAGCCGGATTTCACCGTACGGGCTTCTTTCGAGCCTGCCGGGCCAGCTGCATCTGCCGTGTTGCCGAAACCGCCGAGCAGCACATTGAAGAACGACCGGTTCATCGCCTTGCACATGATGTACGAGAGGATCGCACCGCTCGAACCCACCAGCGAACCGGCAATGATCAGCATCGAGTTGTTCAGCGAGAAGCCGATACCCGCTGCGGCCCAACCGGAATAACTGTTGAGCATCGACACCACCACCGGCATGTCCGCACCGCCGATCGGGATGATGATCAGCACACCCAGGACAAACGCCAGGGCCAGCATCAAGGCGAACGCGCCGAGGTTGCCGGTGAACATGAAGGTCAGGCCCAGGCCCAGCGTTGCCAGGCCCAGGATCAGGTTGAGCTTGTGCTGGCCGCCAAACTGTACCGGTGCGCCCTGGAACAGGCGGAACTTGTATTTGCCCGAGAGCTTGCCAAAGGCGATCACCGAACCGGAGAAGGTAATTGCACCAATGGCGGCGCCGAGGAACAGCTCCAGGCGGTTGCCGGCCGGAATCGAGTCGCCGAGTTGTTTGACGATGCCCAGGGATTGCGGCTCGACAACAGCAGCGATGGCAATGAAGACGGCAGCCAGGCCGATCATGCTGTGCATGAAGGCGACCAGCTCCGGCATCTTGGTCATCTCTACGCGCTTGGCCATGATCGAGCCGGCGGTGCCGCCGATCAGCAGGCCGACAATGACGTAGCCGATGCCGGCGGTGGCTAGCTCGGCACCGAGCTTATAGATGAGGCCCACAGTGGTGAGCACCGCCAGCGCCATGCCGAGCATGCCGAACAGGTTGCCACGGCGAGAGGTGGTGGGGTGCGACAGGCCCTTGAGGGCCTGGATGAAGCAGATCGACGCGATCAGGTAGAGCGTCGTTACCAGGTTCATGCTCATTACTTGGGCGCCTCTTCTTTTACGGCTTTCGGGGCTTTTTTCTTGAACATCTCAAGCATGCGGCGCGTCACCAGGAAGCCACCGAATACGTTGACCGCGGCCAGGGCCACGGCGAGGGTGCCCATGGTCTTGCCCAGAGGCGTTACGGTCAGCGCGGCAGCGAGCATGGCACCGACGATCACGATCGCCGAAATGGCATTGGTTACCGCCATCAACGGCGTGTGCAGCGCGGGTGTCACGTTCCAGACCACGTGGTAACCGACATAAATCGCCAGCACGAAGATGATCAGGTTGTAGATACCGGGGGAGATAAGCTCTTCCATTGTCTGAATCCCTGCTTAGGCGTTTTTGCGGATGACTTGGCCGTCGCGGCACATCAGGCACGCGGCAACGATGTCGTCTTCCAGGTTCACGTCGAACTGACCTTCCTTGGTGAAGACCAGCTTCAGGAAGTCCAGCAGGTTGCGGGCGTACAGCGCCGAAGCGTCTGCCGCGACTTCACCGGCCAGGTTGGTCGGGCCGCAAATGGTCACGCCATTCTCGATCACGACCTGGTCGGCCACGGTCAGCGGGCAGTTACCGCCCTGGGCTGCCGCGAGGTCGATGACCACCGAGCCGGGTTTCATCTGCGCGACGGTTTCGGCACTCAGCAGTGTCGGTGCCTTGCGGCCTGGAATCAGAGCGGTGGTGATGACGATGTCCGCCTGCTTGGCGCGCTCGTGCACCGCTTGGGCCTGGCGCTGCATCCAGCTGGCCGGCATCGGCCGGGCGTAACCACCGACGCCGACGGCGCATTCACGCTCTTCGTCGGTCTCGTATGGCACGTCGACGAACTTGGCGCCGAGGGATTCGATTTGTTCCTTGACCGCCGGACGCACATCCGAGGCTTCGATCACCGCGCCCAGGCGCTTGGCCGTGGCAATCGCCTGCAACCCGGCCACGCCCGCGCCGAGAATGAGCACGCGCGCCGCTTTCACGGTGCCCGCAGCGGTCATCAGCATTGGCATGAAGCGCGGATAATAATGCGCGGCCAGCAGCACGGCCTTGTAGCCGGCAATGTTCGCTTGAGACGACAGCACATCCAGGCTCTGGGCGCGGGAGGTACGTGGCGCAGCCTCAAGGGCGAAAGCGGTGATGCCACGTTCGGCCAGCTTGGCGATGGTTTCGTTGTTGAACGGATTGAGCATGCCCACCAGCACGGTGCCGCTCTTGATCAGCGTCAGCTCGCTATCGCTCGGGGCAACCACCTTGAGGATCAGTTCGGCGCCGAATGCATCACTGGCGCTGCCAATGGTTGCACCCACCGCCTCATAGGCACTGTCGATAACGCTGGCCTTGATACCGGCGCCGCTTTGGACGGTGACTTTATGGCCTTGGCCGATCAATTTCTTGATGGTTTCCGGGGTAGCAGCCACCCGCGTTTCACCGGTCTGGGTTTCGAGGGGAACACCAATGTGCAAGAAAGTTACTCCTTGTTGTTATAAGAATTGGGAAGCCCAACGTGGCTAGTGCTTCAGCGAACGTCCACTTTCGGAGGTAGGGACGCAGGTTCAATCATTCGTACCGAAGCGTGGCTAGGGCCATTTCGGTAAACCTGTGGCTCCAGAGACACAGGCAGACCTGTTGAAACCGATCGCTCTATGGCAATCAAGACACGGAGATCGGCCATCCCCTCTTCTCCATCGTCTATCGGTCTAGAACCGCTGACGATGCACTGGGAGAAATAGGCGATCTGGCCTGCAAAATGGTCGTAGTGCGCAAATTCGATTCGCTTCGAATCTGCAGAGCTCTCAATCTCCATAGCCATCGGCTCTTCGAAGCGGAACCCTGGCTCCATGCTTATCGTTCCCTGGGTGCCTACAACTCGATAGACATCGAGCGGATGCGCAGCAAAACTGCAATAGAACTGCCCCAGACGATTACCTGGGAAGCGTAGCGTCACCGCAATCGAATCGTATATTTCTCTGAAACGCTGGTCATTCTCATCTCTGGAGATAACAGCCAGTACTTCGATTGGCTCGGCAGCAAATACGTGGCGAGCCGCATTGATGCAATAGATACCAATGTCCTGAAGCGGCCCACCCCAATACTCCGCGCGTAAGCGATGATTATCTGGATCGGATTGAAAACTGAAGGTCGCGGAAAAAAAACGAGGGTCGCCAATAGCACCTGAACGAATCGACTTAAGTGCTTCAACAGTGCCGATGTCGTGATGCAAACGGTAACTGGTCATCAATAGAGCGCCGGTCTGCTGCGCAGACCTGATCATGGCCTCGGCATCCGCCAGTGATGTGGCGATCGGTTTTTCCACCATGACATGTTTGCCATGCCTCAACGCACTGATCGCAAACGAGGCGTGCATGGGATTAGGCACGGCAATGTAGACAGCGTCGATAAGATCGCTGCACAGCAGTGCGTCATAATTCTCATACGGTACTACTGTGTCGATACCATATTGTTCCGCGATTTTTCTCGCTTTCTCGGTGTCGCCAGTAACAAGTGCCGTGACAACGGAATTACCGGTTAGCGTTGACGCCGGCAGGAATGCTTTTTGAGAAATCCAACCCAGCCCTACTACTGCATATCTAATCATCTTTACCTCACGATTCCTAACGAAGCTCTGCCGCTAAACTGCGAGAGAAATGGCAGGTGGCATGAAATAACAATATTCCGTCCAAAACCACTTTCACGAATAGAATGAAGGGCACGTCGGTAGAGAAAGATGAATTAATGGTGATACGTTATTATCAGCGATAATCTGTTCGGCTACGGCTGTCGTAATATAACCATCCCAAGCATTTGCGCCGGCATTGGGTTTGCCCGTCTGAATTGTCTTAATCCACGCCTTCGTCTGCTCCTTGTAGGCCTCAAGGAACCTTGACACCCAATAGGACGGATAAGACAATGCTCTCTGCCCCGCCTTATGAATAACTTTCGAAGGCATGGACGACAAAGAAACAACACCCTGTTCGCCAACGATTTCCGCATGAACGTGATAGCCATACTGGCAGTTCATGTTGACTTCAGTGGTAATGATGACACCACCGTTGGTACACGCTTCAATAACAAGCGGATCGCCTTTTCTTGTCGTGGTGATTCTTATGGTCGAAAGTTCGGTGTTGAGCAGCCAGCGAGTAATATCGATCTCGTGCACAAATGCGTTGGAAATAGACATTGAACCGGTCATCCACTCAGGGGCTACCGGGTTGCGATGAATATTATGGACGATCAGCGGCTGACCAATTTCCCCACTGTCGAAGCTATGCTTGAGCATCTGATAGGCGGGATCGAACCTGCGCATATAGCCAACTTGCACTAAGCGCCGGCTTTTGGACATCTCCAACTCAACGATAGCCAACGCCTGCTGCGCAGTCATCGCCAACGGTTTCTCGCACAACACTGGCTTGCCCACCTCTAGGCAGGCCATAACCAGTTCTGCATGAGTCGAATCAGGCGAGGCAATTAATACCGCATCAATATTATTTGACCGAATCATTTCCAAAGGATCTGAATAGGTCAGCGAACCGCAAGCTGCAGCATCGGCTTTTTGAGGGTCCGCATCACAGACGCCCGCGAGCTTCGCCCCTGGAGTATCCTCTCGCAGGATCCTCGCGTGCTCGCTTCCCATCACTCCCGCACCCACCAACCCAACTGCAATGCTCATCGTCCATCTCCTAAGAACTTGCTACGTGCGTCGTTGGATGTCACGAGATGGGTGTGAACGCTCGCACCCATCTCGAATGCGGTTTTATGCAGTCGGTTGTTCGATCTCTTCCCAGTTGCCACTTACGCCCGAGTTCAAGATCGCTTCAGCGATGCGTTCAATCTGCAAACCATCGTCGAAGTTAGGCGATGCAGGCGCTTTTTCCGCAATGGCTTTGAGAAAGTTGTACCACTCGATGGATTTCACATCGATGTAGCCCTGGCCCATGCCGGCCACCGGCCACAGCTTGTCGCCAAACGGCTGATGCGGACCCGAATAGATAGTACGGAAGCCGAAGGTGTCAGCCGGATCATCAGCGAAAGCCACGCGCAGTTCATTCAAACGCTGGTAATCGAATGCAATTGAACCCTTGGTACCATGGATCTCGAAGCCCAGCTGGTTGTGATGGCCCCAAGCATTTCGGGTCACCTCGATGGTGCCGTAGACGCCATTAGTGAAGTGAATCATGGTCAGTGCTGCGTCATCGACATCCACCTGACCCTTTTCGGAAGACGCCTGACCAGCTGGGCCGAAGAAGCGCCCAGCAGGCAGAGGACGCTCAGCGATAAAGGTTTTCACGATAGAGTTTACAGAAGCGAATTCACCGACCAACAAACGCGCAGCATCGATCACATGAGTACCGATATCGCCCAGCGTGCCTGAACCCGCCTTGGCTTTGTTAAAACGCCACGACAGCGGAGTTGATGGATCGGCGCCCCAATCCTGAAGGTAATACCCGCGGAAGCTGAGGATCTTACCGATCCGGCCTTCATCAATCAGCTTCTTGGCCATTTGGATGGCAGGAGTATGGCGATAGTTATAGGACACCATGGTCACGACGCCGGTCTTCTGCGCAGCTGCTTGCATTTTTTCGGCATCAGCGACGGTCATGGCCATCGGTTTTTCGCACATGACGTGCTTACCGGCCAGTGCGGCTGCAATAGCGATTTCAGCGTGAGTATCATTAGGCGTACAAATATCGACAATATCGATATCAGGACGATTGACCACATCGCGCCAGTCGGTGGTGTATTCTGCAAAACCATATTGTTTCGCAGCATCACGGGCCAGTTCCTCATCGATATCTACGATGATTTTGCGCTCGATCTCTACAGGTGCGCCAAATAAAATCGGAACTACAGCAGTCGCAATGGAATGCGCCTTACCCATAAATCCGGTGCCGATAAGTGCTACATTGTATTTCTTCACGATCAACACTCCCTCCAGCCTGGATTGGCTGTTAACAAAGTCGGGTATTTAGAGTTTTCACTGAACTTCAACAACAAACCGCATAGCAATTCATGGCGATCTCAATAAAGAGCAATGGCCGCCAGAGGCTGACCTATTGAGACCATCGTTCCCGCCGAAACCTTCTGTGTAATGACGCCATCGCTCGCTGCAACAACCAACGTTTCCATTTTCATCGCTTCGATTAGCGCGACTCCATCACCCTTTCTTACAGTCGCACCGTCATCAACCAGCCACTGTTGTAAAGTGCCAGGAATCGGCGCAGTAACATCACCCTCAGCGCCCGCAGCGGGTGACGTACCCGATGAAGTAGGAACGGGCACTCCGCTGAACAATGAAGAGGGAATACCCAACTCGTGCCGTTTGCCGTCTATTTCGATGAAGCACCGATGCAAGTCGGAATTTACTGCCTCGATTCGTGGGCTCGGCGGCACACCGTTGAATTCGGTTTCAATCCAGTTGGTGTAAACGCCGAATTCAGCATCGCCATTGAAACAGGCTTCTTCCAATACCGCCCGATGAAATGGCAGCACCGACGCAACACCCTCAATGGTGAATTCTTTTAGCGCACGACGCGCACGAGCAATTGCTTGCTCGCGCGTAGACCCCGTGATGATCAGCTTAGCCATCATTGAGTCGTAAAGGCCGGGAATAACGGAGCCCGTCTCAACTCCCGATTCGACGCGAACCCCCGGCCCGGACGGAGCACGGAACAGTTTGATTCGCCCCGGCGTCGGCAAGAACCCCCTCCCCGGGTCTTCAGCATTGATACGAAACTCAAAAGCGTGGCCCCTTAATTCTGGCGCCTTGGTAATCGACAATGGCAACCCGTCAGCGATGCGCAACTGTTCAACAACGATGTCTATGCCCGTGGTCTCTTCGGTGACAGGATGTTCGACCTGCAACCGAGTATTCACTTCAAGAAATGAGATTGTTCCATTCCGCGATAAAAGAAATTCGACCGTGCCTGCGCCGGTGTAGCCGGCATGCGCACAGATCGCCCGGGCCGCCTCATGAATTCGATGACTCTGATCAGTAGTGATGAATGGCGCAGGCGCTTCCTCTACCAACTTCTGATTACGACGCTGGAGAGAACAATCGCGTGTCCCTAGAACTACTGTATTGCCGTGCTGATCGGCGATGACTTGCGCTTCGATATGTCGTGGGCGCTCAAGAAATTGTTCGGCATAGCATTCGCCACGGCCAAATGCTTCTACGGCCTCACGCACCGCGGAATTGAACAGGTCGCCCACCTCTTCCAGCTTGTGAGCAACCTTCATTCCGCGACCGCCGCCGCCAAACGCAGCTTTAATCGCCAACGGCAAACCCGCTTCCTTGGCGAAGGCTATGGCTTCTGCGGCATTCGCCAAAGGACCTGGAGTACCTTTGACCAGTGGAGCACCGACGGCTTGTGCAATACGTCGGGCTTCGACCTTGTCCCCCAGTGACATAATCACCGAAGGCGAAGGTCCGACCCAGATCAATCCCGCGTCGATTACGGCCTGTGCGAACTCGGCGCGCTCAGAGAGAAATCCATAGCCTGGATGAACGGCATCAGCGCCGGCACGCTTGGCAATGTCAATGATCTTGGAAATATTTAGGTAGGTGTCGCCCGGCTTGCCCGGACCCAGCCCATAGGCCTCTTGTGCAAGCTGGACGTGCAACGACTCAGCATCAGCGTCGGAATAGATGGCCACCGACTCGACACCATAATCCCGAGCGGCACGCATGACACGGATAGCGATTTCACCGCGGTTAGCGATCAATAATTTTTTCATTATTCTTGTTCCTTAGCGATAACCTGGAAATCCACTATTGGGTTGAAGTGAATCTTGCAGCCAATAGGGATCTGCGCAGCCAGACTCAGGTGATGCGAAGCCACCACAGCTATTACCGGATAGCCGCCCGTAAGCGGGTGATCGGTTAGAAACAACACGGGCTGACCGCTTGCTGGAATCTGGATTGAGCCAGCACAGGTGCCTTCGGAAGGCAGTTCATCTTGCCGGGCACGAACCAGCGCTTGCGCCCCCTGCAGGCGTATACCTACACGACTCGATTCGGTAGTGGCCGTCCACGGCTGGCTGAAGAAGATCGAAACGGATTCTGACGTGAACCAATCAGTACGAGGCCCCATCACAACGTCAATGGTAATAAGGTCGCTTCCACAAGGGAGCGATGTACCAGCTAGAGGATATGGGTAGATCGAAACACAAGTCTCGTTGGCAGGCAGCAGGATGTCTCCTGCTTTGATTGGTGCTGGTCCCAATTTAGCCAGTGTGTCGGTGGACCTTGATCCCAACACTCTATCCACGTCAAACCCACCCCGTATTGCCAGGTAGCTACGTACGCCTGAGAGCGGCACACCAAGGGTCAAAAGGTCACCAGCATCAAGAGCAAAAGCGACACCTGGGGAGACTTCTACGGTGCGTCCATGTGCAGACCCAATGCGAATGGGTACATCAGCGCCGGTCACGGCACAAGTTACAGGCTCGCCTGCCTTCAGGGAGAACCCGCCATAAGTGATTTCGACCGCGACTGAGTCAAGCACATTACCCAGTAACTCATTCGCAGTACGCAGAGCAGCAAGGTCGGCGGCGCCTGATTCGGAGACGCCCTGATTACCTAAGCCTGGTCGTCCTGCATCTTGATAGAGGGCCGGACGATCCGTGGAAATAATTTGCAAACCGACGGAGCCTTTGGGTCGCGGTTTAGAAAATGCCTGCGCCGCAGCTTCTGCGGAAATGCAATCTCCTTTCCTGACCTCGCGAAAGCGAACCCGATCACCCGGCGCCAGCAATGCGGCGCGCTCACGGTTCAAATCCCACATCATAGAGGGAGTCGTGCCAAGCAACTGCCAGCCGCCCGGACTGTCTGTGGGGTAAACACCGCAAAATGGTCCTGCAACCGCAACAGAGCCGGCAGGAATTCGCACTCGCGGGCTATTCCGACGCGGTACATCCAACTGATCGTCGTCACAGGTCATGTAAGCAAAACCTGGCGCGAATCCAGTAAAAGCGACGGTGAACGTGGCGGCGCTGTGGCGGCGTATCAGTTCCTCCACAGTCCAGCCCAGGTGAGACGCTACAAATTCCAAGTCTTCGCCATCATAAATGACCGGAATTTCGATCAACTGCCCTACAGACTGGGCTCGGCGATCCAACTCAACGCCACTGATCAACCTGACCAGGTCGTCATGGCTTATGACCAGTGGATCGAAACGAACAAGTAACGTCCGGGCGCCGGGAATTATCTCCTCTATCCCCTCGAAAACCGCAGCAACAATAGCCTCGAACATTGCCAGAGTAGTGTCTAAATCTGGCAACTCAATCAGCACTCCTGTACATCCGGCTCGCCGGAACTGCAGGAAATCACTCACGCCCACCTCCGTTCACTCCAGGAATGAAACTGGCGATATGAACGCCATTGGCAATGAACGCTTCTTTCAACACACGGGCCGTCGCAACAGAAGTCGCATTGTCTCCGTGGATGCAGATCGAGTCGGCTTCAATAGTAATTTCTACGCCGTCAATTGACTCAATCACTCGGTCCTTTACGAGTCGCAGCATGCGTTTTGCGATCACTTCCGGATCGTGAATTACGGCACCTGGGAGTCGCCGGTTCACCAACGAGCCGTCGGCGCTGTAAGCCCGATCGGCGAATGCCTCGCAGACCACTCGAAGTCCTGCTTGACGTGCCTGTTGAACAATCGGCGCCCCTGCCAACGCCAGCAAGGTAAGCTCAGGATCGATTGCCTTGATCGCTGCAATTACATCCGAAGCCTGTCGAGCATCGTTGGCGATTGTGTTGTAAAGCGCACCATGGGGTTTCACGTAGTGGATGGAAGTGCCCGCCGCTTTGGCTAAACCTTGAAGCGCACCAATCTGGTAAATCACATCCCCAATCAGCTCGGCGCTAGAAGGCTCCATTGCCCGGCGACCGAAGCCGACGAGATCACGGTAGCCTACATGGGCTCCAATGACGACACGGCGAGACATTGCCTCCCTAATTACAGACAAGATGCCTGCTGGGTCTCCTGCGTGGAATCCGCAGGCGATGTTGGCACTGGATACCAGATCCAGCATCGCTGAATCATCACCCATCGGCCATGGGCCGAAGCTCTCACCAAGGTCGCTGTTGAGGTCGATACTAACCATATTGTTTATGTCTCAACATTAGTCATAAAACACGGGCACCTATTCGCAGCAACTTAAGAAACGCGCGTGTATTTCGTCAGGGTCGACGCCTTGATCAAATGGCCATATTTCTCACCGAAGGCCTTCGAAAAATCGCTGCTCGAATGCAGTTGCAACGCTGCCTCGTCATCCCAAATTTCGTAGAACAGAAACTCACCTGCATTTTCATTGGAGACATGCAGGTCATACTGCACGAACCCCTTCTCGGTCTTGGCGACTGGTACCAGCGTCTGCAGCGCCGCCCTTAGCTCGACCTCTTTACCCGGCTGAGCTGTAACCGTTGCAACCACAACCAACTTATTGCTCATACGTCACCTCTTCACTTTATTAATCACTATCGATTTAACCGACTCGCACCGAAACTTTGGTCTTGATCGAGTTGGCAATAAAACATCCCTTGTGCGCGCGATGGTGCAGTCGCTCAAGAGTGCGCGCATCAGGTTGCTTATCCGAGCTGAACTGGACCTTTGGATTGAGGGTTATTTCCGATACCCAAAAGCCACCTTCATCACGCTTGTCGACCACGCCCACGGCGTTGTCAGTATAGGTGCTGACCACATATCCCTGACCTTCTGCGAGTGCAAGGAAATACAACATATGGCAACTCGCGAGGGCACTAACCAGGAGTTGCTCGGGATCGGCTTTCTCCGACGAACCCAAGTAGTCCACAGCCGCTGAGGCCATGATCTTCACCTCTGGACTGACGTGAACTATCAGGTCGCGACTATAGGTTTCCGGCTTGGTCGAGTGCGCCGCAGCACTCCACTCCAGATCCACAACATGCTCAGACATTCAGCCTCCTTGAACTTAGTTTCTGTGAACGCACAAAACTGAATATCAAGCCACTGACAACTCGTTAGCATCAGCGGGTAAATCGGTTACCAACATGTAACCAGGCTCGTGGGTAATGGCGATGTCCACATTAGCTTGTTGGATAGCCATTTGCGGGGTGACTCCACATGCCCAAAAACCGAGAATGTCGCCTTCCTGAATAACCGGAACGTCACCGAAGTCAGGCTGATAGATGTCTTTGATACCGATTTCTTCAGGATTACCAATGTGCACCGGGGCACCGTGCGCGAGTGGGAAACGCGACGACAGCAAAATAGCTTGAACCAGATCGCTTGGGCTAAAGGCTCGCATGGATACGACCATGTTCCCTTTGAACGGCCCGTTCTGCACCGTTGGTAAATTCGTCTTGTACATGGGAACGTTGCGCTTGGCCGTGATATGCCTGATCTCAATACCCGCATTCAAAATAGCGTTTTCGAATGAGAAAGAGCAGCCGAGCGCGAAGATGACGAGATCATCTCTCCAGATACTCAGCAGGTTATCCACCGTGTCGATATGAACCCCCTGCCGATATACACGATAACGTGCCACATCAGTCCTGATGTCGATGTCGCCCGCTAAAGGTAAAGAAGGGTCTCCAGGCCTCCCCATGGCTACCAGCGGGCAGCTCTTGGGATTCTTGTCACAAAACCCTTTGAAATCAGCTGCATATTGAGCTGGCAAAATCATTAGGTTTGCCTGCATGTAGCCGTCAGCGTAACCGCTCGTTGGGCCACGTAACTGACCGTCCCGAATCATTTGACGGACTTCCTGCGCTGACTTCGTTTGCATCGCTTTAATCGGTTCCATCGACTGTCACCTGTTCGGCAGTATCAAGGTATGCATATCTATTTTTCTTGGATTGCCGAAACGATCACATTTGCAATCGCTTCGTCGGCCTCTACAGGGCCGCCGGAAACACCCACACCACCGATGACTGAGTCGCCGTCAAAGACTGGAAATCCACCGCCGAACACCACAAACGGACGAGAGCATGAACGTTCAAGCCCGTACAACGCAGCTCCCGGCTGTACAACATCCATCCATGCAGCCGTGGGCTGTCGAAATGCTGCAGCCGTATAGGCTTTGTTCTGTGCAATTTCAATGGTGCCAAATGCAGCATCGTCCACACGGATCGAGGCGATTAGATGACCTCCTTCGTCGACCACCGAGAGCGTTGAGCGCTGATTCAGCTCTTTCGCTTTTCGTATGCCAGCAGTCAAACCAAGAAGTGCTGTCTCATGCGTAATTTTTTTCGCCATGACACCTACCTCATATCAGTTATAAGCGCCGCCACACACATTGATTGCCTGTGCGGTGACGTAAGAGGATTCGTCGGACGCCAGATATACAAATAGGGGCGCCACCTCATTTGGGGTCGCTTGACGTCCCAATGGAATGTTCGCTTGAACGACCGAATCCTGTTTGCTCTTACCGCCCATGAAGTCGATGATTGGCTGATTGAACGGCGTATCAATCCATCCTGGGCATACGGCGTTAACCCGCACGCCATCTTTAGCCAGCTCAATGGCCAGCGAATTAGTAAGCCCAATAATTGCTGCCTTTGATGCAGAATAACAACTCAGACCTGGCCCTCCTCGTTTGCCAGCCAATGAAGACATCAACACGACAGATGAGTTTGTTGCTTCGCGCAAATAAGGCAAGGATTCTTGAATAAATACGAAATTAGCCCTCACGTTGATGGCAAATACTTTATCCCAAGCTTCCATAGCAAAATCTTCAATATTACCGGATAACTGAACGCCAGCATTCAGACACAAAGTATTTATACCACCAAGCCAACCTGCGGCGTTATTTACGACTTCGCGGATTTCGCTCTCGCGCGAAAGGTCCGCCCGGAAAAACTTAACTGATCTCGGGTGACGACTTTGTATTTCCATGCCGCGTTTTTCGTCAATATCAACCACCGCTACAGTGGCGCCTTCGGCAACAAAAGAGTCCAGGATTGCCAATCCTATGTTGGCAACTCCCCCCGTCAAAAGGACGCACTTACCCTTCAATCGATTGGCCATTTTATCCGCCTATACGAAAATTACATATTCAAATTTTTCTGGCGCCTCCAACATCGAGGCGCCAGATCAGAAGTAAGCGTTACTTTGCTTTTGCGATATTTTCAATAAGCAGCCGATTAACCTCTGCGGTCGATTCCATTTGAGGCATATGGCCTACGCTCGGCAGTATATTAAGTATGACGTTTTGTGGAACTTCAGATTCCGTTGGCATTGGCACAATCTCGTCGCGTTCACCCCAAATCAGCAGCACGGGACCTCTGAACTTACTCAACGTCGCCGTAATCGATTGCACTTGCCCTTGTTCGTTGGCAATTACGTCTTTAATTGCTCCGAGGGCCGCAGGAACACCTTCCAGTCGCTTGAACTGCAGGGTCGCCTCGACCATGTCATTGCTAATTTTCGACGGATCGGCGAACAGTCGCTCCAATACTTCCTTCAGCGGACGGCGTCGCTCAGCGGTGACGAAATCATCAAGGAATAGTTTATTAATGGAGGTACTCAGGCCAATAGGCGCTAGAAGGCTAAGCGACGCGACAGCTTCGCCCTTGCGCTCAGTCAAGGCAGCAGCAACAGCCCCGCCGAAGGAATGTGCTACTAGATGGAGCTTGCCTTTAGCCAGGCTATCGACCGCTTTCTCGACCGCGTCGGTCAAGGAACCCAGCACATCCCCCCCGCTAATGGGCGTCGATGCGCCATGACCGGGAAGATCCAACGCCAATACGCGAAAATCTTTGGCGAGCGCGTCCTGGTTGAACATCCACGTGGACAGATCACCACCAAAACCGTGAAGCAAAACCACCGTGTTTTCGCTTTCGGGCCCGATGACCAATGCGTTGATGACCGTACCGTCGCCGACATCGATTTTCTTTGCCGCAACTGCGCCAGACTCTTCGTCAGCATCCTGCTTGATCGAGCTCGCAAACTGAGCAATGAAAGCATCAATGTCTTCATCAGTGGCGCTGTCGTCTGCGACAACAGCCACCAATGCGCCTACCGGGGCGGTATCTCCCTCGGGCACCACAATCCTGCGCAATGTGCCGCTGACTGGAGACTCCACCGCATTGGTAGTCTTGGTCGACTCGACCTCCATAATTTCTTGACCGCGCTCGATCCGATCACCGACCGCTACCATCCACTCAGCCAACAACCCTTCGGTCATGGTCATTCCCCACTTGGGAATGGTGATTGCTTCGATAGACATAGACCCAACCTCTAAATGATGGACTTGACCGCTTTGATCACAGCGTCGGCATTAGGAACATAGGCATCTTCCAAGTTCGGCGCGTAAGGGACCGGCGAGTGAGGAGCCGTTACCATCTTGATAGGCGCCTTCAGGGCGTGGAAACATTTGTCGGCAAGCAGGGCCGAGATATCCGCCGCCATGCCACAGCGCGGATTAGCCTCATCAATGATGACGACGCGGCCGATCTCTTCGGTGAACTCCAGCAGAGTGTCTTCATCTAGCGGCGAGGTGGTCCGAGGGTCAATCACACAAGCAGACACACCTTCCGATGCGAGTTTGCGAGCAGCTTCTTCAGCGACTTGAACCATTCTGCCAAAGGCAATTAACAGCACGTCATTCCCATCGCGAACTACCCGGGCCTCACCAAACGGGACGGTGTAAGCGCCATCCGGCACTTCACCAACCATGTCGTAAAGCATTTTGTGCTCCAGGAAAATAACCGGATCATCATCGCGGATCGCCTGCAACAAAAGCCCTTTGGCATCGTAAGGGTTCGATGGAATCACCACTTTCAAACCGGGGAAGTGCGTGAACACTGGGTAGAAGGCCTGGGTATGTTGAGCTGCCGAACGGGTGCCCGCCCCAAACGTTGCCCGAATCACCAGAGGGGTACGTGCGTGACCACCAAACATGTACCGAAACTTCGCGATCTGATTGACGATTTGATCGAGACACACACCTGCAAAGTCTACAAACATCAGCTCGGCAATCGGACGCATGCCGGTGAGCGCAGCACCCGCAGCCGCACCAACGAATGCTGTTTCGCTGATCGGTGTATCGCGCACTCGTTCCGGACCGAAAGCCCCCAATAGCCCGCGCGTTACGCCAAAAGGACCGCCCCACGCGTCTTTAACACCATTGGCACCGGCACCACCGGTCAGATCCTCGCCCATCATGATTACTTTCGGATCGCGTGCCATTTCCAAGTGAAGGGCATCGTTGAGAGCCTGACGATAAGAAATTTTAGCCATTACGAAGCTCCTTACAGGTACTTGACGTAGACGTCAGAGGTGAGTGCCGAAAGCGGAGGAAGCGGCGCGGCGCGAGCAGCAGAAACTGCTTCATTCACTGCTTGCTCGATCTCCTCATCGATGGCTTTCAGTGCATCCTGTAGGGACTGCGATTCGACCGCGGCACGGAACTTGGTCAGGCAATCTTGTTCGAGGCGCATGGCTTTCTTTTCTTCGGGGGTGCGGTAACTGTCCGGATCACCACTGTAGTGGCCGTAATAACGAGGGACATGAACATGAATCAGACTCGGACCGCCACCATTACGGGCACGCTCAATCGCCTCACCGGCGACGCTATAGACCTTGAACAGATCAGTGCCATCTACTTCTGCGGCAGGGATACCGTAACCAGCAGCTCGCCCGGTAAAAGTACCGGCCGACACGAATTCATTTGCGGTCGCTTCGCCAAAACCATTGTCTTCAATGACGAACACCATTGGGAGCATCCAGATTTTTGCCAAGTTGAGGCTTTCTGCCATGGCTCCCTCGTTCATCGCACCGTCGCCGGCGAATGCTATGGCAACATGCTTGGTCCCCGTTAGCTTGGCAGTCAGCGCTGCGCCACAGGTGATCGGTGCACCACCCGCAACAATGCCGTTGGCACCGAGCATCCCTTTGCGCAGATCGGCAATATGTTGCGAACCGCCTTTACCACCACAAGTGCCAGTGGCCTTGCCGAAAATTTCAGCCATCATACCGACGATGTCACAGCCCTTTGCAATACAGTGGCCGTGTCCACGGTGGGTGGAAGAGATATAGTCCTCGTCAGACAAATGCATGCACACGCCCACCGCACTTGCTTCCTGACCAGCGTACAAGTGCGTGTTCCCAGGGATATCACCGGTCCCCATCTCAATCATGATGCGCTCTTCGAAAACGCGGATGGTCTGCATGGCCCGATAGGCCTCGAGCAACCGTTCACGTGATAAATGTTGCGAGAACATTCCACTTCTCCTCATTCGAACTTTGCTTTCGGATTTTTTGTAAGTAGCAAATAGAGCTTTGGCCTACACCATACACTCGACATCAGCTTCCCATGGACGCGGCGGGAACCAAAACTTGTGAACCCATCGTCGCGCGCAGCACTGATAAGGTCCAATTGTGATTGCGGATTGCTTGAGATAACGTCCGCTTATCAAATCATTCGACTTTTCCGCTTGAGTGGGAGATCTTGAAAAAAGATTCACCATTTAGTTTGCTGCGGTAACCTGTCTAGGACGCCATCTGGCGAGACAACAAGCTGACGAACCATGATAGAGAGACACTGAATGATCGACTTGAGAAGCCTTCAGACGTTTTATGCGGTCGCTCAACAAGGAGGATTTCACAAGGCGGCGGAGAAGCTTCACACCTCTCAGCCAGCGGTGTCAGCGCGTATCGCGCAGCTCGAGCGCCATCTGAAATGCCGGCTTCTGGAGCGAGACAAACGAGGATGTTTTCTTACGCCCCAGGGTCGGGAATTGCTGACCTATGCGGAACGGATGTTTGCGCTTGAAAACGAGATGATCGAGGCAGTTGCCGGTCATGGAGGGCTTCGAGGCACCGTAAGCTTAGGCGCCTCTGACACCATCGTGCACGCATGGCTTTCCGATCTGCTCAAGCATTTAAACCGTGAGTATCCCGAGATAACTCTAGAGATAGTGGTGGACAGCACAACCAACATGACGGCGGGCCTGGCAGACTTTAGCCTCGATGTTGCGCTGCTGATGGGCCCTGTGAACATAGGCAATGCGGAAAATCTACCGCTGTGCCAATACCCGATCACTTGGATCAAATCTAAAGAGCTAGATATCGGTACCGACACCCCCAGCCTGGCAGTATTAGCTGAATTCCCGATCATTACCTATGCCCGAGTCACCCGACCTTATTGGCAACTCAAGGAAATGTTTGAACGAGAGAATTTGCACCGAACAAAAATTTTCGCCAACTCCTCCCTGTCATCAATCGTGCGCATGACACTCGACGGCATTGGTATCGCTGCTATTCCTCAGCACGTCGTTGCTGAAGAAATCGCAAGTGGAAAACTTGAAATCGTCAATACGCCACATGAAATGCCGGTCATGTCATTTACAGCGAGCTTTATCGAGCGGCCCGATATGCCACTAAACCGTATCGTCGCTCAGCTCGCACAGAAGGTTGCCGCCGATTACTGGCGCATCTGAAAGCAGTGAATGCTGAAATGCGAAACGGGGCCAAGGCCCCGTTTCTCATTTCAACGCTTCCCAATGTTAAGAGTGATGAGCACGCCCCAATCGCGCGAATACTTCTGGGCGCTTGAACTTGTAAAACTGAGCTAGCCCCATGCCGGCAAACAGAACTCCAATCAGGCAATACAGCATCCAACGCCGCTCGCCCGGCTCGCCGCCTACCAGCAAGTGGAAGTGGTACGCCACTAAACCGACCAGCGAGACGAAGAAAATCGTGGATATTGCCGGAGCCAGGAATGCTTTGAGAAAACTTGCGCCCTCTTGCTTGCCACGACGTACGTACCAAGTCAAAGCGGACAGGTTGACGATAGTCATCAGGATGATGACCCCGGAGGTCCCTAATCCAGAGAGCTGACCATACAAAAATTCTGGCCGCACATTCATCACGATGAACGGGATCAGAATGGCCAGCACCATGAGCGACACCGCCATGGACGCTGCGAACGGGGACGAGTGCCGAGTATGGATGTTACTGAAAAAGCGTGGGATAGCACCGTCTGTTCCCAGATTAAATAGATAGCGCGAGAGAACATTGTGCGTCGACAGACTCGCAGCAAATGCCGAGCTCAGCACCAAGATAGTGATGATTACCTGGACACGGTTATCGACGAAAAGACCGAAAGCATTGGGGAACATAGTCGCAGGACTGTCGGTCGCCACAGCCTGCGCCGTGTGACCGTACGCCATGATCATCGCATACGCGCAAAGCGTGTAAAGAATCCCAATGAAGATGATCGAGCCGTAGGTGGCACGAGGTATGGTGATATCCGGATTTTTGCATTCGTCACGAAACAGTGCCGTCGCCTCGAACCCCATGAAGAAAGAGACCGCAAACAACATTGCGAAGGGAATATTCACCCCTTCTTTCGTCAACTCTCCCGGCGCGAACGGAGCACCGGTGGCGAGCTCTCCATTGCCGCCTGCCTGGAGCACACCAAAAGCGAACGCGAGGCAAATGACAATTTCAGTCAGCATCACCCAGAAGAGCACCTTGGCCGAAAGCTCCACATGCAAATAACCAAGAATACCAACAGCGGCCCAGCATCCCAAAGTAAACACGTACCAGGGCAACGCGGTACCGGTTAGGCTTTTTTGGAGTTCGGCACAAGAAACGCCGAAATAGGAAGTGACGCCCGCCAGCAGCATGAAATAGGACAAGGCTGCGGCGATGCCAGAACCCAAGCCTGCCGATTTGCCCAAGCCATAGCTGATGAAGGCGTAGAAATCACCCGGTCGCTTGACCGCGTTATTCAAAGTCACGTAACCGATACCGAACAGCAACATCATTATACCGACGATTATAAAGAGCAACGGCGATGCGATACCACCGAACATCAGAGAAACAGGGATATACCCTGCCACTGTCGTCAAAGGCGCCGAAAATGCCAGAACCGTCATGGCTAAACTGAGCGCACCCATACTCCCTGATAGCTTGATCGGCGCACTCTTGACACTCGCCACGCTTTCAGCCTCTAAACTAACTGCCATTTCCTTTCTCCTTCGAATTGTATGCGTACAACTAACGTAATAGACAGATTCAAGTATTACGGTCGGCTATACGCCACTTTTTTTGTTGTAGGGATACTCGGCTTAATGCACACAACTCTGAATGTCCGTTCTTCCTTTCGTTTCTCAGAACGTTCGTTCAGGATCCTTCCGACATCGTATGGAGCGTGCTCATCGCGCTGTGGCAATCGTTGCTCTCGGCACCGATAACGTCAAATTCTTATTGCCGATTGAATCTGATCATAAAAAGCTATCACCCTGACCAGGCGCCGGAACGGCGCAGTGGAGCGACATTTTTAGCGGTAAATCCGTCATAACGCGCTTAAAACAGGTGCATTCCAGAGCGAATCGCTACCAGTATCCAGGTTGCTGGTAAACGGCTTTTAGAAAATCGATAAAGTGTCGTACCTTGGCAGGTAAGTATCGTTGCTGTGGGTATACGGCCTGGATGTCATAATTAGGAAGGGCGAAGTCATCGAGTACCGTAACGAGCTCCCCGCTCATGAGCTCTCTCTGGATCTCCCACGTAGATCGCCATCCAATCCCTACTCCTTGGCGCATCCATGCAAAGAGCAGTTCTCCATCGTTGCAGGCTAGATTGCCGCCGACGCGTATGGCCACTGCTCTGCCGTCTTGCTGAAAGGTCCATCCCCGCTGCTGACCGCCTTGGGAAGTAAACGCCAGGCAGTTGTGTCCAGCTAACTCCTCTAGTGTTGTCGGCGTTCCATGCGCCTTGAAATACGCAGGCGTCCCGCACACGACCCGCCGATTAGAGAACAATTTAATGGCAACATAGTTTGGATCTGTCACCGGACCGATCCTAATACTCATGTCATAACCCTCCCCCACCAAATCCACCAGGCTGTCAGTGAGATTGAAAGACAGCTTCAGGTGCGGGAACTGACGGTGAAAAGCCAAAGCATGTGGCGCAACGTGCAAGCGTCCAAACCCAGCTGGCGCGGACAAAAGCAAGTTTCCGGTAACCCGTTTCGCACTGCTGCTGATGTCCGCCTCGATATCATCAAATTCCCGTATCAGCGACCTCGCTCTCTCAAGCAATTGCTCACCCAATTCGGTCAGGTGCAGCCCACGGGTTGAACGATGCATCAACTTCACACCCAGACGTCTCTCTAGAGAGTCCAGTCTCCGTCCCAACATGGCAGGCGTTACCCCTTCACTGAGCGCCGCGGCTGCAAAGCTGCCCTTTTGAGCAATTTGAATGAAGCTGTGGAGTTCTGTGTAACGAGCCATTCGATACCTTTTATATCGACAGAAAGCATTATTTGGGGGTTCATCGCCTTAAAAAGCTAATCCAAACTGCAGACCTCTACAAAAGATATGGGTTCGGCCCTAGGACTACACCATGGCAAAAATAAGAGCAATAGATGCAGCCGTTTTGGTGATGCGCCGTGAAGGTGTGGACACCGCTTTCGGCATCCCGGGTGCCGCGATCAACCCGCTGTACTCCGCCTTGCAGAGAAACGGTGGTATTGATCACGTCCTCGCTCGTCACGTGGAAGGCGCTTCGCACATGGCGGAGGGTTATACCCGCGCCAAGGCCGGCAACATTGGCGTGTGCATCGGCACCTCCGGCCCTGCTGGGACCGACATGGTCACTGGCCTTTACAGCGCGTCGGCCGACTCAATTCCGATCCTCTGCATCACTGGGCAAGCCCCCCGCGCTCGTATGCACAAGGAAGACTTCCAGGCCGTCGACATCACCGCCATCGTCAAACCAGTGACTAAATGGGCGACCACCGTCATGGAGCCAGGTCAGGTGCCGTACGCGTTTCAAAAAGCCTTCTATGAAATGCGCTCCGGTCGCCCTGGACCAGTCCTGATAGACCTGCCGTTTGACGTGCAGGTGGCCGAAATCGAATTTGACATCGACGCCTATCAGCCGCTGCCCCTGGCCAAGCCAGCCGCCAACCGGGTGCAGATCGAGAAGGCCTTGGCGATGCTGAATCAGGCTGAGCGCCCATTGCTGGTAGCTGGAGGCGGCATCATCAACGCCGATGCCAGCAAACTCCTAGTGGAGTTTGCCGAACTGACCGGCATCCCGGTGATTCCGACCTTGATGGGCTGGGGCACCATACCGGACGATCACCCGCTGATGGTCGGTATGGTCGGCTTGCAGACGTCCCATCGCTACGGTAACGCGACGATGCTCAAATCCGACTTGGTGTTGGGTATCGGTAATCGTTGGGCCAATCGTCATACCGGCTCGGTGGATGTCTACACCGAAGGCCGCACGTTCATCCACGTCGACATCGAGGGCACACAGATCGGCCGTGTGTTTACGCCTGACCTGGGCATCGTTTCCGACGCGGCCTTGGCCCTTACCGTATTCATCGAAGTGGCTCGTGAGTGGCAAGCCGATGGCAAGCTGAAGGATCGCATTGCCTGGCTCCAGGATTGCCAGCAACGCAAAGCCAACCTGCAGCGCAAGACCCACTTCGACAACGTGCCGGTGAAGCCGCAGCGTGTCTACGAGGAAATGAACCAAGTGTTCGGCAAGGACACCTGCTATGTCAGCACCATCGGTCTGTCGCAGATCGCCGGGGCGCAGTTCCTTCATGTTTACAAACCACGCCACTGGATCAACTGCGGCCAAGCGGGTCCTTTGGGCTGGACGATTCCGGCCGCGCTGGGGGTGGTCAAGGCCGACCCGAGCCGCAAGGTCGTGGCGCTGTCGGGCGACTATGACTTCCAGTTCATGATCGAAGAGCTGGCGGTGGGTGCGCAGTTCAAGCTGCCTTACATCCATGTCGTGGTGAACAATTCCTACCTGGGCTTGATTCGCCAGGCACAGCGCGGTTTCGACATGGATTACTGCGTGCAGCTATCGTTCGACAACCTCAACGCCCCGGAACTCAACGGTTATGGCGTAGACCACATCGCTGTGGCCGAGGGCCTTGGCTGCAAGGCTATACGTGTGTTCGAACCGTCTGAAATTGCCCCTGCTCTTCGCAAAGCCGAGCGGATGATCGAAGAGTTCAAAGTTCCGGTGGTCGTCGAGATTATTCTGGAGCGAGTGACCAACATTTCCATGGGCACCGAGATCAACGCCGTCAATGAATTCGAAGAATTGGCGCTGGTCGGCAACGATGCACCGACGGCCACTTCATTGCTGGACTAACAATTGATTGCTCCCACGGGGGCTTGCAAATTTATGGGAGACCATCATGCCGCGTTTCGCCGCGAACCTGTCCATGCTGTTTACCGAGCAGGACTTCCTCGCCCGTTTCGAAGCGGCCGCCAAGGCCGGTTTCAGTGGTGTCGAGTACCTGTTTCCTTACGATTACAGCTCTGCCGAGCTCAAGGCCCTGCTCGACGGCAACGGCTTGACCCAGGTGCTGTTCAACCTGCCGGCCGGCGAATGGGCCAAAGGCGAGCGCGGCATTGCCTGCCTGCCGGACCGGGTTGAGGAATTCTGCGCCGGGGTCGACCGGGCGATCGCCTATGCCAAGGTGATGGGCAATACCCAGGTCAATTGCCTGGCCGGGATCCGTCCGCAAAACTGTGACGAGGCAATTTTAGAACAAACTTTCGTTGCCAATCTGAGGTACGCCGCCGAAAAGCTCCAGGGCGCCGGCATAAAGCTGGTGATGGAAGCCATCAACACCCGCGACATCCCGGGTTTCTTCCTGAACAACACCGCCCAGGCCCTGTCGATCCGTGAGCAGGTAGGCAGCGCCAACCTGTTCCTGCAATACGACATCTATCACATGCAAATCATGGAAGGCGATCTGGCCCGAACACTGTCGGCGCACCTGGGCGAGATCAACCACGTGCAACTGGCGGACAACCCGGGCCGCAACGAGCCGGGTACGGGCGAGATCAACTACCGCTTCCTGTTCGAACACCTGGATCGCATCGGCTACCAGGGGTGGGTCGGTTGCGAATACAAGCCATTGACCACCACTGAAGCCGGCCTGGGCTGGCTGAAGACCCATAACGCGATCTGACCCGACTCGCTCCCACAGGAAAGCAGTCCCTCATTTGCCTGAAGCAGCGATAACAACAAGAGGATTTTCTCATGGCTAAAATCGGATTCATCGGCACCGGCATCATGGGCCACCCCATGGCACTGAACCTGCAAAAGGCCGGTCACAGCCTGTTCCTGTCCCAGCACCACAACGCGGCCCCGGCCGACCTGGTGGCCGGTGGCGCGGTGGCATTGGCCAACCCGAAGGAAGTGGCCCAGGAAGCCGAGTTCATCATTGTCATGGTCCCGGACACCCCGCAGGTCGACGACGTGCTGTTCCGCGCCGACGGCGTAGCGGCTGGCGTGGGCGCGGGCAAGGTGGTGATCGACATGAGCTCGATCTCCCCCACCGCCACCAAGGCGTTCGCGGCAAAGATCAACGATAAGGGCGCGCAGTACCTCGATGCTCCGGTCTCTGGTGGTGAAGTCGGTGCCAAGGCCGCGACGTTGAGCATCATGGTCGGTGGCGACAGCGCCGCCTTCGAGCGCGCCTTGCCGTTGTTCCAGGCCATGGGCAAGAACATCACCCTGGTCGGTGGCAACGGCAACGGCCAGACCGCCAAGGTGGCGAACCAGATCATCGTCGCGCTTAACATCCAGGCGGTGGCCGAAGCGCTGCTGTTCGCCGCGAAAAATGGCGCCGACCCGGCGAAGGTTCGCGAGGCGCTGATGGGCGGTTTCGCCTCGTCGAAGATCCTCGAAGTCCATGGCGAGCGCATGATCAAGGGCACCTTCGACCCCGGCTTCCGCATCAGCCTGCACCAGAAGGACCTGAACCTGGCCCTGCAAGGCGCCAAGGAACTGAACATCAACCTGCCCAACACCGCCAACGCCCAGCAGGTGTTCAGCACCTGCGCGGCCATCGGTGGCAGCAACTGGGATCACTCGGCGCTGATCAAGGGGCTGGAGCATATGGCCAATTTCTCGATCCGCGACAAATAAGCCCTGCACCGCCCCCTGTGGGAGCGAGCAAGCTCGCTCCCACAGGGGCTGCGACAACACCAATAATAAAATCGGGAGCCCGCCATGTCGGTCGATCCGCAACAACTGCTGCGCGAGCTGTTTGCCACAGCCATCGACGCGGCGCATCCGCAGCACGTACTCGAACAATACCTGCCCATCGACCGCAGCGGCCGGGTGATCGTCATCGGTGCCGGCAAGGCTGCGGCGGCCATGGCGCAAGTGGTCGAGCGTTGTTGGCAGGGCGAGGTCAGCGGCCTGGTGGTGACCCGCTACGGCCATGGCGCGCCCTGCCAGAAAATCGAAGTGGTGGAAGCCGCTCACCCGGTGCCGGACGCCGCCGGCCTGGAAGTGGCCGGACGGGTGCTTCAACTCGTCAGCAACCTGAATGAAGACGACCGGGTGATCTTCCTGCTGTCCGGCGGGGGCTCGGCGTTGCTGGCCTTGCCGGCGGCGGGCATCACCCTGGCCGATAAGCAATCGATCAACAAAGCCCTGCTCAAGTCCGGCGCCACCATTGGCGAGATGAATTGCGTGCGCAAGCACCTCTCGGCGATCAAGGGCGGACGCCTGGGCAAGGCCTGCTGGCCGGCGACGGTGTACACCTATGCGATTTCCGACGTGCCCGGCGACTTGGCCACGGTCATCGCGTCCGGCCCCACCGTGGCCGACCCCAGTACCTCGGCCGAGGCCCTGGCGATTCTCAAGCGCTATGACATTGAGATCCCGGCCACGGTGCGCACCTGGCTGCAAAGCCCGGAATCGGAAACCATCAAGCCCGGCGACCCGAGCCTGGCCCGCAGTCATTTCCAACTGATCGCCCGCCCCCAGCAATCCCTGGAAGCCGCAGCCGTGAAAGCACGCCAGGCCGGTTTCAGCCCGTTGATCCTCGGTGACCTGGAAGGCGAATCCCGGGAAGTGGCGAAGGTCCACGCCGGCATCGCCCGGCAAATCGCCCTGCATGGCCAACCCTTGGCGGCGCCGTGCGTGATCCTGTCTGGCGGCGAAACCACTGTCACCGTGCGCGGCAATGGCCGTGGCGGACGCAACGCCGAATTCCTGCTGAGCCTGACCGACAGCCTCAAGGGCCATCCCGGCATCCACGCGCTGGCCGGCGACACCGATGGCATCGACGGTTCCGAGGACAACGCCGGAGCAATCATGACCCCGGACAGCTATCGCCGCGCCGCCGAGCTGGGCCTCAGCGCCAGCGACGAGTTGGATAACAACAACGGCTACGGCTACTTCGCCGCGCTGGATGCGTTGATCGTCACCGAGCCGACCCGCACCAACGTCAACGACTTGCGCGCCATCCTGATTCTTGAGGATCCAAAAAATGATGCTCGATAAAATCAGTTCCTCGCGCCGCGCTCATCTATGACATCTGCGCGTTTATGGACGGGCCGTTAACAGAAGTTGTTCACCAAAACAAAAGATCGTACTCAGTGTTAATTCGCTGAGTAATGCAACGTATCTACAGGCACGGAATTTGTGAGACGCCTTGCCTGGCGACGTGGGAGGCCAACTACAATACGAGCTCGAATCTGTCTGTAATGCTGAGGCACTTCCATACTAGGCCACGCTTCGTGTTCCACCTTGGCTAAAGCGAAGATGCATCATGCCCACCCCTCAAGTCGCAACGTCGCCCGAACCAAGCGTTGTTCCTCGCTTTCGATTTCCCTGAGGTTCTCGCAGATGCTCTGAATGTGAGCGATAGCCGCCTTTCGCGCCTGTTCAGGCAAGCGGCCGGTGACGGCGTTGTAGAGCCGCGCATGTTGACGGTCGATCTGACGCTTTTGCGGTTCGCGGTGGTAGAGGTTGTTGACCGAGGTAAACACCGAGTTGAGCAGCAAATCTGTCAGCGAACGCAAGGTTTGCACCAGCACCGGATTATGCGAAGCCTCGCAAATTGCCAGGTGAAATGCATGATCGAGCCGGGCATGTTCACTCGCCTCCAGCGAACGACTGTGGGCATCGAGCAACGCATCGTAGCTACGGGTGATGAGGACGAAATCAGCCTCGGTTCCGCGCAAGGCCGCCAAACGCGCTGACTCGCCCTCGAGCAGGCTACGTACCTCGAATAGATCATAGAGCGTACGTGGCTGCGAGCTGAACAAGTACATCAGCGGTGACGCCAATCCATGCCCCGACAGGTCCGCCACGAATGATCCCTTGCCTTGCTCGGTCTTGATAATCCCGCGAGCGCGCAACAACTTCAGCCCCTCTCGAAGGGCGGTACGGGAAACGCCGAGTTTTTCCGTCAGTCGACGCTCCGAAGGCAACAGTTGCCCGGTCTTGAGCACGCCGTCTACGATCAGGCGCTCGATGCGCTCACACACCACATCGGCGACTTGCAGATTACGGCTCGCTTCTACGCTATTCATTGATTATCCAACTGGTATGACCAGCTTCAGCGCAAATCTTTCGCTTGCCTTGACAGGATAATAAGCCGATGTTTTTAAAGTCTTTTTCCAAAAAAAATAAGGAAGCAAGATTAAAAAACTGGTTCGACCAGACCTACAACACGTAGACAGTAAAGCGTCTCAGACCAATGATGCAAGTCAGCAGTATCAGAACAGACTTCTAATAAAAACAACCGAGTCTCGCCCACCGTCTATGAACATTCTCTACGATGAACGCGTCGACGGCGTCCTGCCTGACGTTGACAAAAGTGCGTTGCTACAGGCCCTGCAAGCTCAGCTTCCAAACCTTGAAATCCTGCATCAGCGCGAAGAGCTTAAACCGTACGAATGCGACGGGCTCTCCGCCTATCGCACCACGCCCATGCTGGTGGTGCTGCCACGTCACCTAGACGAGGTCCAGGGCGTGCTTCGTCTCTGCCATGAACGCAAGGTACCCGTCGTCGCCCGCGGTGCAGGTACTGGTTTGTCCGGCGGTGCGCTGCCGTTGGAAAAAGGCGTGCTGCTGGTGATGGCGCGCTTCAACAACATCCTGCACATCGACCCCGCCGCCCGTACCGCACGGGTTCAACCGGGCGTGCGTAACCTGGCGATTTCCCAGGCTGCCGCGCCGTTTGGCTTGTACTACGCGCCAGACCCTTCGTCCCAGATCGCCTGTTCCATCGGCGGTAACGTGGCAGAAAACGCCGGTGGCGTGCATTGCCTGAAGTACGGCCTGACCGTCCACAACCTGCTCAAGGTCGACATCCTCACCGTTGACGGTGAACACTTGAGCCTGGGATCCGACGCGCTCGACTCACCGGGCTTTGACTTGCTCGCACTGTTCACCGGTTCCGAAGGCATGCTCGGAGTGATCACTGAGGTCACGGTCAAACTACTGCCCAAACCGCAAACCGCCAGAGTGCTGCTGGCGGCTTTCGACTCTGTCGAAAAGGCCGGTCGGGCGGTCGGTGACATCATTGCCGCAGGCATCATCCCGGGCGGCCTGGAGATGATGGACAACTTGGCCATTCGCGCCGCCGAAGACTTCATCCACGCCGGCTACCCAGTGGACGCAGAAGCCATTTTGTTGTGTGAACTCGATGGTGTAGAAGCCGACGTTCATGATGACAGCAATCGCGTGCGCCAGGTGCTGGAACAAGCCGGCGCCACCGAAGTGCGCCAGGCTCGGGATGAAGCGGAACGCATACGTTTTTGGGCCGGGCGCAAGAATGCGTTTCCGGCGGTGGGCCGCCTCTCTCCGGATTATTACTGCATGGATGGGACGATCCCGCGCCGAGAATTACCTGGCGTACTGCGCGCAATTGCGGCGTTGTCGGCCGAATACGGCCTGCGAGTGGCCAACGTTTTCCATGCAGGTGACGGCAATATGCATCCGCTGATTCTGTTCGATGCCAATCAACCGGGGGAACTCGATCGCGCCGAAGCACTGGGCGGCAAGATCCTCGAATTGTGCGTGAAAGTCGGCGGCAGCATTACTGGCGAACATGGTGTCGGCCGGGAGAAGATCAATCAGATGTGCGCACAGTTCAACAGCGATGAGTTGACCATGTTCCATGCCGTCAAAGCAGCGTTTGATCCGAGCGGTTTGCTCAACCCCGGCAAGAACATTCCCACCCTGCACCGCTGCGCCGAGTTTGGCGCCATGCACGTTCACATGGGTCAGATGCCCTTCCCCGATCTGGAGCGTTTTTGATGCGCAGCGAACACGATATCGATGACAGTGGCGCGCTGCTGGAGCAGGTCAATCAAGCGTTGCAGAATGCCACTGCGCTGCGCATCCAGGGTTCCAACAGCAAGGTATTTCTTGGACGTATCGCGGCGGGTGAAGTGCTCGACACGCGCTCCCACCGTGGCATCGTCAGCTATGACCCGACTGAGTTGGTGATCACCGCCCGCTGCGGTACGCCGCTGTCAGAGCTAATGAACGTATTGGACAATGCACAACAAATGCTGCCCTGCGAAGCGCCCTCCTTCAGCAAAGATGCCACGGTCGGCGGGATGATCGCTTGCGGGTTATCGGGGCCGCGGCGGCCTTGGTCGGGGTCGGTACGCGACTTTGTCCTCGGCACACGGGTCATCACCGGTCACGGCAAACATTTGCGCTTCGGTGGCGAGGTGATGAAGAACGTAGCGGGCTATGACCTTTCACGGTTGATGGCCGGCAGTTTCGGCGCACTTGGCGTGATCACCGAGGTTTCACTCAAAGTCCTTCCGAAACCACGTCAGTGCTTAAGCATCAGCCTTGAAATGGACAGCGAGCGCGCCTTGCTTCGCCTCGCGGAATGGGGCCAGCAGCCGCTGCCGATCAGCGCGGCCTGCCACGACGGGGAGCGTCTGCACCTGCGCCTGGAAGGAGGCGAAGGTTCGGTGGCGGCGGCCCATGATCGTTTAGGTGGCGAGTGGCTGGACTCTTCGTATTGGCAAGATCTGAACGAACATCGGTTGAGTTTCTTCGATGAGGATCAGCCCCTTTGGCGCCTGTCCTTGCCGCATAACACGCCCCGGCTGTCCCTGCCGGGTGCTCAATTGATCGATTGGGGCGGCGCCCAGCGTTGGCTCAAGTCTGGCGCCGAAGCGACCTTCATTCGCTCCCTCGTCGAACAAGTCGGAGGGCACGCGACCTGCTACAGCCATGGTCTGATCGACAGCCCATTCCAACCGCTGCCTGACGCACTGATGCGCTACCACCGTAACTTGAAACAACAACTCGATCCACGGGGAATCTTCAACCCCGGTCGCTTGTACGCGGAGCTTTGAATCATGCAGACAACCTTGAGCGAAGACGCCCGCCAACTGCCTCGCGCCAAAGAAGCCGAAAGCATTCTGCGCAGTTGCGTGCACTGCGGTTTCTGCAATGCCACCTGCCCGACCTATCAACTGCTGGGTGATGAACTGGATGGCCCCAGGGGGCGCATCTACCTGATCAAGCAGGTGCTTGAAGGCAACGAGGTGACCCGCAAGACACAGGAACACCTGGATCGCTGCCTATCTTGCCGCAACTGCGAAACCACTTGCCCTTCTGGTGTCGACTATCACAACTTGCTGGACATAGGCCGGGCGGTGGTCGATGCGGCAGTGGCGCGCCCTCTCGGCCAACGACTGATGCGCGAGGGTTTGCGCAGCGTGCTGCCCAATCCGGCGCTATTCAAAGGGCTGGTTAACAGTGCCCAGGTTTTCCGCGCATTGTTGCCAAACTCGCTGCAAGTCAAATTGCCTCGCACCGTGTATCCGGCAAAGCCACGACCGACCACTCGTCATACCCGACAAATGCTCATGCTCGAGGGCTGCGTGCAACCGAGTCTGTCGCCCAATACCAACGCGGCCGCCGCACGCGTGCTGGATCGACTGGGGATCAGCGTCACCACAAACCGCGAGGCCGGATGTTGCGGCGCGGTGGACTATCACTTGGACGCTCAGGCCGCCGGCCTTGAGCGGGCCCGCCGCAACATCGATGCGTGGTGGCCAAGCATTGAAAGCGGTGCCGAGGCCATCGTGCAAACTGCCAGCGGCTGCGGTGCCTTCATCAAGGAGTATGGCAACCTGCTCCGCACCGACCCGGTGTATGCCGACAAGGCAAAAAGGGTCAGTGCCCTCGCCAAGGATCTGGTGGAAGTATTGCGCGGCGAGCCGTTGGATAAGCTCGGTGTACACAGCGACCAACGCCTGGCGTTCCACTGCCCCTGCACTTTGCAGCACGCGCAAAAACTCGGGGGTGCAGTCGAAGCCATTCTGACAAACCTGGGATTCAACCTGACCTCTGTTCCCGATAGCCACCTGTGCTGCGGCTCGGCGGGCACTTATTCGCTGACCCAACCCGAACTGTCCAGACAATTGCGCGATAACAAACTCAATGCGCTGGAAAGCGATCACCCCGACGTCATTGTCACCGCCAATATCGGCTGCCAGACCCACCTCAACGGTGCAGGTCGAACCCCTGTCAGGCACTGGATCGAACTGATCGAAGCCGCGTTGCCTTAAACGAGCACTGGAGAATTCCCATGAAAAGCAAAGCCGTACTGAGCCAGACCGAAGTCAGCAAAATTCTCGCGGCCGCACGTACCGAAGCCCAACACAATCAATGGGCCGTCACCATCGTGATTGTCGATGACGGAGGCCATCCATTGGCCCTCGAACGCCTCGACGGTTGCGCACCAATTGGCGCCTACATCGCCACCGAAAAGGCACGCACTTCGGCCCTGGGTCGGCGTGAGTCCAAAGGCTACGAGGAGATGGTCAATGGCGGGCGCCACGCCTTTTTGTCAGCCCCCTTGCTGAC
The DNA here is from genome assembly GCF_019141525.1 of Pseudomonas alvandae. GTDB lineage: Bacteria > Pseudomonadota > Gammaproteobacteria > Pseudomonadales > Pseudomonadaceae > Aquipseudomonas > Aquipseudomonas alvandae. Next base: position 4,152,054 of record NZ_CP077080.1, read on the forward strand.
CTCCCTTGAGGGCGGCGTGCCGGTCATCGTCGACGACCAGGTGATCGGTGCGGTCGGTGTGTCGGGGGTCAAGGCTGAGCAAGATGCGCAAGTGGCCAGGGCCGGTGCGCAATGTCTGAAGTGAATTGAGCGGAAAGGTATTAAAGCTAGACCGACATTGGGTGCCTCACCTTTCAGAGGGTGACTGAACTATCCAGTCGCCCTCCACTGGTCACCCTAAGTCCCTTTGCCAAACGTCGAAATAATATTTCTAGTTAAGCGATATATTGCACCTAATCACCTCGATAGCAATCAAGCCATCCCATACCGTCAGCCGTTACCCCAATAGGCTTATACTCACATCCAACCCAGCCCTGATATGAATGAGCGCTGAGAAAATCTAAAATTGTTCGCGCGTTGAGGCTCCCCACATTAGGTTCATGCCGTCCTGGAAATCCAGCAATTTGAAAATGATCAGCCTGGTCAAGATAGCGCGCGGTGCAATCCATTGGGTCAAGTTGCTCCATAGACGCGTGATAAATGTCCAAAATTAGTCCAAGCCCATCCAATCGTTCCGTCCATCGAATGGCGTCAGGCAACGAGCGGATAAAATAATCAGCCACCGAAACTTGATTGATGGCTTCGATAACCAGTTTGATTTTATAGCGACCCGCTTCTTCAATTGCCCAACTCATATTTTCTTCAAATTTACGGCATGATGTCTCATAGCTCGCGTTATCGACAATTCCGCTTAATACGTGCAGGAGCTGACTATTACCCGCTATGGCATAGTCCAACCCCCGAAGAAAATCATTCTTAAACTCGCGTGTTTGGCCGGCTAGCGCAGCTAAGCCCTTGCTGTCGGGTCGCAAGGGAACGGTTGCCAAAACCTGCTGGAGACCGTTGCGATGTAAGTATTTTGCGACGGTGACGGCTGAGATGCCTTGCGGAAAACTGAACTCAACGGCCTCAAAACCAGCGTCGCGCGCCGCATTAAACCGATCTTCGAAGGGGAATTCAGTGAAGAGCAACGATAAATTTGCAGCAAATTTGATCATTTAGCGCCTCGGATTATCCCCGTCGATTTTTTCTTTTGTCGCTTGGTTGATCTGCTCAATCAACGCTCCGATACCATCCAGCAAAAAAGTTCGGGCGGCTCCATCCGCCAACCGTCCATGTTCTATTTTACGGTGTACGTCGCCAATGACGATCTGGGGATAAACCACCAAGGCAGCCCTGACCGCCCAGAGGGTTTCGTTGAGTTGTTGATGGGCTCGAACTCCTCCAGTAAACGCAGGCGATGCCGTGAAACCCAACACTGGGAGTCCAGCCAGGACAGACTTGCCATGGGGCCGGGACAACCAGTCCAGCGCATTCTTCAAAACACCCGACATACCGTGGTTGTATTCCGGCGAGCCGATCAATACCCCATCGGCGGCCGCCACGGCTGCACGCAGGTCGCTAACCGCCTGCGGAGCATGGACGCCGTCGTAATCTTCGTTGTACGGAGGGATGCTTTCCAATCCATGGAGCGTCAATCGAACCTGCCCGGTCAATCGTTCCGCTACTGTGTTGAGGATCGCCGTATGGGCCGACTGCTGACGCAGGCTGCCTGACAGGCCGAGGATATTTATCGTCGCGGTCATTCAAATACTCACAATCTGCGGTTTTGGCTTGAGGAGGAAATGAGCGAGCGCCGGCACCAGTATCAATGCACCCACCATGTTCCAGATGAACATGAAGCCGAGCAGGATGCCCATATCTGCTTGGAACTTAATGGGAGACAACACCCAGGTCAGTACGGCAATACCCAAGGTAATCCCCGTCATCACCACCACTTTCCCTGTCGAGAGCAGGGCCAGATAGTAAGCATCGGACAGGCTTGAACCATTACGCAGGTTGGTCAGGGTCACGCTAAGGATGTACAGCGCATAATCCACCCCGATGCCAACCCCCAGCGCAATCACGGGCAGCGTCGCGACCTTCACGCCGATGTTGAGCCCCACCATCAAGGCTTCGCACAAAATAGATGTCAGCATCAGCGGCAACACTGTGCATACGACAGCTCGCCAGGATCTGAAAGTGATAAAACACAGAGCGATAACGGCTGCATAGACCATGAAGAGCATCTGTACATTCGAACGCTTCACGACGATGTTCGTGGCTGCTTCGATCCCGGCATTTCCTGCCGCATTCAAGAACTGGATCTGATCAGTGTTATGAGTCGCCGCGAACTGCTCGACGGTCTGCACCACACTGGTGAGCGTGTCCGCCTTATGGTCCGTAAGGTAGACATAAACCGTGAGCAAATCGCAATTCTGGTTAAAAAGTTCACGTGGTGCACGTGTGATGATCGCGTTCAATAGCCCTTGATTACGCGGTATCTCATACCAGGTCATGCTGCCTTCATTCATACCCGCTGCAGCCTGCTTACTCAGCGCGGCTAAAGAAGTCGTCGATACCACCCCAGGCAACTGCTGAAGCTGCGCTTCCAGCGCGTCGACCGACACCAATGTTTGGTAATTGGCGCAATAGTATTGGGGGGTTTTTACCATCACGACGTACTTATCGCTGCTGGCGGAAAAGTTACTGACCATAAAGCGATTGTCGGTGTTGTAGCGCGATTCGGGACGCAGCTCCGGTGCTCCAGGATTCAGGTCACCGATCTTCACGTGCAGGCTGACGGCAAACCCGGCGGCCCCCAGCATCACGGCGATAATGATTGCACCGCTCGCCCATTTGCGCTCGGTGAATAGATCCAGAAACGCCCAAAATGGATGTCGGGCGTGGTGAGCGTCTAGCTGCGAGAACTTGTCGTTAGCCGCTTCACGCAACGCTGCCGCCTTGCTGACACCGGTGTACGACAACAGGATCGGCAACAGAATCAGGTTGGTGAAAATCAACGTCAGCACGCCGATCGTCGCGGCAACGGCCAGGTCCTGGATTACCGGAATCTTGATGATCATCAGAACCGCGAAACCCACGGCATCCGCCACCAGCGCCATCAACCCGGTCAAAAACAGACGGCGAAAGGTGAAGCGTGCTGCCACCAGTTTGTCGGCGCCACGTCCGATGTCCTGCATGATCCCGTTCATCTTCTGCGCGCCATGGCTCAAGCCTATGGCAAATACCAGAAACGGAACGAGGATTGAGTACGGGTCAAGATCAAACCCCAGAGTAGGCAGCAAGCCGAGCAACCAAACCACAGCGATGATCGAGCACAGCAGCACCAACAAGGTGCTGCGCACGCAGCGGGTGTACCAATACAACACGATGCCGCAGATGATCAAAGTGGCGGCAAAGAACATCTGCATCTGACGCATGCCGTCGATCAGGTCACCCACCACCTTGGCGAAGCCGGTGATGTGGATCTTGATGTTTTCGGTTTCGTACTTTGCCCGGATCTGTTCAAGCTGACTTGAAAGGGTGTTGTAATCGAGCGGCTGACCGTCGTCGGATGCAGTTTCCTGAAGGGGCAATAGCACGATGCTGGACTTGAAGTTGGCAGCGACCAGGCGGCCAACCTCTCCCGAGCGTTCGACGTTCTGTCGAATCTGCTCCAGGCTATCGGCTGACCCATCGTAATTGTCAGGTATTACCGGACCGCCGTCGAAGCCCTCCTCCGTCACGCCGATCCAACGGGTCGCGGGCGTCCACAGCGACTTCATGTATGAGCGATCTACGCCAGGTAACAGAAATACCTCGTCATTGATTTTCTTGACCGTCTCAAGGTACGAGGCATCGAAGATGCTGCCCTGCTTTGCCTCGATCGCGATACGTAGAGTGTTGCCCCCCTCGCCCAGTTGGCCTCGATTCTTCAGATAGTTCTGCACATAAGGGTGATCCGTTGGGATCATTTTTTCGAAGGCAGCATTGAGCTTCAAACTCAGTGCCTGGTAGCCCAGTACCAGGCTGAGTAACACGCAAATGCCTAGGATGACACTGCGATGATTGAACAAAAGCCGTTCAACCAGAGTGCCGGAGGATGGGTCGAATACATCCGGCTTAGGGGTGGTTTCGTGCTCTGCAGAGCGTGTATAGCTATTCATTGATCTGCTCCGGCGATTCCACTGCATCTGCGGACGACAGCATGCCCCGTGCGCTGCTGATGATCAGGCTGCCGTTTGCGGCCTGCGCCATACCTGTGAAATAACTCGGTTGAGTGATCTTCAGGACAGAGGCTTTGGTACTGCCCTGCTGAAAGCGCAGCACTCTCCCCGACTCATCAGCAAGGAGCACGGAGCCATCCTCAAGACGCAGACCACTAGTCAACGTGACCGGCTGCAAGGTGTCGAGACGCTGCCAGGTATCACCGCGGTCCTTGGACTCGAAAGCTTTACCGCGCAGCCCAAACGCTAGAATTGATCCGGCGTTGGTAGATTGAAGTCCGAAAGTCGTGCCTTCATAAGGTGACGCCAGTGACTCGAAGGTCTTGCCCTCGTCACTGGAACGCAACAGCGTACCCTGCTCGCCAGCAATGAACAGATCCGTTCCCACCCGTTCGATGCTGTAGAGATGCAATCCGCTTGGGTTATCAATACGGGAGCGCATCGATTGCCAGGTGAGCCCACCGTCGTGAGTAACAAAAGCCAAGCCATAAGCACCAACGACTATCCCGTTTCTGGCGTCCACGAAGAGTAGATCGAGAAAAGGTTTGTCGGGGCCATCGTCCACGAGTTGCTGTGCTTGAGCTAAACGCTCTTGCGCTTTTTCTGCGTCTCGAGCAGCTTCAGCGACTTGCTTGGCTTCTTGCAATTCGATATCAGCGGCCAGAACGCCGTCCAACTGCTTGTCCCAGTTTAGTCCGCCATCCCGGCTGTGCAGGACCACCCCAGCGTGTCCGACTGCCCAACCTTCGAGGTCGTCGAGAAAGCGAACTTTGACAAGGGTCATACTGACAGGGGACCTGACTTGCCTCCAGCTACCACCGTTATCCTCAGATACAACAATGAACCCTCTTTCGCCAACCGCCACAAGGCGTTGACCTGCCCTCGCGACACTCAGCATGACCGACTTAGCTGCCATGGCGCTTGTGATTGATGGCTGCACCGACAGTCCGCCAGGCTGTGCCGCAGCTACGCCGGTGAGCGCCGTTATGATTGACACACTTAGCATCAACGCCTTGAACGGATGTTGGTATGAAACCCTGGGATTTTGAATTCTCATTGGCGAGCCTCGATGATGCGGTTCAGCGGACGCCGCGCCAGTGACACCGCGTCCATGGAACACAAGTTTGAAAAGTTGCTGCGAGGCTCAGCGCACCGACCCGGATGCCACCGCGGTACCGGTGAAAAAGTTCTCGGGTTTGCGCGGTATCACGCTGTAGGTTTCCCCGTTCAGACCCTGGACGACGCTGTAGGTCTTGGCCTGCAGGTTGTAGATCACTACAGGTTTGACCACCACCGCTGGGATGGCTGGCACCACGAATGGCAGCACCTGGGAGACACGCCAGAGTTTGCCCTCGGCGTCGTAGCCATCCACCAGCGAGATGGTCCAGCTGTCTTCGTCGATGAAGAATCGGCGCTTGGGCACGGCATGGCGTTTGCCCGGCGCCACCGTGGCTTCCAGCTCCCAGACACGGTGAAGTTCCCAGCGCACTTTGTCGGCATTGAGGTGGTTGGCGGTAAAGGCATCTTCGCGTTTTTCGGCGTGGAACTTGTTGTCGTTATAAGGGATGTACAGTTCTTTCTTGCCCACCAGTTTCCAGTCGTAGCGATCCGGATGACCGATGAAGCCGTGCACCTCATCGAAATAGTTGGCGCCCGAAGCGACGAAGTCCGGGGTGTCATAACCCACGGTAGGCGCCCGCCGCACACGGCGTTGGCCGACCAGATACTGCCAGGCCTCTCGCGGCTGCTGAGCGTTGATGCTGTCATGGGTCACCAGTGATTCCCCAGCCTTGAACGGCGGCTCGCTGGTCAAGAACCGCAGCAGCGCATACTGCCCGGACCATTTATCTGCGGCACCGTCCTTGTAGTAGTACGGGTACTGCCAGTTCTCCACGCCCCGGCTGGCCAGCGTCCGAGTCCCGTCGGCGTTGCCGATGATGTTGGAATAGCCCATCTGTATGGATTCGGCTTCAACCCGCAGCAGGAAATTCCAGATGACCTCATTGCCGTTTTTCGGAATCGGGAACGGGATTCCGCCGTAGCACCCCTCTACTGACAAACCATTGCTGGTGGTCTTGCAATTGGTGGCATTGGCGAAGGTGTTTTGATAGACGCTGTCCGGCGCCGCAGCGCTGCGGTGAGTCGGGTAGACATCAAGGTGGAAGGTGTCGGGGAATTTGGCCAACAGGGCTTTGGTTCCTTCACTCAACTTGTCGGCGTACTGCGCAGCGTTCTTGGCGTTGATCTGCAACAGCGGTTTTTCGCCGGGGAACGGATCGGCGGGTACGTCGCCGAACTTGGCCCCGGCGACATCCTTGGTCAAGCCGCCGGTCCAGGCCGGAATGGAGCCATCGGCGTTGCCGGCTTTTTCGGCCCCCATGGGTGTCAGCGTGGTCTTGAGCTTCGCCGCCTCGTCAGGGCTGACCGCTGCCAGCGCGGTACCGACAGACAGTGAGATCGACAGAGTGGACAGCAATAGCAGTTTAATTTTTATCATTATCAGGGCCCGCCTGTTCTTTGCTTAAAAGGTTCGCTGGATCGAAAACGCCACGAAATCCCGGTCTTTCATGTTTTGCTGATAGGTGAACGAATTGGCTGAATTGATGACGGGCCCGGCCTCACCAAAGAAGTTGGTGTAGCTCAGCGAGGCGTACCACTGCTTCTTGTAATCGGCCTTGAGACCCAGGGTCAGGTCGCCGCCATGTTCCGGGCCAAATGCCTGGGGCGTGACGGAAGAACGCCCGGACGGGTTATAGCCAAGGGTGATCGGCGCTTGGACGTCGATGCCAGGAAAAACCTGGAAATATTGCGGTTCAAACGTGAAGCGCATGGCGAACGCATCGCGCGTGGTGTTGGGGTCCAGTTGATCGGCGTTCTTGGTCACGCTCAGCCGTCGGTTGAACGCCAGTTCACCCACCAGGGAAGCGCCGTCCCACAACGCGGATCCGCCGTAGACATTGATCATCGATACCTGGGCATGCCACGACCGACCAATGGGATACGCGGGGTTGGAATCGTTGTCGGCGTCCATGCCAGTGATGATGGTGCCGCCGACACCCGCCAGGGGCGTATCGAGCCTGATCGATGTTTCACCGGCAATATTGGCCTCGCCCACCAGCGTACTGAAGCTGGCACCGAAGACCTTCACGTCCTCGGGATAGACGTTGATAAACGAGTCGTCGGCCCCCGGCACCAGCGCGGCCGGGCGGAAGTAGAACACCGGTGTTTTTTCGTGATATTTCGCGGCGTAGAGCCCGAACTCCCAGTCCTCCACCGCGAATTTCAATTGTGCGCCGAACTGCCCGGAGTCCCTCGCCTCCTTGTCTTTGCCATGACGCAACTCACCCGTGGGGAAGAACACCCGCTCCCCGCCTTCACCCACAAAGTCCGCCCCGCTGAAGTAGCTACCTGCGGCGGGCAGACGGGTCTTGTTCCATTCGAATTGGTAGTAAGCCCCTACGCTCACGGTGTCGTTCAGTTGCCAGTTGCCAGACACCTGCTTGGTGGGCATCAGGATTTCTTTGAATTGGGAACCGGGGACTGATTGAAGCTTCACCAAGTCCACGGTGGACTGGGCGTTGGCAATCCCGTTGGCGCCGAAGAACAGGCTTTCACCGTAAATCTGGGTGAACTGCCCGAGCCGCCCGGACAACGAGGTCGTGCCGATTTCCGTCGAACCATAGATAAACGCGTCGAGGATTTCAGTCCGTTGGCCATGGATACGGCGGGTGTCGCTGGTGAATTCATCGTGGTCGACACTCACCGAGTTGGCGGTGCCCGGTGAATCGTTGTCATTGTCCTGGCTGTAGACGTTGTCGTACCAGGACGCCGCGCTGAGGCGTGCACCGACGTCTTTGTACTTGATGTCGAATTCGGAAAGGATGTCCAGACGATTGGAAATCAGCCCGCGATCGAAATTTCGATCGCCGTCGTCCAGGTTGGGATTGCTGTTGGAGGTCCCAGGGCCTACCGCAACCTTGTGGTCGAGCTTGTTCACGCGCCAGGCGTTGCTGTATTTGATGGTGTTATCCCAGGTCGCCGAAAGGTCCGGATTATCGGTGTCGATCTGGAAGGCTTGCGCCTGGGTTGAAAGACCCAGCAGTACCGTAGCGCTGACTGCGCAGGCAAGGCTGGAGACCGGCAACGGGCAGAACCGCTGGTTGGCTGTTTTCATGGAGATGTTCCTGTTTTCTTGTTTTTGTAAAAGATCATCCACTCGCAGCCTTGGCCGCGAATACCGCTGGCATCGCTATAATGCGTAAAAATATATTTACTGCACTCAAAACTACTTTATGCACAAAACCTATCCTTGCGCAAATTCAAAGTCAAGCGGATTCAGGCGAGCATCGCGCATTTGGGGGTTGAGAAAAGGAAGGGAAAGTCGACAGAGGGCCGAAAGACCCGGCAGAACCCCATCGACAGCAGGCGCTCAATCAGTCTTTGCACTAAACTTTGTTTTGCGCATAAAATGCGTTTGGTGCAAATTTCAGGACGACTCCGACCATGATTCCCTCTCCCAGCGTTCCGCTGATTGATGTCGCGTTGACGAAGATGAAAAAAGCGATCGTCTGTTGTGAGCTGCCCCCCGGCGAAAAGCTCAAGGTCGCAGAGTTGTCCAAGACCTACGGACTCAGCAGCTCGCCGATTCGTGAAGCGCTCAATCGTCTGACCCAGGATGGCGTGGTCGAAGCCAGCGATAACAAAGGCTTCAGGGTTGCCCCCATTTCCGTCACCGATTTTCGCGACATCACGCGCATGCGTTGTCTGCTGGAATGCGAGGCGTTGGCCGATGCCATTCAGCATGGCGACGACGCCTGGGAAGCCGATGTGCTCGGGGCATTTCATCGCCTGAATCTGGTGGAGAAAAAACTCGGAAGCGGTGTGCTGGTGCTCGATGATGAATGGTCGACCCGACACAAGGCCTTTCACTTCGCCCTGTTCGCGGCGTGCCCATCACCGTTGTTGCTGAAGATGATCGACTCGTTGTTTGATCGAGCTGAACGCTACCGGCGCTTTTCCGCCCAGCAGCGGATCACCCAGCGGCATAAGGGCAACGAGCATCAGAAGTTGATGGAAGCGGCGCTGGCTCGCGATACTGAGAAAGCCGTCACCTTACTGCGCAATCACATCCAGGAAACCCTGGGCCGGATCGTCGAAGCCATAGAACGCCGACAAGCCACACTTCAATAAGCCGTACGTAATAAAGCCCTTCGCCTGGCACTGTTTTCGTGGACAGCACCAGGCGAAGGGCGTGTTGCCCTTCAGGCTTTAAGCCTGTTCGAACCTGATCGTCTTATCGCAAACACCACCTTGAGCCGACGTGGGTTTCTGCGGCGGCTTGCACCACAGCGCAAGCTCCATGCCCTCGAGCAACTCCATCGCCCAGGCCACCGTGACTGCCCCGCCATACACGTAGTGATCAGGCCGCACGATCACCACATTGCACCCTCGCTGTTCCAACCATTGCGCCAACAACCCATCGACTTCCTGATACTCATCGGCAGCGCGAGCGCCTGATTGTTCAGGGTTGACCAACCGCACGACGTGAATAGGCAAGCCTTTGAGCGACTGGCTGCTGCGCAGACATCTCAACAACGCAGTGGCATCGAAGCCGGGGGCAACGACCACACGAAACACCTGGCCGGTAAACTCATCGAGCAGGGCCCGCTTGCCGACATGGTCGATCACCATTGGCTGGGGAAACAGCTCACCGGCCGGCGACACTTGCGCGATAAACCCCTGGGACAGACCGGGGATCAACGATTGCCGGATGGTCCCGCCCGGGTTCTCCTTCATATGTTCGATCAACCGTGCATCCCGGTTCGCGGCTCTTTCGCTGTCGCGCTCGCAGATCACTCCGCCGAACTCCTTGGCCGCCAAAGTGGTCTGGCGCACATGAGGGATACGCTCGATCTGATAGGTTTCCAGGAACTCCGGAGCCGCCAACCCTTCTTTCACCAGGGCGATTTTCCAGACCAGGTTCAAGGCATCGCGGATCCCCTGGCACATGCCTTGTGCCAGGAATGGCGGCGTCATGTGGGCCGCGTCCCCGAGAAAGAACACCCGGTCCGCTTTCCACTGCTCCAAGATCAATGCATGGAATCGGTACGCCGAAGCCCGCCATAACTGATAGTCCTGCTCCGGCAACCAGCGGGAAATCAGCTTCTTGATCATTTCAGGTTTTGAGATTTCCGACGGCTGCTCATCCGGATTGATCATGAACTCCCAGCGACGATGTCGCCCGGGGCCGACGACAAAGGTGCAAGGCCTGGCCAATTCGCAGAACTGGACGTTGGTCTTCGGTAGGTCCTCCCCCGCCCCTTCGTTGAGGATCACATCGACCACCAGCCACGGCTCGTCGAACGCAAGGTCGTCCATCTTCAACCCCAAGCGGGTGCGGATCGGGCTGGTGCCGCCATCGCAGGCCAGCACATGGGCCGCCGTGACCGTGCGCTCAGTCCCGTCCTTCGCCTGGATACGCACATTCGCCTGGGACTCGGCGGAGTCAACCGACAGCACCTCAGAGCCCAGCTCAACGGTTACCGATTTGAAACGGGCAATTTTTTCGCGAAGTGCACGCTCCACCGGCGGCTGGGAAAACACATAGTTCGGCGCCCAGCCCAGCGGAAAAGGCGGTTGGGCAGCGTCAATGCGCTTGATCAACTGAGAACCGGTCGTACGGTACTCCGAGGGACGGTACGGCATGACATGTTCGGCAATGCTGCCAGCCAGGCCGATATTGCCGAAGACTCGCATCACTTCATGGTCAAAGCCCATGGCCCGAGGGTTGGCATAGACCGTTTCGGACTTCTCCACCACCAGGGCATTGAGCCCCCACAGACCGGCCAGATTGGCGCACAAGGCGCCCACCGGTCCCATTCCAACAATGATGACATCGTAGTCCATCGTCTACTCCGCTTCTTGTAGTTGTCGATTGCGAGTGCTGGTTGATGCCAATCACAACGTCTGTTCATCAACCAGATATCGTCTTTACCGGATGGAACGATCAGACGATTCGGACCCGCTGCTCCTCAATCTTCGTGCGAATGGAGTCCATCCATTGTGCGCGCGTCTGGAACTCTGGACGGCGCCTGCACATTGCCTCGGTCTGGGCCAGAATGACCTCGGTCGGTAGCTCGAGATCCAGAGGTTCCTTGCACGGCTGAGCGGTATAGAACGGTGTATCGACATACATCTCGACGGGGTTGCCTTCAGGGTCCTTGAAATAAATCGACCAGGCATTCCCGTGGTCCACTTGGGCGATGCCCTCAATGCCGCTTTTTTTGGCGAATTGATAGTACGCCTTCAGGTCATCCAACGAATTGAGCAGGAACGACAGTTGATTGATCGGGTTGAACGGCAGATCAACAGGCTTCCCGTCAAACAGCACGACCTGATGATGCAGCTCTGGATTCTGCGTCATGAAGAAAAGACGATGCCCTGTCGAGGCCACGCCTTTGTCGCTGACGATGAAACCCAGGACGCGACAATAGAAGTCGACCATCCGATCCAAGTCTGAGCAGAACACGCCGGAATGGGTGAAATTGATAGTAGGTAAGGCGGGCATGTGGAACCTCCAGTTTCTTATGATTGTGTAGAGGACAACGCTCAGGCTTCGTCAATGACGCCGTTCGATAGGGTCCCGATTTCAGTGATGACCACTTCGAACACATCACCCGGCTTCAAGAAAATCGGCGGTTTGCGCTTGAAGCCGATCCCGCTCGGCGTACCGGTTGCCAGAATGTCGCCAGGGTTCCATGGCAGCGCCTTGGACACGTAGGAGATCAAATGTGGAATGTCGAAAGCCAGCTCCGAGAGGCTGCCTTCCTGCAGTTGCTCACCGTTAAGAATGCCCCGTACCACCAGCGTACGGTAATCGGAAATTTCCGACGCTGGAATGATCCAGGGGCCCAGTGCGCCAGTTTTTCTGAATGTCTTGCCCATGCCGTACTGGTGCGTATGGAACTGCCAATCCCGCACGCTGGCATCGTTAAAGCAGGTGTAACCCGCCACATGGTCCATTGCATCGGCCGGATCGATGTGCGCGCCACCTTTACCAATGACAACGGCCAACTCAGCTTCGAAGTCGAACTGCTCTGAAACTTTGGGCCTGACCAGTGGTTCGCCGTGGGGCAATAGCGTTTCGGCAAATCGCTGGAATATCACTGGAAATTCCCCGACCTTCCGGCCGGCCTCTTCGGCATGAGCCACATAGTTGATGCCCACACAGATCACCTTGCCAGGATTAGGTATGACAGCCTCCAGTTGAATACTGGAAAACGGATAATCGGCCTGGGCGGTCTCGACGATCTTGCGTGCCTCCTGTACCAGCAATCGATTGGCCAGAAACGAGGCAAGATCCGGAACTTGCGCAAAACGACGGGTCAGCTCGACCACCCCATCACCTGACACGGCGCCAAAATGGGCCTTCCCTTCTTTGCGGTACGAAATCAGCTTCATGTTCCTCTCCTATTTTTTGTGCACAAAAACTAATTTCTTGCACCATACATCATTAAATGCATAATGCAAAAGGTCGCGAAAAAAAATAATGAGCCCCATGAGGCTCCTGGTTCTGGAGGCAAGCATGTCGCTGGTGATGGTTCGTAAGATCAAACTGGACATCGAAGAAATATTCCACGAGGGAGGCCCCCGTATATCAACACCATTACGCATCGCGGTCGCTACCGCTGTGGTCGCCAATCCCTACGCCGGCAGATATGAAGAAGACCTGCTGCCCTTCATGCAGGAGCTCAGGGGATTAGGCGCACAACTGTCGGAGCAATTGATCCAGGCGCTGGGCGGTGCCTCGCAAGTGCAGGCTTATGGCAAGGGCGCAATTGTTGGTGAAGACGGCGAACTGGAGCACGGTGCGGTCTGGCACGAAGCCGGGGGTTGGGCGATGCGTGAAGCATTGGGCAACCCCAAGGCAATCGTTCCAGCGGGCAAGACTATCGGTGGCCCTGGTTGCCGGGTGATGATTCCGCTGGGACATATCCAGGCAGCTTATGTCCGCAGTCATTTTGGTGTGGCGGAAATGACCGTGTGGGATGGTCCTCGCCGTGGCGAAATCGCTTTTGGCCTGGCCATGGCCACCGGCGGCAGGATTCATGCGCGGCTGGGCGGCCTGAGTGCTGCCGAAGTGAAGGGCGAAGACGGGTTACGTTGATGCCAGGGTTTTGAAGTGTCGCTCCACGGATTACGTACCACGACAAAAATAATATGAGTATCGGAGAACATCATGACTGCAAAAACGATGCGCGCCGCACGCCTGTATGAAGGCGGCAAACCCATGGTCATCGAGCAGTTGCCCGTACCGGGCATTCGTCCAACTGAAGTGCTCGTCAAGATCAAGGCCTGCGGAATCGTCCCCAACCTCCATAACATCCTGACCAACTGGGTTAAATGGTTCCCCCAAAATCCTCTGCCGAAACTGCCGGCGACCTTCGGCCTTGACCCAACGGGAGTCATCGAGGCAGTTGGCGAACAGGTCTACGACTTCAAGGTTGGTGACCGGGTCTACGTCAATCCAGGCCGCCACTGCGGTTCCTGCCGGTCTTGTCGTGCGGGCAATACCATCGCCTGCACGGCGTACACCTTCAATGGCTATTTCGGCTTCACACCAAAAAGCCCGCGCATGTTCGAAGACTATCCCTACGGTGGCCTTTGCGAGTACATCCCTGCGCCGCAATACAGTCTGGTGAAACTGCCCGATAACCTCAGCTTCGAGACGGCCGCGCGACTGGGCTACCTGGGTACCGCCTACAAGGCAATGCTCAAGGCCAATGTCGGGCCTGGCACCACCCTGCTGATCAATGGCATCAGTGGCACGCTCGGCTTGGGCGCAGTGGCACTGGCGCTGGCGATGGGCGTGCGTAAGATTCTCGGCACGGCCCGCAACCAGGAGCTCTTCCAGCGGGTGAAAGACCTCGCCGCGCCAGGTCGGATTGAAATCCACACCTTGGGCACGCTGCCGATCAACGAGTGGGTCAGTGAAATCACCAATGGTGAAGGCGTTGATGTGGTGATCGATGCTCTGGGTCCAGGTGCGCCACACGAGACCCTGACCCAAGCCCTCAAGTCCATCCACCGCGGCGGGCATCTGGTCAACATCGGTGCCATCGCCGGTGACGTCCCGATCGATCTGCACTGGATCATGGACAACGACATCCAGATCAGCGGTTCGGCCTGGTTCACCGCTGGGCAAGGACAAGCCATGGCGGACATGGTGGAATCTGGCACGCTGGATCTTTCATTCTTTGAAAACACCGCTTTCAGCCTGGAAAAAGTGAACGACGCGATTACCGGTATCGAAAATCGACATGGCGGCTTCAGCAATTACGTCATCTGCCCCTGACATTAACGAAACCCGTTCACCACAACGGCGGGCACTGTAATGCCCGCCCACACTTCCAGGGGAATGCTATGAAAATCCGAAGAGTCGTCACGGGCCTGGATGCCGCAGGCCAATCCGTATTTATCAGCGATGACGCTGCTCCACGCGCGTGCTCCTTTGAATCCATTCCCGGCCATGCCATGGCGCACCTGTGGTCCACCGGATCAACGGCCGGAACGTCCGTCGCACAGCAGGACCCCACCCTGGGGCACCCCTCCCTGGTGCCCGGGCCGGGCGAAACCAGCCTGGCAATCTATGATTTTCCGCCGGACACCGTGATGCAGAACCCGACGGATGTCGGACAGATGATCGAGGAATTGGGCGGTGCCCTGCCCGGCTTGTTCGAATGCTTTGAACCGGACCATCCGGGCATGCACACGACCCCGACCATCGACTACGGCATTCTGCTCCAGGGTGAACTCTGGCTGGAGCTGGACAATGGAGAACAAAAACTGATCCGGCCCGGCGACGTTGTCATCCAGCGCGGAACCCGCCACGCATGGCGTAACAAAAGCGATCAAGTCGCCCGAGCACTGTTTGTGATGATCGGTGCAAAACGCGACTAGCCAACATTTTCCCAAACGCTGAATCTAGGATATATACATGACCCTACGTCAGATTGCGGTGATCGGCGCCGGTACGATGGGCAGCGGAATCGCCCAGACGTGCGCGGCAGCCGGCCACGACCTATTGCTCATCGATATCAGCGAACAGGCACTGGAGCGAGGCCTGCACGCAATGCAGAAGAATTTGGACCGGCAAGTGGGCAAAGGGACCCTCACCTGTCAGCAAGCCACCGACACGCTACAACGCATCCGCACCTCGACTCATCACACCGATCTGAACGATAGGGATATGGTGATTGAGGCAGCCACGGAAAACTTTGCCCTCAAGTGCTCAATCCTACAACAGATCGCCACCCACGTTCGCCCGGACTGTCTGATCGCAAGCAACACCTCATCGCTGTCGATCACAGAACTGGCAACCAGCATCAACCGCCCGGAACGCTTCATGGGTATTCATTTCTTCAACCCGGTGCCCGTCATGGGGTTGGTGGAGCTAATCCGTGGTTTGCAAACCAGCGACACGACCTGTTTCATCGCCCAGGCATTGGCCGAACAGCTAGGAAAAACCGCGATCCATACTCAAAATCGCCCGGGATTCATAGTTAATCGAATCCTCATTCCGATGATCAACGAAGCCATCTTCGTCCTTCAGGAAAATGGCGATGCTCAAGCAATCGATGCCAGCATGCGATTGGGGTGCAATCAGCCGATCGGGCCTTTGGCATTGGCCGATCTGATTGGATTGGATACCGTGCTGGCCATTCTGGAAAGCTTGCAAACTGGTTTTGGTGACCCGAAATACCGTGCCGCACCTTTACTTAGGGAGTTTGTCGCTGCGGGCTTCTTAGGCAAAAAATCGGGACGAGGTTTTCATGTTTACAGCTGAAGCTTATAGGGGGTACGAAACTATACGTGCTCAAGCTTTAGAGCTCTTCGTTAACAAGGGATTCGGCCAAGTTAGCATGCGGGAATTGGCTCGCCATGTGGGCCTTGCTCCGGGCTCACTGTACAACCACTTCCCTAGCAAGCAAGCGTTGTTATTCGATCTAATCGAGGAAATTTATGAAGAGCTCTATCTGCTTGTTAAACCTGCGCGTCAAGGAGTTGACAAAGTTCGTTCTCTGTCGAGTCTAATCGTTGCACATCTGCGCTTGCACCGACGGCGCCCGCAGCACTTTCGACTAGCGCTACATGGCTTTGTTTATCTAGATGACGCTCAGCAGCAACGGATCGTCAACAAGCGCAAATTATATGAAAGCGCCTTTATTACTACAGCATTCAACGCAACTTTTCTGGCCAAAGACACAAGCTCGGTGGCTGTGCAGGCCATTATACAATTTCTCAATTACCTACCGGGCTGGCTGGATGATGGTCATCTAAATGACGAGGCATGCGCACTTCTTGTCGAGCAATTTGTCACAGGAGCACTCCGCGAATGCTCAAAGTCAGCCATCCAAAAAATCCCTGCTCCCGCTCCTTGAATTAAATATCGCTTAACAAGCGAGCGAGACTATTCAGTCATACACGCTTTTGTCCGCCCCGATTGAATTATGTACAACACGACGTATTTTCATAATTCAAGATAATGCTCGTGCGCAAATGAAAAACAGCTGCTAAGGTCCGCAGGGAAGCACCATACTCGCAACTACCAAACAGTTATTTGAATTTTGTTTTTTAACGCTCCAAGCTATATGAATAACGAAACGCACTGACGAATCGCGGCTGTACCTATGTTAAGTCCCCGTTACACAGGTTTTTAATCAGATCCAATGTCTACCTATTATCGTTCGGCGTCTCACTGCAAACCGCCAAATACAGCCTGATAAATTTTAGCTTTCAGTGCCCATCTAAAAGTACGATCGGCAAGGGGTTGTCTGGACGAGCTCTGGCTGCCAGTCTTGGATAGCTGTCAGTCTCAAAAATAATCAATGATAAGAGATTACCTCATGCTCAGAATAGGGGTTTTAGGATGCGGCCGGATAGGAAATGTGCACGCTGCAAGCGTTGTGCAGATTCCATCTGCCAAACTGATTGCAGTAGCCGATGCAATTCCTGCAGCGGCTCAAGCATGTGCCAACCGATTCAATGTCGAAGCACGTTCGATTCAGGATCTCATCAGCGCAAATGATATCGACGCGGTGGTCATCGCGACGTCCTCGCCCACACACTTCGAGTTCATTCACGCCGTGGCGGACGCAGGAAAACCGATTTTTTGTGAAAAGCCTATCGATATGTCTTCTGATAGGGTTCGGCAGTGCATTGAGAAGGTAGCTGCAGCCGGGGTCCCTTTCATGACCGCGTTCAATCAGCGCTTCGATCCACACTTCGGGGCGCTTCAAAAACGTCTCGCTGCTGGCGAAATTGGTGAACTGGAATCGGTGTCAATCATTTCCCGAGATCCATCCCCTCCGCCGAGAGATTACCTTAAAGACTCCGGTGGCATTTTCAGAGACATGATGATTCATGACTTTGACTTAGCTAGATTTCTACTAAACGAAAATCCGACCCGGGTTTTCGCAACCGGTGCTGCTTTAATCGATCCAAGTATCAAAGAGCTGCATGATGTAGACACCGCAGTTGCACTGCTGATGACCAAATCAGGCAAAATCTGCCAGATCTCTAACTCGCGGCGCGCTAGTTACGGTTATGACCAGCGACTTGAAGTGCATGGTGCCAAGGGCATGCTGCGAGTGAAGAATGTGCATGAAAATCAGGTGGAGAGTGCAACAAGCCTTGGTTTTACCCTGCCTGTTGCGAAGCCATTCTTCCTCGAGCGATTCGGCCCCGCTTATCTCGCCGAAATGGAACATTTTATTTCGTGCATCTCCACAGGCACTTCTCCCACTCCGAATGCAGAGGACGGGCTGATTGCTCAGCTGATCGCAGATGCTGCCACTGAATCCTTGGCGCTCGGTCAACCGGTCGATGTTAACTACTAGTTCACCAAAGTAGGAGTAACCATGAGAATTGGGATTATAGGACTCGGGAATGTAGCCGAGCTCCACCTTACAGCCTTGAAAGAGCTTGATCCTGACGCATATGTGGGCGGTTGGGGTAGAACTGCCAAAAGAGCGGAGCTGTTCGTAGAGCGATTTGGGGGACGCCTTTATGCATCTCCGGAGACATTGCTCGCAGACGAGGCCATTGATGCCGTCATAATTTGTACCAACGCTGCATCCCATTTTGCTTTCGCGAAGCAAGCGTTGTTAGCAAAGAAGCATGTTCTGATAGAGAAACCTATTTGCGAAAGACCAGAGCAAATTCAGGAACTGGCGCAATTAGCGCGAGAAGCAGGCAAGGTTTGCATGCCCTCACATAACTATGTATACGCCGAAACGATGCAACGGGTGCGGGCTCATATCGATGCCGGTCACCTGGGTGAAATCCTGAACTTTTGGGCGATATATAATAAGCGTCACCCAGCAGAAATGGGATCGCCCGATCTGACCATGAGTGAATTGATGGTACACCACGTCTACTGCATGCTGTACTTCTTAGGACGTCCAGCAAGAATTTTTGCTACCGGCTCCAACGTTCACTTTGATGATCCACAAGCCCATGATCAATTGATGATCGTTGCTGAATACCCTAACGGGACAATTGCGAATCTGTGGGGAAGCTTTTCAGCTGATGACCGCAGTCGCGACCCTTGGTCCGTGTACTTCAAGATCATTGGAAAAAACGGGTCCGCCGTCGTCCCTTGGGACACCACCAAGTTCGGCGACGCAAGGCTACCGTTCTGGGATGACGGAACATATTGGGATAGTTTCTATCAGATTCAGAAATTTTTCCTAGGCGAGTGCCTCACCAATAAGAGAAGTCCACTGTCTACAATGGATGATGCACTGGATACTGCGGTGATTATGGATGTAGCGCGTGATTCGATAGCCTTACGCCAATCGATAGAAATTGCTTACATTAATGTTGATGATCATTTCGCGTAACCGCCTTCATTTTTACCAAAGAGATGGTGCATCATTTTTTTGCTCCGTTTTCGTTCGCCTCGTAGGCAAGGCAACACTTGCTACTTCGAGACAAACGGTAACGCCCTCGCCGACCGTTCATTTCGAAATGTACGAACATGACGGCACATATATGGGAAATCGATTATTAACTTATCTAATATGGACATAACCAGACAGAAAACTCGGATTAAAAATTTAAAAATATAAGGGATGATACTGACCTCCCCATGCGGGCGTGGCGCATTGTCATGACTCGTTACGCATTGATTTGAAAAGTATTCCGGAGGGCTTTGTCTATTTGACTATGGAGGTCATCGGCGGATGCTTGCTTTCAATCGCCACAGTAAAATTTTTTATCGACCTGTAGAGGTAGCGCTGCGCTGGTGTCTTCTAATGGCATATGAAGCCCAAATTCTCCAGTCAAATTGGACCGATTTGGCTATTCTACGGACGACTTTTCCACAATGGCCGTGCCTGCATGCAAATACCGAGAGAATTATCGATGCAGTTAAGCATGGTGAACTGCCTTACGGCTGCCTGGGACTAACGGTTTCTCGAGGCACTCCTGTCGATATCTCGCAGTTAACTGTTCGTCACACCGATCTTCGGATGTGGATGTCACAGTACTATCCTGAGCAAAAACCGCCCTTCCTCTTCGATCCAAAACCCAATAAATTAGACAGCATAAATATTGGGACTTACCTCGCATTGCAAGCTGATAGAGAAGCTCTCCAATTACAAGTGAAGAAAATTAGCACTGCTTATCAAGAGCTGACTACTGAGCTTGAGGCTATCGGATTGGAGAAAGAAAATATTCGACTTATGCTCAATAGCAACAAAAAAGTCAGCGACCGTAGTGAAACCGCTTATCTTCATATAATCGGTGCGATGCTGACTCTATTGCTAGGTCATTCTCCTTCCGGCAAGCCTCACTCAGTTTTCAGGTCACAATCCGCGATAGTCGACGCTCTGATCGCTCACCATAAAGAACTCTCTGGCGTTTCTAAACGTACCCTGGACGAAAAATTCGCCGCTGCCAAGCGCAGCCTCTCCAAACGCTGAGTCGTATTGCGCTGCAACCCCCCTTACTGCGGCGCAATGACTCCCCTCCATTTCTGCTATTCAATTCAGGTCACGTCCCGTCACGCGCCAATCGACAACCGCGCCATCTTCCGCGCCAGTGGCCAGGCCCGATGCGCTTCGGAATATGTGCTCAACCTGGAGCAGCAACGGAAGCAGACGGTAATGGATGACTCGCGATGCATGAACGATGGAGCTTGATCATCACCTCACCGCTGCAAACGCTTCATAGGGTCCAACACGAGTTGGACCCTTTTTCTATGCCCAGAAAAATCCCCACACTGCGGAGCTCTGACGCAAAGAACATGAGGTACATCCCGTAACCGCAGCATACCGTTAGGTATCCAGATTCTCAGCCAGGTAATCCACCAGCTCGAGTGGACTTCGGCTGTCGATCACCTTGTAGATCAGATCGCGTTTGCTGCGCGGAAGCTTCTTGACCACGCTCTTCGCCGAGGCTCTGACGGCTTCGTCTGTTCCATGGATACGTGCCGCGAGCAGCAGTATGAGCGTGGCGTCAGTGAGGTTCATGGCAAGACCCGATAAAATTCGCACCGCAGTGTACCGACACTTGCCTTTTTCGCACCAGCACACGCATCCAACAAAACGGCACCAGGACAAATCGATATTCCGATTGCCGCAAAAAAGGACACACGGCAAAAGGACGGGTAAGGGTTGGAAGAGGAATGGGAGTCAAGGGTAAGAGCCCTATCCGAAAAGGCTAAAAGGCCACTGATCCTGCCATTTCCCGGGAGGTCACGATGCTCAGTTTGTTTCTGCACAAAAGGCAAAAGCCTCCTCCTCCACCCACCGTAAACGTCGCCGATGGGTACCTACCCATAGAATCATCCCAGAGCTTGTTAGCAGCCGAGCATCGCCGTCAGTTGCTTGATCGCATCTGGCAGTACACCGCCCTCTCCCATCCGCAATTCAGTCAGCTCTATTTAAATCCGATCCATCGATACGCCGGGCTGGTCCAGCAGCTTCCAGCCAGCGAGACGCACCACCATGCTTATCTTGGCGGCATGCTCGATCATGGATTGGAGCTGGTCGCTTGTAGTTTGAAATTGCGTCAGTCATATCTGCTGCCGACCGGCGCCGCGCCCGAAGACCAGGCAGCCCAGACCGATGCTTGGTCCGCTGGCATCGCCTATGGCGCGTTGCTCCATGACATCGGCAAGATTGCCGTGGACCTGCTGGTCGAACGCCAGGATGGCCGTGTCTGGCATCCTTGGCAGGAATCCCTGGATCAGCCTTACCGTTTTCGCTACCTCAAGGATCGCGACTACCACCTGCACGGCGCGGCTGCAGGATTGCTCTACACCCGGATTCTCGACCGCCCAATCCTCGATTGGCTCAGTGGGTTTCCATCGCTCTGGGCCAACCTGCTGTATGTCCTAGCAGGTCAGTATGAACGTGCCGGCGTGCTTGGTGAGCTGGTGATGCAGGCAGACCGTGTTTCCACCGCACAGAACATCGGTGGTAACCCGAGCAAGGCGCTGCAAGCTCCGACTCATTCGCTGCAACACCATTTGATCAGCGGACTGCGTCATTTGATTCAGCACGAGCTGAAACTCAACCAGCCAGGTGCCGCGGGATGGCTGACCCAGGACGCACTCTGGCTCGTCAGCAAGACGGTCACAGACAAGCTGCGAGCCTATCTGCTGTCGCAATCGATTGAGGGTATTCCCTCGTCCAATCTCGCGGTGTTTGATGAACTGCAATCGCATGGGCTGGTCGAGTCGACTCCAGAAGGTAAAGCGATCTGGACTGCATTAGTCGCCCAGGGAGACTGGCAGCACAGCTTTACCTTTCTGCGCCTTCAACCGGCGTTGATCTGGGGGAACGAAGACCGGCCTGAGGCTTTCAGCGGAACGGTGAGTATTGCGGCTCATGAACACTCAGCTGACACCCCGGTACCGACACCAGCGCCCGACGCAGTCAGCGCAGAATCATGTCAAAGCCAACCGCAGCCGGATCCGATGAAGCTAGAGGATGCCGATTACCTCGGCACGCTGCTGGACATGTTCGAGTTGGACGAGCCTGAGGCCAACGATGCTCTGCCAGAAAGTGCTGACGATACTTCAAAGCTTCAATCGGATAACCCAGGCCAGGCATTTCTGAATTGGGTCAAGGAAGGCATTCTGAGTCACAAGCTGATCATCAATGACAGCAAGGCCAAAATCCACACGGTGGGTGGCAACGTATTTCTGGTCACGCCTGGTCTCTTCCAGCGCTACGCGCAGGAATTTCCAGGCGTTTCGCAGGGTTCAGATCAGGAGATGGAGGAATGGCGTTGGGTGCAAAAGCAGTTCGAGAAGCTGAAGGTTCACAGGAAGCGAGACAACGGTCTGAATATCTGGACATGCCAAGTGCAAGGCCCTAGGAAGAAAACAACTTTGAAGGGCTACTTGATTGAGGATCCCAAACTCTTTTTTGAAGTGATGCCACTCGATAATCCGTTTCTTAAAATCGAAAGAGATTAACTTTCAACGGCCCCATTGTTGGGAATCGGAAAGCGTCTGGCAAGGCCATCTGGTCATCCCTGCGAAACCATGACATAGGATTTGACTCCGGTGGTAAGGCCAATGATGGTGCAGTAAGTGGCCCACATGCGACACTCCCCACCCTACAAATCAGGGAGAGTGCTGACATCATGCATTTGCTTGCAGTTTCATGACCACTCAGCCGCGCAGACTGGATCAAGCTCATGATCGCCGCCGCCCATTTTCCGCTTCGTAGCGATCCTGCGAAGAGCCAGTTCTTGCGTCCAAGATCCCTGATTGCCGATGCCCGTGGCGAATGCCATTACGACAGTCAGTAACGCGGCGGCATGCCATCGCTTATTTTCAAACTCCAAATTTACAGCTGCTAGTAACGGGCAAGAAATTGCTATCCGCCCCGGACTCAAGTCTGATCATGGCAATGCACGCCGGATCGTGGCTCCCCGAAAGCACAAAAGTAAAATACCGTTATATAGTCCTCGTCACTCCTTTTGTGGGGTACAACCTAGCAGGATCATGGAAATGTCCAAGCGTATAGATTTAGCGGTCCCCTTCGAAGAAAAGGATGAGGCAAAGCAGTTCTATGTTGAGTGGGACGATGAAAAGCGCGTCTGGTGGACCACTGAAGAGTTCATGTGCGAAGGCCTTGAGCGCTGGCTACCGTTCCGGCCAACACCCGAGGATGTTGTTGAATCGTTACCTCCCTTCACATCGACGGATGCCGATAGGAAGCACGTGGAGCTGGTGTCACAGACTTGCGAGTTCCGAGAGTGGATGCTGTTAATGCTTCCAAGCGGCCTGTGGGGCGCTTTTCTGCGGGCTGACCTAGAGGGCCGTGCTGCCTCGGCCGTTGTAGAGGGCAACTACACGGAGGGATGTCGCTACGTATCAAGCAAGCCCGCCGATACCCTTGCCTTCATGCGCGAGAACCGTATCTATCAGGGCGCGCTCCGGCAGGAAGAGAACAGCTGGTCCACTGGATCCGCTAGTCATGATGACGTCGATGATACTATTCCCTTGTACTGCGTCGGCCAACTCATCGTAGGTAACCAGACCCTCGAGATCCAGCTCCCTCTGGGTTGCGAAAGGCTAATGGTTCATCTGGCCGACAACGCCCCGGTGCCTGCAAAAAATAGCGAGCTGTCCCTGGAAGTGTTTGCTTACCTGGATAGGTACACCCCCGACTCGGTGAAGTATCCCCTCAGCAAGCAGCTGGACTTGGCACGCGAAATTTCACAAAAGTTACGCATCCCGATGTCCACGCTCCAGCGTGAGAACCGCGCAACTTGCTTGGCCTTCATTGACCAGCACAAAGCAGACCTCACCTTGTACCGCGCGATCTTCAAAGAGCTGGACGTAGGATCATGGCCCTTGGCGAAGCGCATCAACAACTACGTTAAGTGGTCCACGGCCAAGACGTTGCTTTCCAACGGTGTACCGTGGGAGTCCATCGCAGAATCGCTTGGGGTAAAAACAAAGGCGACCATCGAAAAATATGCGGTTCAGGCCACTGAAACAGAGGATGAGATGCCCGAACTACTGACTGTGCCTTTTTTCCAAGACTTGATTCAACTGGGGAGGAATGGCGGAAGCGTAGATCTGACGTTGCGGGAAATGGCAGAGGCCCAAGCATGGGAGAGCTTCAGTCGGGAACGCTTGGTTAGGACTGCACTGCGAAAGCAATCGACCACCGAAGTGGTTATCTAAAATGAGAGACTTGGGCCGGCCGGCTCCATAATCGTGTTCGAGGAAGGTTTTTAATACGACCGCTATTAGGTGATTTCTGCCTATCGCCACCGGCAGCTATGGGCCAGGCAACCTTTACATCCCAACTGCCTGAACTAATGCCCGTTGGTCACGCCATGAGTGGGTCGGCGGTTGGTAGACGCCTGCATAGCATTTTGATAGCCTCAAAATGATTTTCTACGTGGTGGATAAGCGGCTCAAGCCAGTATCAGTTCCCGCCTAAAATAGCTTTCTTCGCCACGATTCGCAGTTTCTGGATATGGATGCAGTCACCAGAATGAGCTTCGGCCTGCCGTGAACTGCAGCAATGAAACATGGAGTTCCCGATTGCGCGCCGACACTCAAGTGCAAGAAATTTTGTCTAAATGTGACATCCTCAAGCGAGCAGGCTTGTGGCCGCCCGAACCCAAGCTACGCCCTCGGGCTTGGCTCAGGAATTTTGACGACTCAGACGCCCACATCGCCGCGTTTCTCTTGGATAAGTTCACTTTCTATAATAAGGCGCTCACTGACGCCCTGTTGGTGGCCTCCTATAACTCAATCGGTGACGGGATGGCTAAAGGGCCGTCGGCCCCCGAAGGGGCGGAGCTTGTGGCGAGTATCAGTTCAGCGGTCTTGACGCCAGTAAGGGGGGAAAACCCAAACCCTACTGATTCCGGCTACTTTCTATGCCGCAGCGCCCGGCAGCTGTTACACCTGAACGACAGCTTTGTACTGGACTCGGACGCGGCACTTGACCATGCGTACAAGGGTGGCACGGTGATCTTCATTGATGACTTCGTGGGTTCTGGTGATCAGTTTGTCTCGACGTGGAATATGCTTGATAAGCAGAGCAGATCATTTGCAGACGCCCACTCGAAAACCCGTTTCACTGCTATATACGTGACACTAGTCACGACTGATTTCGGCCTTGTTAAAATAAATAATTGCGCTCCTTCTGTTGCGGTATGCGCCACACACATACTGGAGAGAAAATCCACTATAGAAGGCGTGATGGATTCAAACCCCAGCTGGAAATCACCCATTTTGCGATTTTTAGCTAAATACACGCCTCGCCTTACGCCGACAGAGTCCTACATCGCTAATAATCAAAACCACCTGATGTTTGGATACAAAACACGAGGCCTGATGTTCGGCTTTGAACATTCAATACCTGACGCCACCCTGCCGATTTTTTGGTCACCGGGGCGAGACAACTGGGAGCCACTAATTGAGCGAACATAATTCCGCAGGTGTCTTAAGACAGCTTTTTGGTGATAACCGAGCAGAATGGCCATCTGCCAATTTCAAAGAATTATTTGTCAAACCTGCTTACCTGGGAAAACTCGAAGTAATGCGTCCATGCTTCCTTGTTGGTGGACGCGGAACAGGTAAGACAACAGCACTGCAGTCGTTACGCTACGATTCGATGCTAGAGCGCCTGGAAGGTAGCGGTCAATCCTTCGCAGACCAAGAGTATTTGGGTGTGCTTGTTCGAATGAACAAAAATCGGGTTCGTGCTTTTGCAGGTAGCGGCATCGGAGAAGAAAGGTGGGCAAAGCTATTTGCACATTACTTCAACCTGTCAGTCTGCAGCGAAATGGTAAATCTGGCACTCTGGCTGGAAACGAAGCAGGGCGTAAGGCTACAGCCGGAGCACTTGGAAACAGTTGCGCTAGAGCTAGGGCTGGAATGCTGTGAAACGCTCGATCAACTGAAAGGTTTAATAAAAAAGGCGATTTCATCCCTACAGCTTCAAGTTAACAACCCTATGAAGGATTTAGGGATAACGCTATCAATGGCGGAGTCCCCTCTACGAACATTTGCCGAAGCTATTCAATCTCAAAACCTGCTCGGTGACAGAGTCATATTTTGCTGCATTGATGAATACGAAAATCTGCTAGATTATCAACAAGCGATACTTAACACATACATCAAGCATGCTGAACCACCGCTATCTTACAAGGTAGGCGTCCGAAAAAACGGACTCAGGAATAGGCAGACCTTGGATGGACAGGACTTGCTGCGAGTGCCAGACGATTGTCTGGAAATTGAGATCGCTGACGAGGGCTTTGAATTCTTTGCGAAAGCCGTTGCGGAGTTAAGACTGAAGTACGCCCAAGGCGTCGGGGCGCAGATTTCCGACAATCTTCGCGACTTCTTGCAAGAGCTGTCGCTTGCGGAGGAGGCTGTCGTTTTAGGAGCGGATCGAGTCGCTACTGCAGTGCTCGACGAACTTAAAACTGACAAGCACTACAGCTACTTCAGTCAAAAGTCTCAGGCTGAGCTTTCATTTCTTAAGTACTGGCAACAAAGTGAAGGTGGTTCATTACAAGAACTGGCAAATGACTGGTTTGACAAAGAGGCTGAATGGAAAACTAGACTAGGCAATCACGGCTACGCCAGTCTTTTTTGGCTTTCAAAAGGCCGAAAAGGCGCGAGAATTAGAAAGTACTATTGCGGTGAACGGACGCTGCTCTCGCTCGCCGCTGGAAACATACGATACTTCTTGGAGCTGATCGATACCGCAATCGGTTACCAGCTCGATGAGGAGGGAGCCAACCAGCGACCACTGATTATTTCCGCAAAATCTCAAACTCTCGCGGCTAGAGAAGTTGGGAAACGTCGCCTCAATCAGCTAGAGGGACTCGCAGACCATGGCGTACAGCTTAAGCGCCTGGTTCTAGCTATAGGCAAGGTGTTCTTTGAGCTCGCGAGAGAACCAAGCGGTAAAACTCCAGAAGTTACATCCTTTGTCCTATCAGGCAACCAATCGGAAACAGCTAGGATTCATCGCTTGCTGCAGGAAGGCGTCGGTCACCTCGCATTCGAATCAGACCCCAGAACAAAATCTACCAGCAGCGTCGAGCTCAGGGATGACGAATACCGCTTGCATAGAATCTTCAGCGCCTTTTTTGAGATCTCACATCGTAAAAAAAGACGTATGTCTATTGAGGCCTCGACCTTGATAAGTGTGCTAGAGGATCGCCCTGCGCGAGCAATTTCTGCGCTTCTTGATGAGAGACCGCAAACAACGGAAGACGATCTGCCAGAACAATTGGCACTTTTCTCTGCATTTTATGATGACGGGCAAAAAAAATGATCAGATTGCCTTTGCCGTCGCTTCATACTAAGCGTTTCAAAAACTTTACGATTAGCGATTTAAAGCCGGAAGAGACGATAATCCTTGCCGGTGATTTGGCGGAAAATAGGGACAGGCTCGATGCATGGGAAGAAATCCAGCGCACTGCTCCTGAGCGAATCGTATCGATCAAGAGCTTAGACAAAGAGACCATAGCCGTACGTCATAAAGACCAAGAATTGCGCGTCTCTCTTAGGGATGAAGACTCTATAAACTCCATTTTTAATTCTCGAGACTTCTTAATTGATGTCACGGGACTTTCCCATGATGTATGGGCGCCACTGTTGAAAAGTGCCTACTCGCAAAAAATCAACACGCGCTTGATGTACGTTGAACCAGAGTCTTATACCCCTCATCCCAGCCCAGCGTCCTCTGCCATTTTCGACTTAAGCGTCACATTTGGTGGGTTAGCCCCATTGCCTGGCTTCGCCCAGCTGGCAGGACCAGAGGATGAAGACAGGTGTCTGTTTATCGCAATGTTGGGGTTTGAAGGTAATCGTCCTGAACACCTTGCTGCGCAGCTTGACCCAGTTCCGAAAGTCATCCCTGTGGTGGGGGCGCCGGGATTTCAACTCGAATACCCGGCGTTCACGGTAGGTTGCAATCGAATGTTCCTGGATGAGTACAAGGCCCATTCGGAGGTCAGATATGCTCGTGCAAGCTGTCCATTCGAGGCGTTCGAAGCGCTGACCAAGATCCGTAGAGATTACCCTGAGCACTATATATACTTGGCGCTTGTCGGCACCAAGCCGCACGCTATTGGCTCTGTTCTATTCGCGATGAAGCATGCCGAAACGACCGAAATATTATTCGACCATCCCGTGAAGAAAACTGGACGAACGTCAGGTGTGGGGATAGTCCATGTCTACGATTTTGAGGACTTCCATGCCTATTGATTTGGATAGGTACTACACGCCGGAAGACGTTGCGGTTAGCGCCCTAGAGCGCGGCGTGTTTCCTTTTGTGCCTAAGGTGTGCGCCGACTCCACGTGTGGATCAGGGCGGCTTCTGGATGCCGCGAACACGGTCTTTGGCTCAGTAGAATCTATTGGAATTGACCGTGATGTGGAAGCGATCAGTCAGCTACGGCTGAGAAGGCCTGACTGGCATTTGTCCGTAGGTGACTTGCTCCATCCCAGTACCAGCGGGACCTTGCATAGGCGGCAATCTGTCGATTTGCTGGTGCTAAACCCGCCATTCAGCCACGGACATAAGAAATTCGTAGAGATCCAGTTTGCCGGAAAAGAAATGAGGGGAAGCATCGCAATGGCCCACCTGCTGCGAAGCTTCGACTTGTTCCAGCCCAGCTTGGGCGCAATCGTGATAGCGCCAGAATCTCTTCTCTACTCTGAAACTGATCAGGACGCCCGGCAAGCGCTTGCGGAAGACTACCAACTTACAAAATTGGCAGACCTGCAACGATGCACATTTCGCGGCGCCAGAGTTCAGGCATCCGTCGTCCAGATTCTGCCTGGAGGCCATCAGCAGTCTCATCAAGAAATCAGGCATTACGACGGCGTCATCCAGGCCAGGCTCGTGCGAGGCAGCCTTCCAGTCCATCTGAATGTCTCTGATCCATCTGGGGTACCGTTTGTACATTCCACAGATCTTAAGAACATTGTGGCTGCAGGCAAAATTGAAGGTCTATCCAAAACCGGCAATGTGGCTAAAGGAAGGACAAAAGGATGGGTCATTTTAGTCCCTAGAGTCGGGCTCCCGGACTGTCAGGCCGTAAAAGCAATTAAGCTCGAGCAAACCGTGCAGCTTTCCGACTGCGTCATCGCGTTGGAGTTCTCTACCAAGGCGGCGGCAACGAAAGCGGAGAAACGGATTCACTCTCGCTGGCTGGAATTCAAAGGCTTGTACCGAGGTACAGGTGCTCGTTACATCACCATGGCAAGATTGAGCCTTTGGCTTCCGGTTATAGCGGTGTCCCCTAATCATCTATTGAACTCCTGAAATTGCGTCAATCCTTAGCGATCATGATGCGGCAGTTCATGCGGCTCGAAAGTGCCCTACCCTACACTCCTAGGGTCAACGCGTCAGCTTGAGACAAGGCATCGGCATAGGGGACGGCCTCCATGGGCCGTCCCCCTGCCACACCACCCGGCATGCGGGTCCGCACCGGGCGGTTCGAGAGATTGAGGTTATGAGAGACGCACCAATCCCAGCCTGTCGAACCACGCAATATTCAGCACGCGATTCAACTCAAAACGACTGTTACGCCATCAACGATGAGAGTTACTAGCCACTCTCTGCGCTACCTCTGCGCTCGCACCCAGCGCCCGCAGTTCTCGATAGATCGTAGGGCCACGTTTCCACTGCCTTAGCTGGATCGCTCGCATTCGATGCCGTATCCATTCGTCCAACTTGCGCAACAGAAGCCTCTTTCCGACCCGCGCCAACACTCCATGTGATTTGTGAACTCCACGCATCCAGAAATAGCCCGTAAGCAAGCGGCGACATCCGTTGTCACCGCTCGAAGATGGCATCTCAGCTTGGGCCTAGGGCGCCGCAAACGATTCGTGCAGTCACGTCGAAATTCTCCAGAGTGAGTACGTCGATTGGCGAGCGCCCCTTCAGTCGCTCATGAGGCTCACAGACCATCCGATAAAGCCTCCACGCATCGACATCCGGAAACCGCGCTAACGCAGCAAGTACGAACTTGTGCCGCAATGGATCAAGCTGCCAATCAGGAATGCGCTGACCGCGATTCCCCAGGCTCAGGGACAGCAGGCGCCGAGCCTTGATATCGCGGTTGATCTGATCTCTGGATTTGCCTGCCAATTTGGCGAAGACAAGCAGCGGCAGATTACTCGAAGCTTCATAGGTGGCGAGCATCTCGGCGCGCTGACGTTGTATGTCTGATACTTGGGGTTCGCGCAGCTGTTCAGTCTGCGCTGGAGCAAGTAGGACAGGTGAATACTGAGCCGCGCTAAGGACCGGTTCGTTGCTGACGGACGTTTTGGAGGCTGGGACCGTCGTCGCTGGGAAGCCACTGCTGTACAGAACGGCGTTTGCGTTCGCGTTTTCCAACGAAGGTAACGAAGCTGCACCTTCTAAACGAATAGTAAGCGGAGAGCTAGCCGCTTTCAGTTGGCCCTGCCCCCATAGATCCAGACGGTTCGCCCAATCCTGCATCATGGTCCGGCGCTGCTCGACGTATTCCGCGTGATTGTAGGCCGCACTCACCTTATCCGGATCGGCATGAGAAAGCTGGGCATCCACCCATACCTTCGGGTATCCGATCTCATTCAGCGCTGTCGAGATCGTCGCCCTCATGCCATGACCGGTGAGCTGATCGGCGTACCCCATCCGGCGTAGCGCGCCATTCAGCGTGTTCTCACTGATGCGCTTGCTCAGGTCGCTTCGATGCGCAAACAAGTAGCGCTGTGCGGGGACAACCTGATCCAGCAAGTGACGCACGATCTCCAGCGCCTGAACCGACAGCGGCACGATGTAAGGCGGTACATTTTGAGTCTGTTTACCTGGCTTCCGCATCGCTAGCTGAAGTTGTTTCACCACTTCCGCTGGTATGACCCACAAGCGCTTCTCCAGATCGAACTGGTCGGGTGTCGCCAACCGCAATTCGCCCGTGCGGACACCGGTCAGCAGCAACAACCGAAGGCCAAGCCGAGTTTGATTGGCGCCACCGTAGTTTCGAAGAGCAGCCATCAATGCCGGAAGCTCGTCCATTCGGAGAAATGGATTGTGCGTAACAGGCGGCTTGGGGAGTGCGACCACATCAAGGTCTGAAGCCGGGTTATGTTCCAGCCCCTCGATTTTCACCAGCGCATAGCGGAACAATTGGTTGAACCAGGTCCGGCATTTTTCGGCTGTCGTTAAGGCCTTGCGCTGCTCGATCCTGCTCAGTAAATCCAGCAGATCGTGACGATTGATATCATAAATGGACCTCCCACCCAGTACGGGCAGGACGTCTTTATTGAAGATTCTCAAGATCTGCGAGAGCGTGCTCTGGCGCCCTTCCTTCAGGCTTAGCCTTCGGAACTCCACCCACTGATTGAACACCGCCTCGAAGGTGTGCTCCTTCGCAGCATGAACAGCAAGTCGCTGTTGTTTACGATGCTCGTAGGGGTTGATGCCCTGGGCAACCAAGGTACGGGCTTCATCACGACGGGTACGGGCTTCTTTAAGCCCAATTTGGGGGTAACTACCGAGGGACATGCGCTTCTGCTTGCCTGCCCAGTAGTAGCGGAAGAGCCAGACTTTTCCGCCCCTGGCCGTCACATTGAGAGTGAGGCCATCACTGTCACCGAGGGTGTAGTCATTGCCGGTGATTCGGGCATGCCGAACTGTCATTTCTGAGAGTGCCATCGCGAGCTCCTGAACAGAGTCAGGGCCAGATGCTCATCTCGCTACACAATCTGCTCCAGCATTAAACCGATTCAGCGCTCGTCAGAATCCTGGACTCAATTCTGGACTTAAACGCACCGGATAGTGCTGGATTTCAGTGGTTCCCGCTGGAACGAAAAAAGGGCCTAAAGGCCCTGATTTCAATCACTTACAGAATTCAGTGGAACTCTGTAGCGCAATATTTGGAGCGGGAAACGAGACTCGAACTCGCGACCCCGACCTTGGCAAGGTCGTGCTCTACCAACTGAGCTATTCCCGCGTCTTGGTGTGGCGCATTCTATAGATTCCCAACACGCCGTCAACCCTTTGATTCAAAAAAGTTTTATTTCGGATCAACATCGGTCCGCAGGTGCGGCCAGGCGGCGCGCAGGTATTGGACCATCGACCACAGCGTCAGGCCGGCGGACACCAGCAGCAAGGCATAACCCAACAGGACCCAGAAGCTGAAGTCCGAGGGATTCGCCAGCAGGATCACCAGCGCGAGCATTTGTGCGGCAGTTTTCCATTTGCCGAGGTTCGACACGGCGACCTGGGCGCGGGCGCCCAGCTCGGCCATCCATTCGCGCAGGGCCGAGACGACGATTTCGCGGCCGATGATCACCGCCGCCGGCAAGGTCAGCCAGAGGTTGCCATGTTCCTGTACCAGCAGCACCAGGGCCACCGCGACCATCAGCTTGTCGGCCACCGGATCGAGGAACGCGCCGAACGGCGTGCTCTGCTCCAGGCGTCGGGCCAGGTAACCATCCAGCCAGTCCGTCGCGGCGGCGAAGGCAAAGACCGAGGCGGAGGCCACGTAACTCCAGTGATACGGCAAATAGAACAGCAAAATGAAGATCGGGATGAGCAGGACGCGTAGGACGGTAATCAGGTTTGGGATATTCATCGGCACAACTGGCTACGAGGTTGACGGGCATTCTACTCGCTATGCAGGTTTGCATAAATCGACTCTGCAAGCTTTTTACTGATACCGGGTGCTTTGGCTATCTCCTCGATGCTGGCACGAGACAGCTCCTGCAAGCCACCAAAATGTTTCAACAGATCACGCCGGCGCGTCGGCCCGACCCCTGCCACGCCTTCCAGCGTGGAAGTGCGGCGGGTCTTGCCGCGGCGGGCACGGTGGCCGGTGATAGCGAAACGGTGGGCTTCGTCGCGGATCTGCTGGATCAGGTGCAGGGCCGGCGAATCCCCTTTGAGGGTGAACTCATGGGCCGCGTCGTTCAGGTACAGGGTCTCGAAACCGGCCTTGCGCGTCGCTCCTTTGGCCACGCCGAGCAGGATCAGGTCCGGGACCGCCAATTCATTGAGCACGTCGCGGGCCATGGACAATTGGCCTTTGCCGCCGTCCACCAGCAGGATATCCGGCAGCTTGCCCTCCCCGTCCTTGATCTTGCCGAAGCGCCGCATCAGCGCCTGGTGCATCGCCGCATAGTCATCGCCGGGGGTAACGCCCTCGATGTTGTAGCGCCGGTAATCGGACTTGATCGGGCCTTCCGGGCCGAACACTACGCAGGAGGCAACGGTTGCCTCGCCGCTTGAGTGGCTGATGTCGTAGCACTCGAGCCGCTGCGGTGGCTCGTCCAGATTCAAGACGTCAGCCAGGGCATCGAAGCGTGCCGCAACGTGCTGGCGGTTGGCCAAACGTGCACCGAGGGCCTGTTCGGCGTTGGTCACGGCCAGTTGTTGCCAGCGCGCGCGGGTTCCGCGCACACGGTGGCTGATGGTCAATTCGCGACCGCGGAGCTTGTCGATGGCTTCGATCAGGGCTGGGAAATCTTCATGGACCACGTTGACGATCAATTCGCTGGGCAAGTCGCGTTCAGGGCTGCTGATGTAGTACTGCCCCAGGAAAGCGGCCATGACTTCCGCCACGTCTTCCTCGATACCAACCTGGGGGAAGAAGTTCTTGCTGCCCAAGACGCGGCCGCCCCGCACGTTGATCAAGTGCACACAGGCGCCGCCCGGGTTGATGAACGCCGCCACGATATCGACGTCGCCGCTGCCGCCTTCCATGCTTTGCTGATCCTGAACCCGGCGCAGCAGCCCGATCTGGTCGCGAAGCTCGGCGGCGCGTTCGAATTCGAGGTTGATCGAAGCCTCTTCCATGGCGGCGGACAGCTCATCGGTCAACGCATTGCTGCGCCCTTCCAGGAACATCACGGAGTGACGCACGTCCTCGGCATACACCTCGGGCTCGACCAGCCCGACACACGGTGCCTTGCAACGTTTGATCTGGTATTGCAGGCACGGCCGGGTGCGGTTCTTGTAGTAACTGTCTTCGCATTGGCGAACGAAGAAGGTTTTCTGCAGCAGGCTCAGGCTTTCACGAATCGCCCCGGCGCTGGGGTAAGGACCGAAGTACCGCCCCTTCGCCTTCTTGGCTCCGCGATGAATGCTCAGGCGCGGAAACGCCCCGTCGGACAGGAACACGTACGGGTAGGATTTGTCGTCGCGCAGCAGGATGTTGTACGGCGGGCGCCACTCCTTGATCAGCGTCTGCTCAAGCAGCAACGCCTCGGTTTCGTTGGCCGTGATCGTGGTTTCGATTTGCGCGATACGCCCCACCAGGGCGGAGGTCTTCGGTGCGAGGCCGGTCTTGCGGAAATAACTGGCCAGGCGCTTCTTGAGGTTCTTGGCCTTGCCTACATAAAGCAGGCGCGCATCGCTGTCGAACATGCGGTACACGCCAGGGCGGCCGCTGCAGGTCGACAGGAAGGCACTTGGATCAAACTGTTCAGTCATTATCAGGCGCTGGCATCGACCATGCCATGACGCACCGCCAGCAGCGTCAACTCGACGTCACTGCTGATCGAAAGCTTTTCGAAGATACGGTAACGGTAGGTATTGACGGTCTTGGGCGACAGGCAGAGTTTGTCGGAGATGATCTGGACCTTCTGGCAGCCGACAATCATCAAGGCAATCTGGATTTCTCGCTCGGAAAGCGCATCGAAGGGCGAATCGTTGGTCGGCTGGAACGACTTGATCGCCAGCTGCTGGGCAATCTGCGGGCTGATGTAGCGTTGCCCGGCAAACACCAGGCGGATCGCCTGGACCATCTCGTTCAGGCCGGCGCCCTTGGTGAGGTAGCCCGCCGCGCCTGCCTGCAACAACCGGGTCGGGAATGGATCTTCCTCACACACCGTTACCGCGACGACCTTGATATCAGGATGGCTGCGCAACAGCTTACGCGTGGCTTCAAGGCCGCCGATGCCCGGCATCTTGACGTCCATCAGAACCACGTCGGGTTTCAATTCCCGCGCCTTGATCAGGGATTCCTCCCCGGACTCGGCCTGGCCAACTACCTGCAGGCCATCGATGTCAGCCAGCATCCGCGTAATGCCCGTACGGACGAGATCATGGTCATCGACCACTAACACCCTAATCAAGCAGACACCTCACGATTTTGGTCTTGTATGGGTTGCCCCACACCTTAGCAAAAAAGCACTCGGCAGACCTAGCGCAAACAGGCAGATAAAAGTTACAACACATCTTCTCGGCCCGACACTCGAAGCCTCAAGCACCTACGTCTCGCTGCATCCTCAGGAAACACTCGTCTTCGCCGACCACCTGCAGCCCCATGCGCTCATAAAGGGCCCTGGCCGGATTATCCTTGAAGACCGTCAGGCGCAATGCCGGTCGATGTTCAAGTGCCACCATCCGCCAGACCTGTCCGATCGCCCAGGTTCCGGCACCCTGCCGACGAAACGCCTGGTCTATCTGCAGCTCGCGGATATACAAGGCGCGAGCGTCACGGCTAAGGCTGACAAAACCCAGCGCCTGGTCATCACGGTGGATGATCCAGTTCTGGCGGATGACCCAGGCCAGGTCGAACGCTTCGTCCTGCCACAGCAAATCATGGCGCAGATAATAGGGAAGCATGTTGCGGCAAGTCAGTTGCCGGGCGAAATCGATGTCGCCGACCTCAGCCAGGCGCCATTGGAAACTCATGGAAACCTCGTCAAAGCGGCACGACCTGCCCGGCCCAGCCATCGCCACTACGACGGGCGATAACCAACGACTCGCCAACGCCGGGTGCCGCTGCGATCAGCGAACCACCGGGGCCCCAGATCGCGCTGCGACCCGCTGACTCCCAGCCCCCGGTGGCGCCACCATGATTGGCCATCAGGACCGTCATGGCGTGTTGCCGGGCATAACCTTGCAGCAACGTCGTGTCCGGCAGGTAGCCGCCTTCGGTGATCAACACACCCGCCGCATACACCGTGGCGCCCCGCTCCGCGGCTGCGGCGGCATGGCTGGCGTGGCAGAAATCGGCACACACCGCCCAGGCGACGCGATCCGTCCCCATCCGCAGCAACGAACCGCCATGACCAAGCGCAAAGGCGACCTCTTCGCCAGGGTGCAAGTGCTGTTTGCTGTAGACCCCAAGGGAGCCATCCGCCCCCAGGATCAATGCGCCGATCATCACGGGTGCGCCTGCCAACAGGCGGATCGGCATGCCGACCACCGTGGTCAAACGCAACTCGTGCGCCAGGTCGCGCAGCGGCTGCAAGATAGCGTCGTCAGGCAGTATCGCCAACTCCTCGGCCAGATCCCGCTCATAACCGGTGAGTGACAACTCGGGAAATACCAGCATTTGCACGTCCTGCTCGGCAGCGGCCTGCATGAAAGACTGGTGGCGCAGTCGATTGGCGCTGACGTCCCCGGCAATGGATATGGCCTGTGCGGCAGCAAAGACTGAAGCGTTCATGGTTCGTCCGAAAGAGTCAGAACAAGGCTGGAGTTTGTCATAAAGCCGGCCGGACTCAAGCGAGGCGAATGTTTTTAAACGCCTGATAGAATTTTCTTATTGAACGGCTGCGTCGCGCTCTAGTAAGCTCGGGACCATTCATCGGAGACAGACCATGTTCAACGCCCTCTCACCGCTTCAACCTGCCAGCGCCCTGCGCTCGCTTGCGGTTGCCTGGGCGAACAAGGTGCAGACTCCGGTCAGCTTTTATTTTGGGTATTGGTTTAGCCACTGGCGCGCCTGATACCCAACCGGCGCCCATGAAAAACGGGTCGCCTTCCAGAGTTTTCCAAACCCCCGGTCGGCCTCCCGACCGGGGGTTTTGTTTTTCAGGCCCCAGACATTCGCAGTACCAGACAACTTGAGGATTGAGCCATGAACTACGCCACTTATTACCGTTACGACAGTTTTTCCGCCTGGCGATTTACCAGCCACCGCTCGGGACAGCCTGCCGCCTCCGATCGGTCACCTACCGGTGGCATGCCTACGTTGCGGGCCATTACGGCCAATTGTCGAACACCCCAATAGGGCCGGCGCGCGGGACTGAACCCGCTGCCCGCCCAGGAAGCCAGATCATGAATTCGTCCGTCTCCGCTTTGCCGCTGTCCACGCTCAACCCTGCCAATGAAGCCTTGAGCCTGCGCTTGCCAAGCGCGTTGCAGCTCAAGCAACAATTGCCACTTGATGCGGCGTTGAGTCACCAAGTCGGCGTCCATCGCCAAGCGATCCGCGCAATCCTCAATGGCGAGGATTCCCGCCTGTTGGTCATCGTTGGCCCTTGTTCCATCCACGACCCGAAATCCGCTCTCGAATACGCCGCCAACCTGGCCCGTCTTGCCCGGGAGGTGAGCGACAGCATGCTGCTGGTGATGCGTGCCTACGTTGAGAAGCCGCGCACCACCATTGGCTGGAAAGGCCTGGCCTACGATCCTCACCTCGACGGCAGTGATGACATGGCCGCCGGTCTCGGCCTGTCTCGGGAATTGATGCGTGAAATGCTGCGACTCGGCCTGCCCGTCGCCACGGAGTTGTTGCAGCCCATGGCTGCCGGTTACTTCGACGACTTGCTAAGTTGGGTAGCGATCGGCGCCCGCACCACCGAATCGCAGATTCACCGGGAGATGGCCAGCGGCCTGGGCATGCCGGTAGGGTTCAAGAACGGCACGGACGGCGGCGTCGGCATCGCCTGTGACGCCATGCGCTCCGCCGCTCACCCTCATCGGCATTTCGGCGTCGACAGCCAGGGACATCCGGCGATCATCCAGACCCCGGGCAACCCCGACACGCATTTGGTGCTGCGCGGCGGCCATCGCGGTCCGAACTACGATCGCCAGAACGTGGCCCAGATACACGACGACCTGGCTCGCCTCAAGATCCCGCCCCGCATCATGGTCGATTGCAGCCACGCCAACAGCGGCAAGGACCCACTGCGCCAACCCCAGGTGTTCAATGACGTTTTGGAACAACGGCTGCTGGGCAATCACGCCCTCATCGGCATGATGCTTGAAAGCCATCTGTTCGAGGGCTGCCAGCCATTGGGCCCGGCGATGCGCTACGGGGTGTCAGTCACCGATGGGTGTCTCGGCTGGGAATCCACCGAGCAGCTATTACGCCAGGCTCACGGCAGGTTGCAATCGCTGGCGTGAACGCCTTGAACCATCGGCAAGCCCTCATTCGGTGCGGGGCTTGCCGCCGCCAGGCAGCCCGGAACGCACCTGAAGGGTCTCGGTGGCAGACCGCTGGCTGACATCATCCAGGCGCTCTACCTGATAAAAGAAATAGACCGGGCGGTCGAGTTGATCCCGCCAATAAGCGGCGGGCACCTTGAAGACCACCGGCTGGCCTGCCGTCTCCTCGGTAATCAAACAGTCGCGGACGGTGAAATAAATGCCATCGCACTGAAACCAGACCAGTTCCCCCGCCTCCAGTCCAACCCCGTCGATGACCACTGTCGCCGCGTCATCAAGCGCGTCGACATCAAGCCAACCATCATGCGCCTCCAGGATGACCGGCGCCTTCAGCACGGGGCGCACCAGCGGACCTATGTGGATCGACAACGATTCGGCCCGGCGCACCAGGTGCCCTCGCCTGACGACATAGGTCAAGCTCAGCGAATGCCCCAAATGGGGAATGATATTGGCGTGTTCAATCCAGAACGAAACTTCACGGCCCACCGCGTGGGCTTCGATATCGAGTTCATCGCGCCATAACGGCTTCGAATCACGGCTGGCAATGAGAATGATTCGATCGCCTGCCGCCATTCTTGAATAGGGCCGCACAGTGACCAGCGTGCCCTCGGGTACTCGCCCTGGATCGAGACTCCCGCCCACCGCATCGTTGGCGATAGGCGGCAACAAATGCGTCGGTACATCTCCGATCACCAACTGCAAGGGGTCCGAAACCAGCCCGGCGGTCAGTTGCTTGCCGGTTACCCGATACGAAAGTTCCAACGAGCCACCCTCCAACTCGGCGAGGTGAGGTTCGCGCACGACAAACACGACGTCGCGCCCTACCTGCCGTCCCGTGACAAACCGGCGG
This sequence comes from Pseudomonas alvandae, assembly GCF_019141525.1. GTDB lineage: Bacteria > Pseudomonadota > Gammaproteobacteria > Pseudomonadales > Pseudomonadaceae > Aquipseudomonas > Aquipseudomonas alvandae. The sequence continues at coordinate 4,191,173 of NZ_CP077080.1, forward strand.
ACTTCATGACGGTATGGCTCGCCATCGTTATTGAGGCCATGCCAACGCAACAGCACTTCATCGCCACAGGCCATCATCGGGTATGGCACGACCGTGACGACAACCTTGCTCCAGGCGGGATTGATCACGCCTCCCTGGGCCCTTGCCAGCACAGGCGCCGGAAGTTTGTGCGGCGAACGCCTTGTTTTGGCAACAGATGATTCAACAGTCATTTCCTGGCTCCAATCCTTGGACAAAGGCACCGCCTGATGTGACGGTGCCGGATTAAGCCATTGAAATTGCTTGTGCCCAGACAGGCAATCAGACAACACGACGCGAAGAGTAGTCTCCAGCAACTGAGGTTGTAGCTTTGAAGTGCGCTCGCTATCAGACGCATCTCTTGGTCCTAGGCATCATCCCGCCTCGCAAGAAACTTCTCGCGTTCTTTATTCCGGTTTCCGCAGCTCGCAGCGGTCTTGTCCTACACCGCCCGCTCATCGCCTCGATTAGAGTGGCGCTGGCAACACAACATGAACCTCTTCGAAAAAGGTATGAACATGCAACGGAATGCAACTACGCGCTTTCCCATCTTATTGGTCCATGGTTTGTTCGGGTTCGAAAAGGTTGGGCAATCCGAACTTTTCCGTGACATCAAAGAAGCCCTACGTACGGCCGGTGCCCGAGTGTTCATCCCGTACGTATCAGTCACGCACTGCAATGAGGCCCGTGGCGAGCAGTTACTGGCGCAGATTGAGCGGGTCCTTGATGGGACCGGTGCCCCCAGGGTCAACCTGATCGGTCACGGCCAAGGCGCGCTGGCCGCCCGCTATGCTGCGGCGATGGCACCGGACATTGTCGCCTCGGTCACTTCGGTCAACGGGCCCAATCAGGGTTCGGAACTGGCGGACTTCCTGCGCAAGGCGTTGACCCCAGGCCGTCTGCCGGAGCAAGTCGCGAGTCGGGTCGCGACGCTTTTTGCCGACTTCATTTCATCGCTCAGCGGCCAGGCAAAGCTCCCGCAACATGCCATCGCGGCACTGGCAGCGCTGACCACCGAAGGCGTGGGCGCGTTCAATGACAAATACCCCCAAGGCCTGCCCCGTAGCTGGGGAGGCAACGGCCCGCAAGAGGTCAACGGCGTGCGCTATTACTCGTGGAGCGGGACGGTGCGAGACACCGCGGATACCGCGCACGGTTTCTGCCAGGCCTTCTCCGAATATTTCATCACCGAGGCTGGGCAGAACGACGGCATCGTCGGGCGCTACAGCTCGCATCTGGGCAAGGTCATTCGCTCCGATTACCCCATGGACCACTTGGACGCGATCAACCAATCGGTCGGCGGCGAACGGTGCAAGGGAACCGATCCGGTGGCGCTCTACCTGAGGCACGCCGAGCGCCTGCGAATCGTCGGGCTTTGACGCATTTTTGACAACAAACCCGTACCAATTCCGGTAGGCTGACCACTTTTAAAGACATTGAAAGGATTTTTCCCATGGCCAAAGCCACTGCCCGCCACATCCTGGTTTCCAGCGAAGACAAGTGCAACGAACTCAAGGCCCAGATCGAAGGTGGCGCCGATTTCGCTGAAGTCGCCAAGGCCAACTCCTCCTGCCCATCCAGCCGCCAGGGCGGCGACCTGGGTTCGTTCGGTCCAGGCCAGATGGTCAAGGAATTTGACACCGTGGTCTTCAGCGCTCCGATCAATGTGGTCCAGGGCCCGGTCAAGACCCAGTTCGGCTATCACCTGCTGGAAGTGACCAGCCGCCAGGACTGATCCCGGTCTATCGACATGACGGCCCGCCTTTTGGTGGGCCGTCATGTTTGGGTCATGCGAGGGGCTGGCGCTCGGCACGTCGCTCGCGTAGAAATCGTGGTCATCGATCACCCGGCGTTAAGGCTGACAATGCGACTGGCGTTCCCCTCTTGGCTGCTCACCGCCGCGCTCCTGCTGACAGGTGCTGCAACGGTGAATGCCACCCCCCAACATGCCCTGACCGTCTATGGCGAACCAGCCAAGTACGCCGAAGGCTTCGGCCACTTTGCCTATGCCAATCCCCAGGCCCCCAAGGGTGGCACGATGCGCCGCTCAGCCATGGAGATCGGCCATTTCGACCATGTACTGCCCTATATCGACAAAGGCATCGGCGTCAGCCAGGTCGATGGCATGCTCTATTCGCCACTGGCCCAGCGCTCGCTGGACGAGCCCTATACCGTCTACGGCCTGGTTGCCGAGAAAATGGAACGCGCCGAGGACGGCCTGTCCCTGCGTTTCTACCTGAATCCCAAAGCACGTTTTGCCGACGGCAAGCCCATCACCGCGCAAGACGTGCGCTACAGCTTCGACCTGCTGATGACCCAGGGCAGCCTGCGCTATCGCACCCAATTCGCCGCCGTCAAAGGTGTCGAGGTGGAGTCGGAACGCACCGTTCGCTTCGACTTCAAGAACAATGAAAGCCGCACCCTGCCTCTGGACATCGCCACCCTGCCGGTTTTCCCCGAGCACTGGTGGAAAACCCGCGACTTCGCCAACGGCGGCGGCTACGAGCCGCCCCTGGGCAGCGGTCCATACCGGGTGAGCAAGGTCGACTCGGGCCGCAGCATCACCTTCGAGCGCAACGCCGACTGGTGGGGCAAGGACCTGCCGGTCAGCCGCGGCCTCTATAATTTCGACCACTTCAGCATCGAGTACTTCGGGGACACCGACGTGGCCCGGCAAGTCCTGCGCGGCGGCGCGTACGACTACAACCGTGAGTTCTCCGCCACCGGCTATTCCATTGGCTACGACAGCCCCGCCCTGCGCGACGGTCGCCTGCAAAAGGCCCACCTCGCCACCGAGGCGCCCCAGCCGGCCCAAGGTTTCGTGTTCAATCTGCAACGACCACAATTCCAGGACCGCCGCGTACGCCAGGCGCTGGCCATGCTCTGGGATTTCGAGTGGAGCAATCGCCAGATGATGCGCAACCTCTACGTGCGTCAACAGAGCTATTTCTCCAACACCGACCTCGCCGCCCGGCAACTGCCCGATGCAGGCGAACTGGCAATTCTGGAACCGTTGCGCGGCAAGGTACCCGAGGAGGTCTTCAACCAGGTCTTCGAGGCGCCGAAAACCGACGGCAGCGGCATCATCCGTGACAAGCAACTGCAAGCCCTGGCACTGCTGGAACAGGCCGGCTGGAAACCTGACGGCGATCGCCTGGTGAATGCCGAAGGCGAGGCCCTGAGCTTCACTTTCCTGGTGACCCAGAACGGTATCGATCGCCTCCTGCTCCCCTATAAGCGGACCCTGGCGCAGATCGGCATCGACATGAACATCCGGCGCATCGACTCGTCCCAGTATGTCAACCGCCTGATGAGCCGCGACTACGACATGATCATCACTGGCTACCCCGTCAGCACTTCGCCGGGCACGGAACTCTACAACTACTTTGGCTCGGCGGCGGCCACCGACCCCGGCGCGAACAACTACATGGTCTTGCAGAACCCCGCCGTGGATGCCCTCATCGACGGCCTGGTCAAGGCCACCACCCAGGGCGATATGCTCCGCCATGCCCATGCGCTGGACCGGGTGCTGCAATGGAATTACTACTGGATTCCCAACTATTACCCACCCGGCAGCTCCACCGTGTGGTGGAATCGCTTCGGCATGCCGAAAGTCCAGGCGAGCAATGACGAAGCCATCGAGAGCTGGTGGGAAGTCAGCACCACGCCGCTGACCAACGAGCAGATGACCGCCGAACGCATCAAGCGCGGCTCGCCTGGAGGGCATCACTGATGTGGACTTACATTGCGCGGCGCCTGCTGCTGATCATTCCCACGCTGGTGATTATCCTGCTGGTGAACTTCGTCATCGTCCAGGCCGCGCCGGGCGGACCGGTGGAACAGGCGATCGCTCACCTGCAGGGCATCGGCGGGGCCGGCGTCGGCAGTTCGGGCGATGCCATGACCGGCAGCTCCCGCGCCAGCCGTGGGCTGGACCCGCAACTGATCAAGGACATCGAGAAACAGTACGGCTTCGACAAACCCGCCCACGAGCGCCTGTGGCTGATGCTCACCAGCTACGCCCGCCTGGACTTCGGCAAGAGCTTTTTCCGCGGCGCCACGGTCACCGACCTGATCCTGGAAAAAATGCCGGTGACGATTTCCCTCGGGCTCTGGGCGACATTGATCACCTACCTGGTGTCGATCCCCCTGGGCATTCGCAAAGCGGTGCACCACGGTTCGGCCTTCGATGTGTGGAGCAGCACCGCGATCATCATCGGCTACGCCATGCCGGCGTTCCTGTTCGCGATGTTCCTGATCGTGGTGTTCGCCGGCGGCACTTCGCTCAACTGGTTCCCGGTGCGCGGCCTGGTCTCGGACAACTTTGAATCCCTGTCGACCCTGGGCAAGATCGCCGATTACTTCTGGCACCTGGTGCTGCCGGTCACGTCGTTGGTGATCGGCGGCTTCGCCACCCTGACGATCCTGACCAAGAACTCGTTCCTCAACGAAATCACCCGGCAATACGTAGTCACCGCGCGGGCCAAGGGCATGAGCGAACGCCGGGTGCTGTACGGCCACGTGTTCCGCAACGCGATGCTGCTGGTGGTGTCGGGCATTCCCCAGGCATTCATCAGCGTGTTCTTTGCCGGCTCGTTGCTGATCGAGGTGATCTTCTCCCTCGACGGCCTGGGCCGCATGAGCTATGAAGCCGCCGTGTCCCGGGACTATCCGGTGGTGTTCGGCTCGCTGTTCATCTTTACGCTGTTCGGCCTGCTGATCAAACTCATCGGCGACCTCTGCTACACCCTGGTGGACCCGCGCATCGACTTCGCCGCGAGGAACGCCTGATGTTCAAGCTTTCCCCCTTGGGCCGCCGCCGGTTCGAGCGCTTCAAGAAGAACCGTCGCGGCTGGTGGTCGCTGTGGTTGTTCATCGGTCTGTTCATCCTGACGTTGGGCGGTGAACTGATCGCCAACGACAAACCCCTGGTGGTGAGCTACCAGGACTCGCTGTACTTCCCGGTGTTCAAGCGCCACACCGAACAGGAGTTTGGCGGCCAGTTGCCGTTCCAGGCCGACTATCGCAGCAGTTATGTCCAGGACCTGATTCACAAGGGCGGCGGCTGGCTGCTGTTTCCGCCCATCCCGTTCAGCGATGACACGCCCAACTACGACCTCAACCAACCGGCGCCAAGCCCTCCGTCGAGCGTCAACTGGCTGGGCACCGACGACCAGGCGCGGGACGTCCTGGCGCGGGTCATCTTCGGCGCGCGGGTGTCGATCCTGTTTGCCCTGGCCTTGACCGCCATCAGCGCGTTGATCGGCATCGCCGCCGGGGCCTTGCAAGGTTATTACGGCGGCTGGGTGGACCTGCTTGGGCAACGCCTGCTGGAAGTCTGGTCCGGGCTGCCGGTGCTCTACCTGCTGATCATCCTGTCCGGTTTCGTCGAGCCGAATTTCTGGTGGCTGCTGGGGATCATGGCGCTGTTTTCCTGGCTGGCCCTGGTGGACGTGGTACGTGCCGAGTTCCTGCGCGGGCGCAACCTCGAATACGTCAAGGCCGCCAGGGCTTTGGGCTTGTCAGACCGTAAAGTCATCGTTCGGCATATCCTGCCCAACGCGATGAACGCCACCCTGAGCTACCTGCCCTTTATTCTCACCGGGGCGATCTCCACCCTGACGGCCCTGGATTTCCTCGGATTCGGCATGCCGGCCGGCAGCGCATCCCTGGGTGAGCTGATCGCCCAGGGCAAGCAGAACCTGCAAGCACCGTGGCTGGGACTGACGGCGTTTTTCACGTTGGCGCTGATTCTTTCCCTGCTGGTGTTTATCGGTGAAGCGTTGCGAGACGCGTTTGACCCTCGGTCTTGACCCACGATCATGAAGCGGAACCTTGAGATGAGCGACAACCTGATCGAAATTCGCGACCTGAGCGTGGCCTTCAACGACCAGACGGTGGTGCGCAACCTGTGCCTGGACATTCGCCCCGGCGAGTGCCTGGCACTGGTGGGCGAGTCGGGTTCCGGCAAGTCGGTCACGGCGCATTCGATCCTGCAACTGCTGCCGGAAACCGGCACGCGCACCACCGGCAGCATTCGCTATCGCGGCGAGGAACTGGTGGGTGCCGAGGCCAAGACTTTGCGCGAACTGCGCGGCAACCGGATCGCCATGATCTTCCAGGAGCCGATGACCTCGCTGAACCCGCTGCACAGCGTCGAAAAGCAGATCGGCGAAACCCTGATGCTGCATCGAGGCCTGGGTGGCAAGGCCGCGCGCCAGCGCATCCTGGAACTGCTGGCCCTGGTCGGCATCCAGAAACCCGCCGAACGCCTCAAGGCCTATCCGCATCAGCTTTCCGGCGGCCAGCGCCAACGCGTGATGATCGCCATGGCCCTGGCTTGCGAGCCGGAACTGCTGATCGCCGACGAACCGACCACCGCCCTCGACGTGACCGTGCAGCGCAAGATCCTGCTGCTGCTCAAGTCGCTGCAGCAGCGCCTTGGCATGTCCCTGCTGCTGATCAGCCACGACCTCAACCTGGTACGCAGCATCGCCCAACGGGTGTGCGTGATGAAGGCCGGGGAAATCGTCGAGCAGGCGCCGTGCGAGACGCTGTTCAGCGCACCGAAACACCCCTATAGCTGCGAGTTGCTGCATGCCGAACCGGAAGGCGAAGCCCTGCCCCGGGATGAACGCGAAGAAGTCCTGCAGGTCGAGGACCTGCGGGTCAGCTTCCCCCTCGGCGGTGGGTTGTTCCGGCGCAAGGAATATCTGCGCGCCGTGGACGGCATCAGCCTGAGCATCCAGCGCGGCAAGACCCTGGGCATCGTCGGCGAGTCCGGCTCCGGCAAATCCACGCTCGGCCAGGCGATCCTGCGGCTGATCGAATCCGAAGGCAGCATCCGTTTCCAGGGCCATGCGCTTGATCATCTGTCGCACAAGGAACTGCGGCCCTGGCGCAAACAGATGCAAATCGTTTTCCAGGACCCGTTCGGCAGCCTCAGCCCGCGCATGTCGGTGCAACAGATCATCAGCGAAGGCCTGGAAGTCCATAGCCCCTCCAGCGCCGCGCAGTGCGAAGCGCGGGTGATCCAGGCACTCAAGGAAGTCGGCCTCGATCCACAGAGCCGGCATCGCTATCCCCACGAGTTTTCCGGCGGCCAGCGCCAGCGCATCGCCATCGCCCGGGCGCTGGTACTCAAGCCAGCGTTGATCCTGCTGGACGAACCCACCTCAGCCCTCGACCGCACCGTGCAGAAACAAGTGGTCGCCCTGCTCCGCGACCTTCAGCAAAAGCACGGCCTGACCTACCTGTTCATCAGCCACGACCTAGCGGTGGTGCGCGCCCTGGCCCACGACATGCTCGTGATCAAGGACGGCAAGGTGGTCGAACAAGGCGCCAGCCATGACGTGTTCGACTCACCCCAGCATCCGTATACCAAGGAGTTGTTGGCGGCGGCGCATCCGGGGTCAGCCTGACGCGATCAGGCGTCGCCTCGCTGATCCATGGCGTGGGCAAACTCGCCAATCACCTCGACCACCTGCTGCGCGCCGCGATGGATGTCCAGGATCACCGTGCCTGCCTGGTTCGCCAGCTTCACGCCTTGCTCTGCCTTGAGCGTACTGGATTGCATGCTGGTCACCGCCTGCCTGGCCAGCTCGCGGTTCTTGCCGACCACGTCGGAGATGGCTACGGTGGCCTGGCTGGTGCGGCGCGCAAGGTTGCGCACCTCATCGGCGACCACCGCGAAACCACGCCCCTGCTCCCCGGCCCGAGCTGCTTCGATGGCGGCATTGAGCGCCAGCAGGTTGGTCTGCTCCGCGATCCCGCGGATGGCGTCGACGATGCTGCCGATCTCTTCGGACTGGGCACTCAAGGCGCCAATGCCCAGGGCGACCTGCTGCAGTTCATCGGCAATGCTCTGCACCACCGTTACGGTTTGCTGGACAACCGAGGTGCCCATCTGCGTGTGCTCATCGGTTTTTCGCGATGTTTCGAAGGCCAGTCGCGCCGCTTTTGATTCAGTCTGGCGCTGCTCGACCTCGCGAGTGCTATCGGTGGCGAACTTGACCACGCCATACAAGCGGCCATTGGCGTCGTAGAGCGGGTTGTACGTTGCTTGCAGCCAGACCGTCGCGCCTCGTTTATCGACGCGCTGGAACAGCCCGCTCATGTATTGGCCACGGTTCAGCGCGGCCCAAAAGCCGCGATAGGCTTCGTCCTGCACTTCGTTGGGCTTGCAGAACAGGCGGTGGTGCTGGCCGAGCACGTCTTCGCGTCGATACCCCATGACCTTGAGGAAATTGTCGTTGGCCCGCACTACGGTACCGCCCAGGTCGAACTCGATGACCGCCATGGAACGGTCGATCGCCTGCATGACACTGGACTCGGCCTGGGCGCGCAGCACGCGCTCGTGGCGGTCGCGCACTATCTGGATAACGCTTTGAATGCCTGAGCCCTGACCGCGCACCGCTACATAGCTGGCCTCCACCCAGATCCCATCGCCCTCGCGCCGCCGGTGCAGAAACTGCGCCTCGGCGCTTTCGCCACGCCCCAACTGCTGCCACAACGCTGCGTTTTCCTGGCTGCGGGCGTAGGCAGGTTCGTAGAACATGGAATGATGCTGGCCCACGATCTCGTCGAGAGAATAACCGGTCATTTTCAGAAAAAGCGCACTGGCGCCAAGCACCTCGCCCGTTGCGCTGAACTCGACCATCGCCATGGCGTCATGGAGCGCCACCCGCTCCGCTTCAAGAATCGCCTGCCTGGCCTGGATGTGTTGCAAAGCGTCCTGATGCTTGCGAGTGCGAATGAACATGGTACCGCTCCCCGAGACGTTGACTGGGCAGCATTAAGCCATCATCCAACAAAACTTGTACAGTTTTATATTTCTGTACAACTCAAAGAGCTTTTCTCTTTACGCAGCTTGGTCATCAGCTCCAGCCCATCTTCCAACGCCTGCTGTCCCGTAGCGCCTGCCAGTCCATAAGCTCGCTGCGGGCGCTGTGAACAGCCTGCAACTCGACCTGGGTCGGTGCTCCCTGATCGTCGCAAAGCAATTGGATGACGAGAAAATGCTTCTCCCGATTGACCGGCTCGCACGCCGTCCACTTGGAAAGCTTGAGCTTCCGAGGATTGAATTTGTTCATGGTCCGTTCGCATTTTTTATGTACAGAGTCGCTCAACTGTACAAGTTTATAGATCACCTCACCACGACGATTCAGAAGGGAGTGTTGATCAACCTTCGTGCCTCGGCATAATGCCGCCAAACGACCGGCTTCCTACCGCAAGCCTGCCTTCCCTGGAAATGGCCGATGAACCCCACCGAAAGCCTCAAGGATTACAAGCGCGTGCGCACGCTGGCGATCCGCTCGTTGTTCGAGATCATCGAGCAGTCCAGTGAAGGCACGGTGATCGTCGACCGTGACGCCAATATCGTCTGGATGAACGAACGCTATGCCCGTCGCTTCGGCCTGAATTCGGCGCAGGAAGCCATCGGCCGGGCATGCGAAAGCGTCATCCCGGGCAGCCTGCTGCGCGAGGTGGTGCGCACCGGGCGGCCGATCCTGCTGGACATGCAGGACACCCCCAAGGAACCGCTGGTGGTGATGCGCCTGCCGATCCATGACAACGCCGGCGCGGTGATCGGCGCCATCGGCTTTGCCCTGTTCGACGAATTGCGCAGCCTGTCGCCGATGCTCAAGCGCTACCTGAGCATGCAGGAAGAGCTGGCCTCCACCCGCTCGCTGCTGCGGGCGCGGCAGACCAAGTACAACTTTGCTCATTTCATTGGCACCAGCAGCGCCGGCCTTGAAGTCAAGCGCCGCGCCCGACGCAGCGCCAGCACCGATTCGCCGGTGCTGCTGCTCGGTGAAACCGGCACCGGCAAGGAGTTGCTGGCCCAGGCGATCCACAGTGCCTCGCCACGTGCGCACAAGGCCTTTGTCAGCATCAATAGCGCCGCGATACCGGAATCGCTGCTGGAGGCCGAATTCTTCGGCACCGCGCCCGGCGCTTTCACCGGTGCCGACCGCAAGGGCCGCGCTGGCAAGCTGCAAATCGCCCAGGGTGGGACGCTGTTCCTCGACGAAATCGGCGATATGCCGCTGCCCTTGCAAAGCAAACTGCTGCGCGTGTTGCAGGAAAAAGAATACGAACCGGTCGGCTCCAACGAGGTGCTGCAAAGCGACGTCCGGGTGATCGCCGCGACATCCACCGACCTGGAAGCCGCGATCAAGCGCGGCGAATTCCGTGCGGATCTGTATTACCGCCTCAATGTATTGCCGATCCAGGTCCCGCCGCTGCGCGAACGCCTGGATGACCTGCCCGCCCTGAGCGAGGCGATCCTCGAAGAACTGCGCAGCCAACACGAACTGCACCGCGACGCCCTCGACCTGCTAGGCCAGCATGCGTGGCCGGGCAACATCCGGGAGTTGCGCAACGTGCTGGAACGCGCGGCGCTGCTCAGTGACGACCTGGTGCTCACCGCCACCGACATTCGCGCGGCCATTGGGACTTTCACTCCGGTCGTGCGGGCGACGATCCCCAGCCTGGAGCCGTTGCCCCAGGAAACCTTCAGCCAGGCCCGGGCCCGATTCGATCGACATCTGATCGAAACCACCCTCGCGCAATGCGATGGGCGGGTAATCGAGGCTGCCGAGCGATTGGGGCTGGGCAGGTCGACGCTGTACAAGAAGATGGTGGCGTTGGGGATTGCAGAGTCTCAATAAAGAGACTCAATTCTCTATAAATAGACTTCTAATTTGGAGCGCTTTGCGCTCATCGCGAGCAAGCTCGCTCCCACAGGAATTGGCGTTCTTCCTGATACCGAGATCACCTGTGGGAGCGAGCTTGCCCGCGATGAGATCAGCAATCCCAATAAAAATCTCAAAACAGAGACAAAGTTCTCAAGCTCTCCTCACAATTCTCAATAAATCCCTTATATTTCAGCCACTTAATCATCTGGCACAAAACTCGCTATAGCCCTCCCCACGCATCACCCCACAAAAATAACAATCCAGGAGACACACCATGAGTGTGATCATTGCCTTGGCAGCCCTCACGCTGCTGATGGTTGCCGCCTACCGTGGCTACAGCGTTATCCTCTTCGCCCCCATCGCCGCCCTCGGCGCGGTCCTGCTCACCGATCCGTCCGCCGTCGCCCCTGCATTCACCGGGGTGTTCATGGAAAAAATGGTCGGGTTCATCAAGTTGTACTTCCCGGTGTTCCTGCTCGGCGCGGTGTTCGGCAAACTCATCGAGTTGTCTGGTTTCTCCCGCTCGATCGTTGCGGCGGCGATTCGCCTCCTGGGCACGCGCCAGGCCATGTTGGTGATCGTGCTGGTCTGCGCACTGCTCACTTATGGCGGCGTGTCGCTGTTCGTCGTGGTGTTCGCGGTGTACCCGTTCGCGGCGGAGATGTTCCGCCAGAGCAATATCCCCAAGCGGTTGATCCCGGCCACCATCGCCCTCGGCGCCTTCTCGTTCACCATGGACGCTTTGCCCGGCACGCCGCAGATCCAGAACATCATCCCGAGTACCTTCTTCAACACCACCGCCTGGGCGGCACCGTGGCTGGGGGTGATCGGTACGCTGTTCGTGTTCAGCATCGGCATGCTGTTCTTGCAGCGCCAGCGCAACAAGGCCCTGCGCCTGGGCGAAGGCTACGGCACCGAGCTGCGCAACGAGCCGGAGACCGCCGAAGACATCAAGCTGCCCAATCCCTGGATCGCCGTCTCGCCGCTGCTGGCGGTGGGGATCATGAACCTGCTGTTCACCCAGTGGATTCCCCAGTGGTACGGCAAGACCCATAGCCTGGCGTTGCCGGGCATGGCGGCACCGGTGACCAGCGACGTCGCCAAGCTCACCGCGATCTGGGCCGTGCAAGCGGCCTTGCTGGTGGGCATCGTCATGGTGCTGCTGTTCGGTTTCCGGGCCATTCGCAGCAAACTCGCCGAAGGCAGCAAGAGCGCGGTGGGCGGTGCGTTGCTCGCGGCGATGAACACCGCCTCGGAATACGGTTTCGGTGCGGTGATCGCCTCCTTGCCGGGCTTCCTGGTACTGGCCGACTGGCTCAAGAGCATCCCTAATCCGCTGGTCAACGAAGCCGTGACCGTGACGCTGCTGGCGGGCATTACCGGCTCCGCGTCGGGTGGCATGAGCATCGCCCTGGCGGCGATGTCGCAAACCTTCATCAACGCTGCCAATGCCGCCAACATCCCGCTGGAAGTGCTGCACCGGGTGGCCGCCATGGCCAGCGGCGGCATGGACACCCTGCCCCACAACGGCGCGGTGATCACCTTGCTGGCGGTGACCGGGCTGACCCACCGCGAAGCCTACAAAGACATTTTCTGCATTACGCTGATCAAGACCCTCGCGGTGTTCTTCGTGATCGGTGTGTTCTACGCCACTGGCATTGTGTGAGGTTCCCTATGACAACCACTCTTGCGGGCAAGACCGCCCTGGTCACCGGCTCCACCAGCGGCATCGGCCTGGGCATCGCCCTGAGCCTGGCCAAGGCCGGCGCCAACCTGATCCTCAACGGCTTTGGCGATGCATCGGCGGTCATCGCCGAAGTCGCGCAACACGGTGTAAAAGTTGGCCATCATCCGGCCGACGTCAGCGACCCGGCGCAGATCGCCGACATGTTCGCCTACGCCGAGCGCGAATTTGGCGGCGTCGACATTTTGGTGAACAACGCCGGCATCCAGCATGTGGCCGCCGTGGAGGATTTTCCGGTGGAGCGCTGGGATTCGATCATCGCCATCAACCTGTCCTCGGTGTTCCACGCTACCCGCCTGAGCCTGCCGGGCATGCGCGCCAAGGGCTGGGGACGGATCGTCAACATCGCCTCGGTGCACGGCCAGGTCGGTTCCGTGGGCAAGGCGGCGTACGTCGCGGCCAAGCATGGGGTGATCGGCCTGACCAAAGTGGTCGGCCTGGAAACCGCCACCAGCAACGTCACCTGCAACGCGATCTGCCCGGGCTGGGTACTGACGCCGCTGGTGCAGAAGCAGATCGACGACCGCATCGCCACGGGTGTGGACCCGCAACAGGCCCAGCATGATTTGCTGGCCGAGAAGCAGCCGTCCCTGGAGTTCGTCACCCCGCCGCAACTGGGTGAACTGGTGCTGTTCCTCTGCAGCGAAGCCGGGAGCCAGGTGCGCGGCGCGGCGTGGAATATTGATGGCGGGTGGTTGGCTCAATAACCCCCTCCCAATCCCTCTGTGGCGAGGGGATTTATCCCCGCTGGGCTGCGAAGCGGCCCCGATTGCCGACAGCTCAATCTGCCTGGCGCAACGCATACTCTGTTTTGGGCCGCTTCGCGGCCAGCGGGGATAAATCCCCTCGCCACAAGATTGGGTCGCTCTATAGTTTGTGTATACATAAGACAAGAGGCAAACCATGTCCGACATCCTCTGGCAACCCAGCCCCGAACGCATCGCCCAGTCGCGAATGGACGCCTTTCGCCGGTTCGTCAACGAACGGTACTTGCTGCAACTCAACGACTACCCAACCCTGCACGCCTGGAGCATCGAGCAGCGCGAAGCCTTCTGGCAGGCCATCGTCGACTTCTTCGAGATTCGCTTCCAGCAAGCGCCTAGTGCGGTGCTCGAAGAAGGTCCGCAAATGCCCAGCGCCCGCTGGTTTCCTGGGGCGACGCTGAATTTTGCCGAACACCTGCTGCGCCGCCGCGACAGTGCCGTGGCGGTGGTAGCCGTCAGTGAAAACGGCGACAAAGAGCAGCTGACCTGGGCCGATCTCGCCGCCCATGTCGCCGGCCTGCAACAGAGCCTGAAAGCCGCCGGCGTGACCCAGGGCGATCGGGTCGCCGCCTGCATGCCCAACACCTGGCAAACGTTGGTGGGCATGCTCGCCACCACCAGCCTGGGCGCCATCTGGTCGTGCTCGTCGCCGGACTTCGGCACCCAGGGCGTAATCGACCGGTTCGGCCAGATCGAACCCAAGGTGCTGATC